>NZUJ01000104.1 GCA_002701295.1 Ponticaulis sp. | reverse complement strand
TGACGCCTCTGAGGATAGAGACAGCAGTGTCGATCTCGGCTTCCGCCACATTCAGTGGAGGAGCCAGCCGAACAACGTTATCGCCAGCAACGCCAACCAGTAGTCCGCCATCACGTGAAGCATTTCGGACGTCCATATTGGTGATGCCGTCCAGCTTGAAACCCGTTAGCAAGCCCTTGCCGCGTATGTCAGCGATGAGTTGCGGGAATGTGGTTTTGAGGCCGTGCAGCGCGTTGGTCAGATAGTTTGCACTGTTTTCTACTTTCGCCAGAAACTCAGGTGATTCAAGGTGGTTCAACACTGCGGCCCCAACGGCTGACGCAAGTGCGTTTCCGCCATAGGTTGTGCCATGTGTGCCGGGTGTCATGTGTTTTGCAACGGCTTCAGTTGCAAAACACATTCCCATTGGGAAGCCTCCGCCCACGCCTTTGGCGGTCGCCATAATGTCCGGCGCGGCTTTGTCAGACCATTGGTGCGCAAAAAGGCGACCGGTCCGCCCGGCACCGCATTGAACTTCGTCATAGATCAGCAGAAGACCGTTCGCATCGCACAGTTCACGCAGGCCTTCCAGAAATTCAAGGCTTGCTGCGCGCAGTCCGCCTTCACCCTGTATCGGTTCGATAATGATGGCGGCAGTCGTGTCATCAATCAGCGCTTTCACTGAACTCAGATCGCCAAATTTAGCCTGGGCATAGCCAGGAAGGGCAGGGCCAAAATCTGTGAGATAATTTGGATTACCGGCAGCATTCACGGCGGCATAAGTGCGACCATGAAAAGCGCCCTCAAAGCCAATGATGGTAATGCGCTCGGGGTGTCCCGCTTTCGCCTGATATTTTCGTGCAGACTTCAGCGCACACTCGACCGATTCTGTGCCTGAATTTGTAAAGAATATCCGGTCGGCGAAGGTGAGTTCGCAATACCGGTCTGCCAGTTCAGCCTGTCCCGGGACATCGAACATATTGCTCAAATGCCAGAGTTTTTGCGACTGCTCATGAAGCGCGGCAACCAGATCAGGATGGGCGTGTCCCAGCGTGTTCACTGAAATTCCCGAAATGAAATCGAGATATTTTCTTCCGGACGCTTCGGTCAGCCAGCTGCCTTGTCCGTGGACAAATTTGAGTTCTGGTGGCGCATAAGATGGAAAAAGATGATCTCGGTTCACGAAGTCCTCCTGAAATTTCGAAATTCAAGGTGGACGCAAGTCGCGTTGATTTGTAAGGGTAAACTTGACTAAATTGCTGGTCAATATTGATCGATTTAATGTAGTAAAAACGCAAAATGATTAAATTGTCGGAACAAGACCATGCGATGATCGAATTGCTCAAGCGCTCGGCGCGCATGAGTGTCTCTGACATGGCAAAAGCGCTGGGCGTGTCACGATCGACTGCTCAGAAGCGTCTGGAACGTCTGGAAACGGCAGGCGTGATAGAGTCATATTCCTGCATTCTGGCCGCGCCGTACCAGAGAGACTGGGTCAGTGCGCATATTCTCGTCCGCGTCGCTGCCAAACAAATGGACGCAGTTGTGGACCGGTTGAATCATGTGAAAGGGATTGAGGAGGTTCATTCTGTCAGTGGAGAGTTCGATCTGATCGTGGTCGTCAGCGCGCCTTCGGTCACGACTCTTGAGGTCTCGATCGATGAAGTCATCGCCATTGAAGGCGTTGAGCGCACGACGACGTCTGTCATCCTTTCGACCCGGATTTCCAGAAAGGCTGGTTAGCTTTGAAACGCGACGCGTCTTCGAGCAAGTAACGCCGTCTTTGGTGAGATCCCGGTTCGTTCTGTTCTGAAATGGCATTGTCATTCTTGAAGCATTTCTATGTCCAATCGACCTGTCTGTCGGGCATGAGGAATGGAATTGCTGCATCAGTGTCTGATTCAGAATAAAAATCTCTGATCGGTTTGTGCAGTCTGCATGAAACTTCATAGCAATGAGATTTGATATGTTCAGCGATCCTGGTCCGGCAAAATCGAAGTCCCATGGAGCAATCAGCATGCTCGGTCGGACGATTGCGGCTGCAGCCATACTGGTGCTGGCATCCTGCGGACCTGAAGCGCCGAGTGCGCCTGCGCCGGCTGAACCGGAGCTAAGTTCCGATTATCAGGTCACGCTCAAGCCGACGCTGACAGACGCTGGAGAAGTCGATGCAATCGAAGTTCGCGCCGTCTTGGACAGTGAACTCGCTCCGGGCGAAGATCGTCTCCAGCTCATGGTTCCAATCGCTTACGTGATGGTCACTGGCATTGCCGAGCGCACACTCGATTTGAAGGTCACAGATCGTCAGGGCGAAATTCCCCTGTCTTTCGAAGATGGCGAACCTGTCCCCGGGGGATTTCCCTATTTCCGTACATTCACCGCTGAACGTGGGGTCAGCTTTCCGGTTGAGATCAGCTATCGTTCACTCGTTCAACCGCCAAACACGCCGGGTGGTCCGGCATTCGGTATCCGGCCTTCAAAGGGCGGCGTCAGCGGATCGGGTGCGGGCTTTATGCTCTATCCCTCCAACACGATGGCTGAAACTTCAGTGCTGGACTGGGATTTGTCAGCTTTTGGCAGCGACGATCCTGTGGGCGTAACGACTTATGGTGCCGGTCGTGTGGAAGTGGACCGATCGCCCGGGCAGCTGGTTCAGGCATGGCTTATGGCTGGCCCGGCGGGACGATATCCCAAAGCTGCAGATGACAGCCGGTTCCACGGTTACTGGCTGGGCGACTTTCCGTACGAAGTCGAAGCGGAACTGGAATTCACTGAGCATATGTACCAGTTTCTGGGCGAGTTTTTTACCCACCTGGATCCGGCGCCGCGCTATACGGTTTTCCTACGTCAGCTTGATACGCCACCTTATGGAGGTGCCACAGCACTCTATAACTCCTTCATGCTTTCGCGCGGGCCTGCGCGAGAAGAAGAGTTTGGCCAGCCAGGGCCGCGACAGACGTTCGTTCACGAAATGCTCCATCAATGGGTCGGCTTCATCGCTGAGGACCATGGCAATGCGACCTGGTTCAATGAGGGGCTGACCACGTATTACGAATATACGCTTCCTTTCCGGGCTCAGGAGATCAGTTATGATGAGTTCGTGGCAGGTCTGAATGAGCTGAGCGAACGGTACTACGCGAATCCTGGTCGCGAAATGTCGGCCCAGGCGATTGTCGAAGTAGGCTTTAATGATGGCGATATTCGTCATGTGCCTTACGTGCGGGGCGCATTCTACTTTGCGGACCTCGACGCGCGAATCCGCGAGGCCAGTCAGGGAGAACGGAGCCTTGATGATCTGATGGAGCGCGTTTTCCGAGAGCGCCAAAGCGAGGCCCTGACGCTGACAATCGAGTCCTGGGCTGCTGAGGCTAATAAGGAAACCGGAGAAGACGAACTCGCTCGGGTCAGAGGCATCAATATTGATGGCTCATTTTTCTTCCCGTCAAAGAACGCCTTTGGCAGCTGCGTTATCGGCGAGGAAGCAACAGCGACCAAAGAGAATGAGAGCTACGAGACGATGGTCTGGCAGCCGGTTCCTGACGTCGATCCGGAAACTTGTTTTTCAGGTTCAGACTTGGATTGAGGCCTGACTGACCCGGTCGTGTATCCGGGTCAGCAGATTTCAAAATCTGAAGCGGAGGAGAACAATTATGCGCTGTCAGGATCAGTCCACCTTCGTTTTGCATAATAAATTTTCCCGGGCTTTGTATTTTTGGAAGCCTGAAAGGTTCGCTTCTGTCTGCCGTCATGTTCCGGCCAGGTTGGAAGCTCCAGTTCGGGGACGTAATAAGTGAATACGAACGAGACAGCCGACACGGACTGGATAGATTATGCGCAATGGGTCGGTCAGGCCGTGCGCAGGATGCGGGCTGAGCCAGGGCAGAAGATAGGTCTGTTTGACAGCTCAGTGCCTGAGCCTGTGGAGCTGTTGTCATCGACCGTTAAAGCCGCATTCGAACAGGGCGCGCCTGACAGCTATGTCAGTGTTTTTCTGCGCAATCATCCCGAGCTGGCAAACCAGCTCGCAGATCGATACCAGGTACCCATCGAGTCAATTCTCTGCACGACCGGCGCGACAATGGCCGTCGATTATGTCTTCCGGGCGCTGGCGGGGCCCGGAGATCATGTTCTTATCGAGCATCCCGGTTTTGACATTTTCGCAAGTGCGGCCATTTCAAATGGCATCGATTATTCGTTCTTCGAACGGCCAGCGCCGGACTTTGCGGTTCGTGTTGACGCTGTTCTGGCGGCCATACGCCCACAAACACGTATTGTCGTTCTGACTGATCTACATAATCCGAGTGGAGTTCGGGCTGATGAGGAGGCGCTCAAAGCGCTGGCGAAGGCATTGGGAGAGCGAGGCATCTGCCTCATGGTCGATGAAGTCTATGCCGACTATGCCGCAGACGGTTGGAATGGTCTGGACATCAACGCTTTTCCGAATGTCGTGCGTATTGGCAGTCTGACCAAAACCTTCGGCCTGAGCAGTCTGCGTTTTGGATGGATGTTTGTCGGCGCCGATGTGTTCGGTCCAATATCCACCAAGCTTCGCAAGCTTGACTTTGGTGTGTCGAAGCTCGCGCATTCTGTGGCGAGCGAGGTGTTTCACCAGGCGGCGCTCTACGATCAATGGCGCGATCAGCTGATATCTGCCGCTCGGCCTGTGGCCCGAGCTCACCTGTCAGCTATGCAGGATGCTGGACTTTTGAGTCTGGATACGCGCTTTGAAAGCTGTGTGTGTTTCCCGCGCGTAACAGATGTCTCTGATACCCGCGCTTTGTCGCGCTGGCTTACGGAAAATCATGATATTATTGTGGTTCCGGGCGAGTGCTTCGGCCAGCCAGGTCATATTCGGGTTGGTTTTGCCCAACCTGTAGAGGTGTTGACCGAAGGATTGCGCCGACTTGAGGCCGGACTTACAGAATACCGACGAACCATGGCACGTCAGCAGAAGATTGCCTAAAGCCATACGAGCGCACGCATGACCCAGAAACCCTCCAGCCTGAAGCGAGACGTCGGCCTTTTTGGCGTGGTATCGCTCGGCATTGGGACGGCGATTGGTGTCTCGATTTTTTCCATTCTGGCACCTGCGGTTCAACTGGCAGGACCGGCAATGCTGGTCGCGATGCTGTTGTCGCTATTGCCCATGATGGTTTTTGGGCTGGTCTACGCGTTTATGGGATCTGCCCTGTCCGTGACGGGGGCGTCGTTTGAATGGCCACGGCGTTTTGTACACCCGTTTCTGGGGTTCATCGTGGGTTGGTTGCGCGTCGCAGGCAGTGCGGCGGCCCTGATCGTTCTGACCATGGTGCTGACATCCTATATTGGCGGTGTCGTAGATCTGCCCACGGAACCCGTCATGTTCGGGATTTTTCTACTGGTTTTCATCCTGAATTTGATCGGTATCTCCGCGGCAGCAATCAGCCAGACGCTGATGCTGGCAGTTCTTCTGGGAATGTGTGCGCTGTATACTGCGACTGGTCTGCCGAAGATCGAGATTTCGGCTTTTTCCCCGTTCGCTAGTGCAGGGATTGCAGGCATACTTGCGGCCATACCCTTGCTGATTTCACTCTTTCTTGGAATTGAAACCGCGGTCGAAGTTGGCGGTGAGATCAGGCGTCCTGAACGGAATATTCCGCTGGGCATTGCGCTGTCGCTTCTGCTGACGGCTCTGATTTACGGTATTGTTGCAGCTGTCACGATCGGGCTTCTCGGCAGCGAGGCGTTGTCCGGCTCGAATGCGCCGCTGCTCGATGGTGCAGTGATTGCGCTGGGGCAGGGCGGGCAATGGTTGATACTGGTTACTGCAATTGTTGCGATCGGCAGCTCTATCAATGCACTTTTCATCATATTCACGCGCTTCATTTATGCCATGGCATCAGCTGGCATGCTGCCGCGCCGACTGGCTTATGTGCATGAGCGATCAGGTGCGCCACGCGGAGCAGCCTGCCTCGCATTTGGCATGTGTCTTATCGGATTATTCCTGCCGCAAAACCTGATTTTCCTGTTTCTCGCGGTCAATATTCCGACCGTTCTGAAATACATCTCTACGTGCATCTCTGCCATGGGATTGATGTCCCGCGATCCTGAACTCTATGACGCTGCGAGCTTTCGACCTGGTCGCAACATGATTTATGTTCTCTCAGGGATTGGCGCCTTGCTTGGAGTGTTGATTATTGGTCTCGGCCTGACGGCGGACTGGCGTCCTTATCTGGCGCTTGGAATCTGGGGATTACTCGGCGTTATCTGGTATTTCGCATTCGCCCGGCGCAACCTTTCAGCCTGATACAGGCCTTTAAGGTAATTGTTCGGGTCTGAATGAAATATTCTTCTGATCAAAGTCTGAGAATAGATGTTGCTGTAAGCCTTATAGCCACTGTCAAAAAAGTATAAAAAATCCGTGGTCCAGCGCTTAGCGTCAATCTCAACGCTGCACTCGACCCAAAAGGCAATACGGGGCGATGCGGATTGCTCATGTGACGGGGTCATCAATGAATAACGAATTATTCCTCAGAAAGCTTCTCGGATCGTGCGGGCTGGCCGCATTCCTGCCTGTGGTTATGGGCATGCCAGCTCTCGCTCAGGAGACCGATGACCCGGTGGAGATCACCACGCCAGCCGAAACAGAAGCCGTGCAGAACCGCGTCTACGTGACCGGTTCCCGAATTCAGCGCGACGTCTCGTCAACGTCAGCGCCGGTTGTTAGCCTTGGTGAGCAAATATTCGAAGACCGCGGTCTGGTTTCAGCTGCTGACGCACTCAACGAAATCACATCGTTGGCGCCGGTTCGCAATCAGGCGGCCGGTAATGGTGGTGCAAGTGGCGACGGCCAGCAATATCCGGAACTGTTCGGTCTGGGCGCGGGTCGTACACTCACGCTGGTCAATGGCAAACGCTTCGTGACAACTGCCCAGGGCCTTGAAGACTCTCGCGTTGACGCGAACATTATTTCATCTGGTCTGATCGAGAAGATCGAGATTGTTCAGGGTGGTGGTGCGGCCGTCTATGGTTCTGACGCGATTGCGGGTGTCGTGAACTACATCCTGAAAGACGATTTTGAGGGTGTCGAGTTTGACGTTCAGTATGGCAACACAGCGCTGTCAAATTACGAGCAAACCGCCTTCCGCCTGACAGCAGGTAAGAACTTCGCCAATGATCGCGGCAATATCGCGGTGAATGTCGAAACGTCTAAAACACCGCTGGTCTATTTCTCTGATTTTGAAGCTTCCAACCGGTCTCGGGTCACGCAAAGCAACCCGCTTGATACCGGACCGACTGATGGTATTCCGTCTGTTTCAGAAGTCATGCCAGCCCATATGTGGGGCTTCAACTATGACGGTGTGATCTTCAACATCCCTGCGCCGCCACCGTTTGCCCTGACCTCCGTCAATGGCGCGCCTGCGACGTTTGACGCCGACGGCAATATTGTTGCCTACAATCCGGGTCAGATTTTGGGTATTCCGTTCGCTGTTGGCGGTGATGGTGTGCGATATAGTGATCTTGTGCCGGGACTGCGCTCAGGTGTTGAACGCGTCACAGGCAATGCCCTGTTCCATTACGATTTCTCACCAAATCTGCGCTGGAATGCTGAACTCCTCTATGCGGAGACTGAGGGTACAAGCATTGGCACACAGTATTCGCGAACGGCTTTGAACCAGCAAAGCCCGTCCATTGGCGCGATCATGTTCCTGATCAACAACCCGTTCCTGACAGACGCCAATCGCGGGGCGCTGATTTCGGCCAATCCGGGATTTGCTCAAGGGCAGCCACTCTGGCTCTCGCGCATTTTCAGTGGCGACCTCGTGCCGAGCCCGGAAAACACCTACACCACCGAAACTGTCCGCTTCATGACCGGGCTTGAAGGTGACTTCGATGCAGCGGGCCGGAACTTCTATTGGTCTGCGTCTGCAAGCTATGCAGAAGTTGATGGCGAACAACGCGGCTGGGACGTGGACTTCGCAAAGTTCAACAACGCGACTTTCGCATTCGGTTCGCCGACAAATCCGGTCTGCTACATCAACATCGATGGTGATCCGACCAATGACGATCCGAATTGCGCACCGTTGAATCCATTCGGCTATGGCAATGCCAGTCAGGCTGCGCGTGACTACGTCTCTGTCATGGCAGGAAATGACTATAAGAACACTCAGTTCGATTTCCTGGCGACAATTGGCACCGAACTCTTCACCATGCCTGCAGGGCCTGTTGATGTGGTCCTTGCTTATGAGCACCGCAAAGAGGAGGCGGAATTCACCCCGCTTGAGGCGAACCAGCTCGGCATTGTCGGAACCGGCAGTGTAGAAGTCCCATCTTCCGGCAGCTATGACACGAACGAATTGTCCGCTGAATTCCTTCTGCCGTTGATTGGCGGTGATTTCACCATGCCATTCGCTCAGGAACTCGAGATCAGCGGTAGCTATCGATATGTCGATAACTCGCTCGTTGGTGAGGAAGATGTCTGGGGGATTGGTGCGCGCTTCATGCCGTTCGATGGCCTCACACTTCGTGCCAATCGGAGCCGAAACTTCCGTGCGCCAAACCTGAACCAGTTGTTTGCGCCGACCTCGACGTCATTCGGTGCAATTGGTGTCGACCCATGTGATGCGGACCGGATTGATGCAGGGCCAAACCCCGCTGTTCGTCGGGCCAACTGCGAAGCCGAATGGGCTGCGAACCCTGGCTATGCGCCTCTGGCAACTTTCCAGGACTTCGCAGAGAATACGCCAATCGCGGTCGTTACATCAGGCGGAAACCCGGATCTCGTAAACGAGGTTTCTGACACGACCACATTCGGTTTCGTGATTGATGATCTCTTCATTGATGGCCTGACCATCTCTGTGGACCGGATCGATATCGACCTGACCAATGGCATTTCGAACTTCACAACGCAGGACTTCCTGGCGGCGTGCTATGATGACCCAAGCCCACAGGCGTCAGTCTGTAATGCTTTCGCGCGTATCCCGGTATCAGATGGCACAAACCCTGGTGGTTCGGTTCTCACGGGACGGTCGACGACCTTCAATGCAGGCGAAGTCACCTTCAAGGGCGAAGTTTACTTTGCCAGCTATGATTTCGACCTCTCCCGAATTTATTCAGGCACAGACGCCAGCCTCAACTTTGCGGTTGAGGCCACGCACATGGCTGAGCTCAGCACTTCCGTTACGGGAACAACCTTCAACCGGACGGACAACACGACAGCGCAACCTGATTGGACTGGCCGTTTTAACCTGAGCTACATGAATGGCCCGGCTCGCGTCAGCTATCAGCTGAACTATCTGGACGATGTGAAAGCCAGTGAAGCGGCGACGATTGAGAACAATCCGAACCCGCTGATCGATAGCAACATCACGCACGATATCACTTTCCTCTATGAGGTGACGGAGAATGCAACGATCCGGATCGGTGCGCGCAACTTCACAGATGAGCTGCCGTCCTACCCGACACTCACGCATGGTGATATCCTGGGACGTCGCTATTTTGCAGGCCTGAACCTGCGTTTCTAAACTTGCGGAGTAATGCTCATGACGCCCGAGCGGCCATCACCTTTGAAATTTGATGTCCGCTCGCTTCTGGGCGCTACAGCAGTATTTCTCCTGCACACAATGTCTGTTGCGTGTGCGCAAACCTCCGCGGTCACGCCAGATTCTGCCGCCGAAGTGCCGCTTTTACCCCAGCCAACAACTCTGTCGGCGAGCGGTGTCTTCGGTGGGCAGACAATTGAATACGACGCCAGTCTTTCACCGCTTTCGATCCAGATGGATGAAGAAGGAAAAGGCGCCGAAATCTGGTCATGGTCCTATGTCGCGACGGGCGACGACATATCAGACAACCGTCCGGTCATCTTCGCTTTCAATGGCGGTCCGATTGCCGCGTCGATCTGGCTTCATATTGGCGCGTTAGGTCCCTATCGTGTTCAGGTGCCGGAAGACCTTTCTGCGCCGGTCAGTGAATTCGAACTCGTGCCGAATGCGTATGCGCCGCTCGATGTGGCTGACATCGTCTTCTTTGATCCCGCAACTACGGGGTTCAGCACAGTGGCTGAGGAGGTCGACCCACAGAGTTATTACACTGTGGAAGACGACGCCGAACAGCTCGTTCGCTTCATTCAGGCCTGGCTGAAAGCGAATGACCGAGTAGGCTCACCTGTCTTTCTGCTCGGCGAGAGCTATGGCACGATACGAGCCGCAGTGGCCGCCGGCCAGCTGGCTGTCGAAGCGCCATCCTATAATGCGACGGGCGTTTTCCTGATGGGGCAGGCGGTCAATATGGTTGAATATTCTCAGCGGCGGGAAAACATCATCAGTTATGTGGTGTCCTTACCAACGCTGGCATCGACGGCCTGGGAACTCGGTAAGATCGATCAGACAGATCGCGATTTTGAAAGTTTCATGGCTGATGTCGAAGCATTTGGCGGGACGGGCTATTTGCTCGCGCTGTATCAGGGCAACCGTGTTTCCGAAGACGTCAAAGCCAGTGTCGCCGCCAAACTTGCCGATCTGACGGGTATCTCAGAGGAGTATTATCTCGAGAATAATCTGAGAATAACCAAGGAAGCCTTTCGCCGTGAACTCCTGAAGGACGAAGGCAAGATTCTCGGTCGCAGTGATGCACGTTATGTCGGCGCAATCGGTGAGGATGGCCGAGCACCTGATCCTTCGGGCATTCTGTCCTCAGGATATGCGGATGCCTTTGGAACCTATATTGAGAACGCTTTCGGTCTGGAGATCGACGAGCGCTATAAACAGATCGCCAGAACGGGAGGGTGGTATTACGGTCCGCCATCTCCCTTTACCCATTTTGCCTTCGGAACTGAACTCGAACTCGCTTTCGACGCCAATCCGGATTTCAGACTTTTCATTGGCAATGGCTATCAGGATACGATGACCACGGTTGGTGCCGCTGAATATGCTATCATGCAGTCAAACTGGCCCATTGAACGTGTGCGGACGAATTATTATCGCGGCGGTCACATGGCCTATTCTGTTGAGGAGAGCGCTGCTCAGTTCGGCAAAGACGTTCGCCTGTGGGTGCGTGGCTGGCAAAGTGACAGCGAGTAGGCGTTCATGCTTCTGATCAGTCCGGACGATATCAAAACCCATCTCACCTACGCGGCCTGCATTCCGGCAATGAAGGATGCGATGATTCAGCTGGCGAACGGCAAGACCGAGCAAATGCTGCGCAACATCCTTCCACTCGGCGGTGGGAACATGTTTGGCATCATGGCAGGAACACTCGGACCCGGCAGAGCTTTCGGCTCCAAACTGGTCGGTGTCACGCCTGAGCGAACCGACCCTCCAGTGCCGTCGCATCAGGGCGTTGTGGTTGTTTTCGATCCCGCAACGCGCGCGCCGGTCTGTCAGGCTGAGGCTGGCACGATCACGGCGATCCGCACGGCTTGTGCCAGCGCTATGGCGACTGACCTTCTGGCGCTGTCTTATGCATCAATCCTCACCATTATGGGCACAGGCGAACAGGCGCATCACCATGCTCTCGCAATCGCCGAAGTCAGGCCCTTGTCCGAAGTTCGGGTCTGGGGACGAGATCAGGAAAAAGCAGATCAGCTGGCAGCTGAAATTGGTCGGGACCTTGGTATCTCAACATCTGCATTCACAGACGGGCAAAAGGCCTGCCAGGGCGCTCATATCATTTGCACGGTCACCGCGAGCTGGGAGCCGGTTCTCTTCGCGGATTGGGTGTCTCCGGGTGCGCATATCAATCTGGTCGGTTCGAGCTATGATGGCCCGCGCGAGTGCGATGACGCGGTGATCAAAATTGCTCGCGTCATCGCCGATTCCACACCTTCGGTTCAGGCGCAGGGCGCTGAACTTCGCCACGCCATTGCGTCGGGTGTCGTTGGTGAGGATCACCTGGTGGGTGAGATAGGCGAGATCGCCTCTGGTCGGCTTCAGGGCAGGGTGTCGCCCGATGACATTACACTTTACAACTCGCTTGGGCATATCGTGCAGGACATCGCGGCAACCGCTCTTGTCTTCGAACGGATGAAGGAAGTCGGATGAAAATCTTATTGGCGGCACTCGGGTGTCTGGCGCTCACGCTTTCCGGAACGGCCATTGCGCAAGGTCCGCCTCCAGCTTCTGAAATTGTCCCCACAGTTGAGGGCGTTCCTGAGCCATATCGGCAAATCACACGTCATGAACTAAAAACCAAAAACGGCGAGATCGAATACGCGGCCATCGCTGCTGATACGCATATTTATGATCTCGCCGGCAATGTTACCGGAAGTATTTTCAGTTTCACCTATCTCCGGACCGATGTTCAGGACCCGAACCGGCCAGTGCTCTTTGTGTTCAATGGTGGGCCTGGTGCAGCCTCAATCTGGATCCATATGGGTGCGATCGGTCCGCGTCAGGTTGTGCTCGATGCGGATGTAAACCCGTCATCCGTTCCGCCGTTCGAAATTCGCGACAATCCGGCCTCTGTGCTTGATGTCGCCGACATTGTTTTCATCGATCCGATTGGCACTGGATATAGCCGGACGCTCAATGGAACGAAGCCCAACGCATTCTGGGGCGTGGATGAAGATGCCAATTCAATCGCGCAATTCATGGAATTGTGGCTCTCCGAATATGGGCGCTGGAACTCCCCGAAATTCGTGCTCGGTGAAAGTTATGGCACCGTGCGGGCAGCAGTTTTACCGCGCGCTTTGACAGGTGGGCCGCTCTATGGCGGTGTGATGCGCGGTATCACGCTCGATGGCATTATCATGCTCGGTACAACGATTGGTAAGATGGGCCGTGCACCCGATTTCACACCGGAAGAACTTGCCGCGACCCTTGCGCGTCAACTTCCTGGTCAGGCGGTCACGTCACGCTATCACGGCATCACGACTGGTCCGCAAAGCATTCCAGAGCTCTTTGAAGAAACGCTGGCCTATGCCAAAGGGCCATATCTTGAGGCGCTACTAAAGCTTCAGCAAGAAACACTCACAGACGCCGAAAAGGCTGACGTGTTGGCGCAGCTGTCAGCTTATACTGGTGTGCCTGAAACAGCGTATTCAGAAGACCTGCATCTCGACGATGGCGCTTATGTGAAACGCGTGCTGGGTGCATCCGGTATGGAACTCGGCAAATATGACAGCCGGTATTCCCTTCCACTAGCGCAAAGCGGAAATGACCCGGTTGCAGACGATCCTGCCATGGCGCTCTACACGCCCGGCTTCGTAGCAAGTTTTCATCAGATGCTGCGGGAAGACCTGGAGGTCGCAATTTCTCGCCCATATCTGTCGATCCGCTGGCAGGATCTGAATTTTAGTTGGAATTACCGCCGACAGGGCCCGATACAAGGCGAAACCTATGCGCATGAGCTGGCTTGGGCGATGCGTCGGAACCCTGATCTCAATCTGATGGTCGCATCAGGCTATTATGACCTGGTGACCACGCCAGCTGAGGCAAAGGCTCAGGTCGCTGCAGCGGCGCTTCCGGAGGATCGGGTGACGTTCAAAGAATATGAATCAGGTCACATGCTTTACCTCGGTGGCACTTCCGAAGCCTTTGCAGATGATCTTCGAGCCTTCCTGTTGAAAGACTAGAGCACCTCCAAACCAAGCGAATCCGGTCCGCCGCGTTCGGAAATGCCTGTGCAACAGGCGTCAGACTGACGTCAGAACTTCAAGGAAATGTTCGACGTCGTCCATGGTGTTGAACAGGGATACGCTGGGGCGCATCCGATGGCGCGATACGGTGGTGTTGATGCCTGCCGCTTTGAATGCATCATTCCACTTTGCATAAGCATTCTCATAGACGCCGGTCACGAGGGGCGTTTTGCTCTCCGGCGGTGTCAAAACGGATAACCCAGCTTCCGCCATGCCCTCTTTCAGGCGTTCGATCATGGGCAGGGTATAGGCCTGAATGTTCTCAACGTCGATCTCGAGTAAGTAGTCGAGCGAGGCGTTGAGATGTGCGACGAGCGTATGAGAGTGTGTGCCGACGGCGAACCAGCCATTGGCGCTATCCTGAAAACCATAGTCGACAATCGTGTCGCCTGGCGCGTCATAAGGATAGATATGCGGCGAGAAGGAGCTCATACCGTAATAGCCCCAATTCGTCCGCTCCAACTGATCCCACACGCCTTTTCGGGCGTAGAGAAAGCCCATGCCAAATTCGCCCATCAGCCATTTATAGCTGGCGCAGGCCGCGAAATCGACGCCGCTCGCGTGCAGGTCGACTGGCACGCATCCGGCAGCATGAATGATGTCTGCATAGACCAGTGCGCCGCGCGAATGCGCCAGATCACACACCGCTTTGAGGTCCTGCTCGAAGCCATTGATGGTGGAGACAAGGGAAAGTGAAACGAGCTTCGTGCCGGGTGTGATCGCTTTGTCCAGGTCTTCAAGACGAATGCGCCCATCAACCGCTTTAACCCAGCCAATATCGCAGCCCTTCTTACCGAGGTCTGCATAGAGTGGAAGTGAACCGAAAAAGTGCAAGGTATCGCACACGACGCGCGCGCCTTGTTCAGGCAGACCAAGCGAGCGGACAACCATCATCTCACCTGTTGTGGTGCTTTGAACATAGCTCAGCTCTTCGGGGTCTGCATTGACCAGCTTTGCAAATTTCTCGATCGGACCATTGTCGTTGAGACGGTATGTATCAGTGGCACCGAAGTCCTGTTTGTGGTCCAGATACTCATCAATCGCTTTTCGCGCCTGAACGCTAACCGGAAACTGGGAACCGCAATTGAGATAGGTAACGCCCTCACCGAGCGGAAAGCTGGTCAGGTCAGGCAGTGCGCCGGTCGAAGATGGAAGGCCTGCTACGCCCGGTGCGGTCTGGGACGCCGCAGACCGGCAGGCAGCAAGGCCTGCAATCGAAGCGGCGCTGAGTGAAAGATAGCTACGGCGCGTGAGTTTCATGGTTCGCTCCCGGGAAGTTCAGTCTTATGATAATCTGAAAGTGCGCCATGTCGTTGCCGAATATCATTGGGGCGGCACCTTCTGAGAAAAGATCATGCAGAGGAACCGCTCGTCGAACATGATCCATACGTCCGGTTTCGCAATAGAGTGAGAAAGGGCATAGGAATTTTCCGCATACAGGGATCAATATGCGATCATGATCAGTCTCTCCATATCCTCATTTCGATCTACCGTTTCAGCTTTTGCGCTAGTGCTAGGCGCTGCATCGCTTCCGGCATGTGCGCAAACTCCAGAAGCCCCCACAGCCTTTGAGCACACTTTCAAGCAAGGTGTGACGATCACGTCTGGTGAGCTGGCTTACCAAATGCATTGGGACAGTCTGATCCTCGACAAAAATGAGGGCGACGCGTCGACAACGATTTCGGGAACCAGCTATCTTCTCGAATGTGAGTGCGAGCGACCTGTGGTTTTCCTTTTCAATGGCGGGCCAGGTGCGTCTTCTTCGCCGCTACATTTTGCGCTGGGCCCCAAAAGTCGGGCAGATGGTAAGTTCGAGGACAATTCAGTCACGCTGCTCGATACTGGCGACCTTGTTTTCATTGATCCGGTTGAGACAGGTTTTAGCCGCTCTGGTAATCCGGATGGCACATCGCCTTATCTGAGTATTGATCGCGATGCCGAGGCTGTCGCACGCTTTATCAAAGCTTGGCTGAGTGAGCATGATCGCGATGGCGACAAGGTCTTCATCGTCGGTCAGAGCTATGGCGGTTATCGTCTGACGCAGCTTTTGCCTCATGTAGAAGAGCTGAATATAGGCGGTCTCTTCATGGTCTCGCCTATGCTCAATGCGGCGGTGACGTCCAGCGACCTGGGAAATGTTTTCAATCTCCCAACTTTTGCCGCCACTGCTTGGCGTGTTGGAAAATCCGATATTGAGGCCGAGACTGAAGACGAGGCCTGGGACGTTGCACGGGAGTTTGCCGAAACAGACTACCTGATCGCGCTTCAGAAGGGTGATGCGATTGAACCAGATTTGGCAGAAGAGACGGCTGAAAAACTCGCGGCAATGACCGGGCTTTCTATACAATCTGTTCTGGACGCTGATCTCCGGATCAATATTCAATACTTCCTCGAAAACGTGCTGGCCGAAGAGAATAAACTCGTCAGCCGTCTCAATACAGGAAACATCGTCGACAAAGCGCCACCAGCGAATGCTGACCGCCCGGCTGCGGCGAATGACCCGTCGCTGGGTCTCGGGCGCTCGAACAAGATCATCTCGCAGGATATTGCCGACTATCTTCTGGCGGGCACGGGCGCGGCCTGCGACGATGGCTATCGGTCTCTGAATCTGGACGCGAATTTCGCCTGGAACTGGAAGGGCGAGGGCCGTTCCTATTCACCGGCGCTGACCGGATTGCCACAGCTGGCCGCCTTTTTGAAAGACCATCCGGATACAAAACTCCTGGTCTTTGGCGGATATCGCGATCTGGCGATCGCGCTCCTCGGGCTCGACTATCAACTGAGCCATGCAGGTCTGCCGCCGGAACAAGTGACCCTGATGCCAATGCTTGGCGGCCACTCACCCTTTGATGAGCCGGATGTGAAGCCAGCCTTTGCTGACGCTATCCGCACTGCCATTTCAAACGCTCTGGACACCGAATGAAACTTCTCAGCCTGATCATTTCGACAGCCACCGCCACAGCGGTCTTATGCGGTTCAGCCTACGCTCAGGAAACCCGCACACTCCGTATCATTCAGCAATCGAGTGAAGATGTGGGCTATGTCAGAGCCACGACCGACGACGATACTGTCACGGTGGAATACTATGTCGACAGCAATGGTCGCGGTCCAAAACACACCGAGACGATCACGCTGGACGAACAGGGTGTTCCCACCAGCTGGTATGTTTCTGGGACATCTCTCATGGGGGCTGATGTTGAAGAAAGTTTTGAGCTGGAGGACGGCCAGGCGATCTGGTTCAGTCAGGCCGACGAAGGTGACATCACAGTTGGCGAGCCGTCACTTTATGCTGTGAATGACGGCAGCCCATGGGCCAGTTACATCTATGCGAAAGCCTTACTGGCTGATCCCGATATGACCATGCCGGCCTTGCCAGCTGGCGAGTTGAAACTCGAAAAGGTCGGCGACTATGCGATGGGCGAAGCCAAAACGCCCGTATCAGTTTATCGCCTTGGCGGTCTCAACATGTCTCCCAGCTTGCTTGCGCTTGATGCTGGTGGTGGCTTCTTTGCGAGCTTTTCAGCAAGCTCTGCCACGCTTCTCGAAGGCTATGAAAGTCTGGCGCCTGAGTTCCAGGAACTCGCAGGTGAGATCGCGACGAAGCGGGCCGAAGAGCTTGCCACTCGTCTGACCCATAATTATCCGGGCGGTTTCGCCATCATGGGTGTCCGCATTTTCGACCCAGAAACCGAACAGCTGACTGATCTTGTCACAGTTACGGTCATGGAGAACAGGATCGCAGCTATTGATCCTTACAACCCCACACAAGCCTGGCCAGACAATATGAAAGTGTTCGACGGCGATGGTGCCACACTTATGGCGGGACTGTGGGATATGCACTCACATGCTGCGCTCGGCCGCGGGCTTTATTACCTTGCGGCAGGTGTCACATCGACCCGCGATATGGGAAATCAGAACGAGCTTCTCGAGAGCCTGATGGCCGACATGGAAGCCGGAAAGGCTATCGGACCACGGATCACCAAGGCGGGTTTCATTGAAGGTCGCAGCCCTTATTCAGCGCGATATGGCATCATCGTTGATAGTGAGGAAGAGGCCGTTGATGCGGTCCAATATTATGTCGACCGGGACTTTCCCTTCATCAAAATCTACAATTCGATGAACCCGGCATTTGTGCCAGCAATTGTCGCTCTTGCGCAGTCAAACGGTCTCGAGGTGATTGGGCACGTGCCGGCCTTCACAACCGCGGATCGCATGATTGAAGCAGGCTATGCGGAGATTACACACATCAACCAGCTGATGCTCAGCTGGGTTCTGACCGCCGATGAAGATACCAGAACGCCTTTGCGCCTGACGGGCATGGCGCGCGGCGCTCATCTCGATCTGGACAGTGAGAAAGTTCAGCACACCGTCAAGCTCATGCAGGAGAATGATGTCGGCATCGATCCGACGGCCGTCATTCTCGAACGTCTCATGCTGAGCCGCGCCGGCGAGACGCCGGCAGGTGATGTAGATCATCTCGACCACATGCCGATTGGTTATCAGCGCTATCGCAAGCGGAGCTTTGTCTCGCTGCCAACCGAGCAGGTGGACAAGGAATACCAGGAAGGCTTTCAGAGAGTCCTCGACACGATTGGTATGCTGTATGAGGCAGGGATCAGAATTCTGCCCGGCACAGATGATGGCACAGGTTTTACCGTGCATCGTGAACTCGAACTCTATGAAAAGGCGGGCATTCCGCGCCGTGAGGTGCTGAAAATCGCCAGCTGGGGGCCGGCTGAATACCTTGGCTATGAGGATGAACTCGGATCAATTGAAATTGGCAAGCTGGCTGATTTTATCGTCATGCCGGGAAACCCGCTTGAAGATCTCCGGGCTATCAAATCGCTCTCCATGGTTGTTCGGGATGGAGAGGTTTTCTTCCCATCCGAAATCTACACAGAGCTCAACATTGAGCCGTTCGCAGAACCGCTGGCGGAAATGCCAAAGATCGGCCCTGATGGTGGGTCGGATTACCGCGAAGCCTCTGACGACGGCGAGCTCGAATTCTTTCCGATGACCCTCAATGGGCATCCGATCAACCCGGCTGGTCTCCCATTTTCTGGAGCGGTCCGCGCTGGTGATGTCATCTATCTTTCCGGTCAGATTGGCGGAAGAAATCGTGAGGAAACGGACTTCACGGTGCATGCCCGCGAAGTGATGGAGAAAGTCCGCGAATTGACTGAAAGTGTCGGCCTTCAAATGTCAGATGTCTTCAAATGCACGGTTATGCTCGAGGATTTCGAAAATTGGGACGCCTTTAACGAGGTCTATATGACATACTTCGAAGAAGGGCGTCGGCCAGCACGCAGCGCATTCGCGGTGGCAGGTCTGGCGCGTGATGCACAGGTCGAAGTCGAGTGCATGGCCTACGCGCCAGAGAATTGATCTCAGAGCGCGAGATTGCCTCTGATCGGTATTGCCGTTGTCGATTTGATCTCGCCTAGCGTGGCGGTTGAGTTCACATTCTCAACGCCGGGCAGGTTCATGAGAAAATCCATCAGGAACTGCTGATACCAGTTCATGGATTTCGCCTGAATCTTGAGCAGCAGGTCCATCTCACCGAATATCGTATAGCACTCGAGAATTTCGGGGGTCGCTTCGATTTTCGTTTTAAACGTTTCGCGTTCCTTGGGCGATAGCCGGTTCACCTTCACGAAGGCAAAGATGTGCAGGCCATAGCCGAGCTTTTCCCGGTCCAGAATAGCGACTTGCTTTTTGATGTAGCCGTCATCCTTGAGGCGCTGTAGCCGACGCCAGCACGGCGATTGCGATAAACCCACGACTTCTGCAAGTTCCACCGTCGACAACGAGGCATCTTTTTGCAGTTGATCAAGTATTTTGATATCAAAAGTAGATAATTCTTCACTCATGAGAATAGCGTATTCATTTTTTGAGAAATAACAAAATATTTTTGTCAAACGCACTCGGGCGCGATGCCAGCGCTTTATTTCATGGCTAAGTCGCCCGATTGTCCGGCAATTCTGTCTCTGAACTGAAGAAAAGGCTTCTTTGCGAGCTTTTCAGCTCAGCACTGACGTGTCGAAGAATTGGAAGCGATTTCGATCAGTCAGGATGTTCCTTCGTCTCGGTCACGCAAAGCTTCAATACATCAACAAGTATGGGGCGTTTGACTCTCAATGTCCTGCTCTCATTCGCGCAGTTCGAGCGCGAGGTGACTGCAGAACGTATTCGCGACAAGTTCGCTGCTTCCAAGCGCAAGGGCATGTGGATGGGAGGGCTCGAGCCTTTTGGATACCGTCGTCATCCCGACCCCAAAACACAGAGTCTGTTGATTGACGACAATGAAGCGGTGATCGTCCGCGAGCTTTTCTCACTCTATCTCGATCTTGGGTGCACGACGAAAGTTGAAGGTGCAGCTCTCAAGCTCGGCTATCGATCGAGATGCCGCGAGTTCAGTTCAGGGCGAGTGCAGGGTGGAAAGCCCTTCTCGCGCGGCTATATCCATAAGATCCTCACAAACCCCATCTATCTCGGAAAGATCAGGCACAAGGATAAGCTCTACCAGGGACAGCATTCGGCAATCATAGACGCGGAGATCTGGAACAAGGCTCAGGCAAGGCTGCGCGACGGCGCAGCAAGGCAACGAGGGAGTGCAGCAAAGACCGGTCCTTCGCCGCTAGCCGGTAAGCTTTTCTCGGCCTGCGGAATGAGGCTGACGCCAAGCCATACAAAAAAGGGGCAGGTTCGTTATCGGTACTATGTGACGAAAAGCAAAACCAAAGACGCGTCTGATCGCCTCGACTGGAAACTGCCTGCGCCCAATTTTGAAAGGTTCGCTTCTGATGCGGTGAGGAGGTGGATCAGGACCTATGTGCGTCTGCGAGACGGGGAATCCGAACTCGCCCAAAGTGTTTTGCTCGACATGATCGATAGACTCGAGCTCGGGCAGAGCGAAGCCAAATTTAGTTTGCGCCTGGAAAACCTTCAGGATTGTTTCGGAGATTTTGTCGTTGATGAATCGGTCCCCACTCAATTCAGTGAGCCTTATCAGCTTCGCAGGCGCGGTAATGAAGCGCGGATCATCTATGGCGGTCAAAAGACAAAACCGGATCCCGTTCTGATCAGGGCAATTGCCAAAGCCCATCACTATCTCGATGCGGTCAAGGCAGGTGAAATGATCATCGACATCGCAAAGCGTGATGGCACGGATAAAACGAATGTTCGTCGCCTGTTGCAACTCGCATTCATTTCCCCGAACCTCGTTGAAATGATCCTTCAACGCGAACAACCAACGGAGCTGACGCTCGACAGATTGATGAAGGCGGACATTCCGATGGAATGGAAAGCGCAGGAGCGCTTTATCTGCAGCCAGATCTGATATCAAATCGCTGATCGGCCTGCGAAAATCCCTGATAAGTTTTCTCACTTTCCCTGTTTTCAGAAATCGAATTCCCTGTTCCTGATTTCGGAAAATCTCAAATTCGCCCGTGTTTTCGGGCGCCTTCAGCCTTGGCGCATCAAAATTCCCTGTAAATTTTGCAAAAACAGGGAAATCGGGAAGGGGTCTTCAAAATTGCCGGTCAGAGATTTCTCTGATTTTTGGCGCAGATTTCCGGCATTTCAGAAAAATAGAGACGCGGCAAAACGTGAAAAACCCGCGAGACGGCGGGCAATCTGCAAATACAGAAGGGGTATTCCAATGTCAGGAAACTTCAATGGCGGACTGGGGAGGATTCGAACCCCCGACCCCTTGGTTCGTAGCCAAGTACTCTATCCAACTGAGCTACCAGTCCGCGCGGAGAAGAGGGCGGTGTATAACCTCGGGTCACACCCAAGGCAAGACCTGATTTTATGAAAATTCACCGTGCATTTCCCGCTTGACGAGCCTGATGTTGAGAATACCACAATACGGCAAGAAACATGTCCGGGAGGATGTGATGCGGAATTGTAAATATCTGAGTGTTTTTGCCGGTCTGATTGGTCTGTGCGCCTGCACGACCTCTGAACTGCATGACGCATCAGGCGGCATACTGGGGGAAGATGACCGCCCCTCAATCACGGCTGATGATGTCCCAAGTCTTTACCGGCCGCCAGTGGACGAGGGCGATGCGCGCTGCCTCGCCATTCTGGATGAATTGACGCGTCTGTATACCGCTCTTGGCGGGCCGGCAACAGACAGTCCGGCTGACACGGATGACCCTTCGATTATGGACCGTATCGGTACGTATGGCCGCGATTTTGTAATTGATACGGCCACCGGATATGTGCGACCGGTCATTCAGGTCAAAAGAACCCTCATGAATGATGATGAGAAAGACCGAAAGCTCCTGAGAGCCATTGAGCGCGGTATAACGCGCCGGGCTTATCTTATTGGCTTGGCAGACGGAATTCCCTGTGATTTTGCACCCGTTGTTGAGGTGGTAAGCTCATCATCCGAACCTGCCGTAGACGACATTAGCTCAGCTGAGACGAACTAGCCGCTCCAGCCGCATAAACGCCCCGCGCTATTGCTCGCGAGAGCGTTGAGGCCGCGAGGTCACCGAGGCGGGCCAGCAAGAGCGGGCGAGGGTCTGTCACAGGCTTGTCGCCGGTCGCCAGCGCAAACACCACATCCCCATCAAAAGGCGCAAATACGGGGCGGATCGCACGGGCCATACCGGCAATCGCCATATCGGCCAGGCGCTGCGTTTCCGAAGGCGTGAGGGCGGCATCGGTGGCGATGCAGGCAATGGTGGTATTCTCTCGTGGCGAGGGATTCAGCTTCGCCGCGCCCCAATCCTCAGGATCAAATTGCGCACCGGACGGAAAGGGGATGCCGCCAAACTCCTGGTCGATTTCATAGGGGGCGGCCCAGAATGCATCGCTGCCGGGCACACGGACAGAGCCGAACGAGTTCACGGCAACAAGCGCGCCGACTGTATAGCCATCATCCGTGACACTACTCGCCGAACCGGTGCCGCCCTGCGCCTGACCTGCTATGGCGCCAGTACCTGCACCGACCCGACCGATCTCGCATGCTTCAGATGCCGCAAGAACGGCTTTCCGGCCGAGTGCATTATAAGGTGGTTCCCGGCCCCAGGTTTTGTCTCCGCCATTGGCGAGGTCATAGAGAATCGCTGATGGAACAACGGGGCTGACCGGTACACCCGCTTGCTCTCGCATGGCAAAGCCGCGCCCAAGCGCGCCGAGTTCAGCAGCCACTCCGTCTGCAGCGGCAAGTCCATAGACAGACCCGCCAGACAGAACGATAGCATCGACTTCATCAACCAGCGTGCCGGCTTTCAGAGCATCGGTTTCGCGCGTTCCCGGCCCGCCACCTGCAACATGAACAGCGCAAACCGCGCGACGTTCAGGGAGAATCACCGTGCACCCGGTTGAAACGCCCATATCTTCAGCATGACCGACTTTTAGTCCGGCGACATCTGTTATCAGATTTCGTAATCCCGGTTTTGCCATTACCTGCCTTTCTCAACTCTTCTCAAGGTGTATGTTGCGCGAAGATTTACGCCAAGGACCAATTCACATGATCCGAAAACTTGTTCTCGCATCGCTTACGGTTTCACTCGTTGCCTGCACACCTGAAACGCCGGAGCCGACGCCAACCCCAACACCAGAGCCGGAAGCTACAGAGACGGCCGCGGCGTCCGACTGGTCGTATGGTGGAATGGTCGCTGCGGCTGATCCACGTGCGGTGGAAGCGGGCCTCCGAGTATTGCGCGAGGGCGGGCACGCCGTTGATGCAGCAATCGCTGTGCATTCTGTGCTTGGCCTTGTAGAGCCACAAAGCTCCGGCATTGGCGGCGGTGCCTTCATGGTGGTTTATGACCGTGAAAGCGGCGAGGTCTCGGTGATCGATGGTCGGGAGAAAGCGCCCAAAGCAGCGACACCTGATTGGTTCAAGACTGAAGACGGCGAAGTCCGCGACTTCATTTCTGCCTGGCAGAGTGGCTATTCGGTTGGCGTTCCAGGCCAGATCGCGCTCTACGAGAAAGCCCATGAGCTTTTCGGCAAATCGGAATGGTCGTCTCTGTTTTCAGATGCGATCAGTCTGGCAACCGATGGTTTCGAGGTCAGCCCGCGTCTCGCTGAAACCCTGGCTGGCGACCGCCTGCGGAGCTTCATCCAACTGGACGATAATCCGGACACGGCACCCTATTTCTATCCAGACGGCGAACCGCTCGCGGCAGGCTTTCTCCGCGATAATCCGGATTATGCCGCAACGCTGACGGCAGTCGCAGAAAACGGGGCGAGCGTCTTCTATTCCGGCCCGATCGCTGAAAGTATTGTTGCCGCCGTAAATGAAGGCGAGAACGGCGCTCCAATGACGCTGGAAGATCTGGCTGATTACGAAGTCGTCGTGCGCGAAGCCGTTTGCGGTGTTCATCTTGATCACCGGATTTGTTCTGCGCCGCCTCCATCATCCGGCGGTGTAACCCAGAATGCCATTATGGGCTTTTACGAGCGGTTCATCGCTGAAACGCCAGATGCGGATCAGGATGCAAAAATTGTGGCTCTGGTCGACGCACAACGTCTGTCTTATGCCGACCGAGACCACTACGTTGCCGATGCCGATTTTGTCACGGTTCCGACTGAAGATCTGATCGATCCGGTTTATCTCGATGTGCGGGCAGAAGACCGCTTTGCCTCAGATGAGCCTGTGTATCCGGGCGATCCGGGCGAAGTTCTGCGCGGCGAGCCCATGATTGATATGTGGGGCCGTGACATGACAGAGCATCAACCCGGCACCACACATGTCTCGATCATCGACACCTATGGCAATGCGGTGTCTATGACGGCCACGGTCGAAGCTGCCTTCGGGTCCTCCCGCTGGGCATCTGGCTTCTTGCTCAACAATGAGTTGACTGACTTCTCCCGTAATCCGGAAATCAACGGCAAGCTGGTGGCCAATGCCCCAGCGTCTGAGAAACGCCCGCGGTCATCCATGTCGCCGACCATCGTGTTCGACAACGAGGGAGACCTCTTCATGGTGACGGGCTCACCGGGCGGCAATTCCATCATCGCCTATGTCTCCAAAACCCTTGCAGGTGTGCTCGACTGGGGGCTAACGGCGCAAGAAGCGGTCAGCTTCCCGAACATCATTGCGCGTGGCGATACGGTTGGTATCGAAACTTCACGAGGCATCGGTCAGGAAGTCGCTGATATGCTGTCAGGCCTTGGCTATGATGTTGCTGAAGGTTCAGGCGAGGGCTCTGGTCTGCATGTGATCGTGGTTCGTGAAGACGGCCTTGAAGGCGGCGCAGATCCGCGTCGTGAAGGTGTGGCGCTGCCCGCCAGCCGCGACTAGCGAATGGATCAAACCTGAGGCAGCGTGAGTTCAAACACGCTGCCATCCGGCCCGGTGGAGACCAGTTCCAGCCGGGCTTTCATGCCAGCAGCCAGTTCCTTTGCGATGGCCAGACCCAGCCCCGACCCACCCGAAGACCGGGATGGCCCGAAAGGTTGGAACAGGGTGGACTGAACCCGATCCGGAATGCCGGGGCCGTTATCTGAAATCGAAACGCCAATTGTATCGTCTGACCTGCAAGCGGAAATGATCACGCGACCTGTGTCCGATCTCAGTTTTTGTGCCCCGATGGCCTGCACAGCGTTTCGGATCAGATTGACCAGAATTCGGTGTAAGTGTTCGGCGTCGCAAGCGACTGACAACTCATCTGAAACCTGATTGTCGCAGCAGATATCTGCGCCATTCAGGATGAGGCCCTCAGAAATGGCTTCATCAACAATCTCATGAAGATTATGAGCGTCAATTTCAGGTTCGGGCGCTTCGGACCGTCCATAGCGTAGTGTATCTTCGGCAAGTTTGGTCGCGCGTTCCAGTGCGCGCTCCAGGCGTGGCACCGCCCGTTGTACACGTGGATCCTCACTCATCGACAGACCTTCAGAAACGATCTGTGCGGCAGATAACGAGTTTCGGAGATCGTGATTGATCTTCGCCATGGCTTCACCCAGCTGGGCCATGCGTTCACGTTCACGGAAAGCGGCTTTCACAGTGGTTTCCATATCGGACAGAGTGTTCTCTGCACGTCCGATTTCATCAGAACGGCTGGATGGAAAGATCAGGGTTTCCGTATTTCGCGGGTCGTCGCGAAACCCCTCAATCGAACGCGTAATTCTGCGGATCGGTCGAACGACTGTCAGAACCAGTGTCAGATAGATCAGAATGCCAACAAAGGTCGAAACAAACAGCGACAGCCATAACAGACGCAGACTATAGTCGAGCAATCCGGCTTTCAGCGGCTGGATATCCACCACGACTTCGATGAAATCGCCTTCAAAACGAGGGGTCTGGATGATGCGAAGAAACTTTGTTTCGGCATCGAACAGCGTGGCCGGACCCCGAAACAGGCGCTCGATCGGATCTTCTTCTCGCAGATCGACCACGCCAATTTTCCCATCGATTTCCATGCTTGGCGCTAGAATGATTTCATTGCCGCGCTCGCTTCCGGCGGCCACCGCGATAATTCTGGCGTTTTCCAAAAGCTGAAGAGACAGAGAATCAGAAACCTGTCGCTGCGGAGCCGCTTCCAGCGCGATCACCGCTGTCTGGGCCATTTCCACGCGATTGTTCAGATATCCGGTCCGGTAATTCGCAGCCGACGGAATGAAGATCATGGCTTCTGCGATCAGGATGAAAACAATCGTCAGAAGGAAGAGTCGTGACGATAGCCCGGGGGTCCAGCCGCGCTTAGCGGCCGTTCTGGAGTTCTCAACTGACTGAGGCCAACGCAACACACCCATAATACTGGCAAACTAGTACAGTCCAAGATTCTCACAAGTGATTAAGGAATCCGCTGAAGAAGCCCGACAAGTTTGCTCACCAGAGGGCTGAACAGCTTTGGTGAATAATAAGAGCTGGCCGCCCGTTTCACGATTTCTGCGCGTGTGGGGTAGGGTGAGATGTGTTTGGTGAGGTCACGAAGGCTCAGCTTGTTCGCCATGGCCACGCTGACGATCTGCAAAATGTCACCGCCGCCCTGACCAAGAATAGACGCGCCGACAATCTTGCCATTCTTGCGGATGAACAGCTTCAGAGATCCCGTTTTCCGACGGTCTGTTATGGCTCTGTCGATTTCCGAAAACGGAAATTCTACGGTTTCGATTGCGTCGCCATAGGCTTTTTTTGCCTCGGCTTCACTCATGCCGATCTGGCCAATTTCCGGGTCTACATATGTCACCGCGGGCAATTGTTGCGTCACGGCCTTGGCTGGAAGTTTCATCAGCGCGGCCTGAACGAAAATACTCGCATGCCATCCGGCCAGATGCGTAAACTGTCCGCGCCCGGCGATATCTCCGACAGCCCAGACTCTCGAATTGGACACTGAGCGGAGGTTATCTTTGGTCACGATGCCCTGTTTGTTGTGCGTCACGCCACCGGCATCCAGATTAAGCTTGTCGAGTGACGGTGTGCGACCGACCGCGATCAGCAACTGATCACCTTTGATGAAGGTCGCGCCTTCTGCACTTTCTGTACGCAGGGTCAGATTTTTATCGGTACCGCTGACTTCAACGACTTCATGTCCTTCCAGAATGGTGATGCCCTCCTGACGAAGCTTTCTTAAGGCTTCGGCGGCATGTTCAGGATCGCTCCGACCGAGCGCCTTCTGCATTTCAATCACGGTGACCTTTGAGCCCAGACGATAAAACGCCTGCGCCAGCTCCAGCCCGATTGGTCCGCCGCCCATGATCATCAGATGATCGGGGCGATCTGGAATGTCGAAAATGGTTTCATTGGTCCAGTAGGGTAGTGTCTCCAGGCCGTAGACGGTAGGAACAAAAGCTTTAGACCCGGCGGCGATGACGATACGGCGCGGCTTTACCTCGACGGTCTTCGAGACGAGCGTTGCCTCATCAGCAAACTGTGCGGTCTCTCGGATGACCGTGACGCCCAGGCCTTCAAACCGTTCCTGACTGTCGACCGGAGCGATTTCCTCAATCACGGCTCTGACTTTCGCTTTCACCTTTTCCCAGTTGATGTCTGGCGGTGCAGTCTCAATTCCAAAATCAGCAGAGGCGGACCGGATGTCGTGTGCGGCATGAGCGATTGCCAGCAGCGCCTTGGATGGAACGCACCCGGTATTCAGGCAGTCCCCGCCCATTTCGCCATCTTCAAACAGTACCACATCAAGGCCGAGTTGAGCGGCACCGGATGCGATGGATAAACCGCCAGATCCGGCACCGATAATGGCAAGGTCCGGGGTGAGGGTTTTGCGTTCACTCTTGGGTGCGTCAGACATGATCAGGTTTCCGAAGGTGGCGGCAACTGCACACCGGCTTTGTTTTTAGGTTTGCGGAAGAACTTCTTGTAGACGATCGGGATCAGACTCACGACGCCCAGCGCCGCGAGCGGAGGCGCGATCTGACTGAAAAAGCCTGACAAATTCAGCTCATCGCCTCGGTCGAATATCCCGCCCAGACCCACTCCAATCCAGGTGTAGGCCAGCACGGCTGGAAAAATGCCGATGGCGGTTGTCAGCACAAATTCGCGCGGCTTTGCGCCAAGCAGCGCGGGCGCAATATTCGACACAGGAAATGGAAACACCGGCATGAAGCGCAGAAAGAACATATAGCTCAGGGCATCTTCCTTGAAACCGGCCTCAATCTTCTTGAGAAACGGGCCTGCGCGACGCCTCAGGGGCTCACCGAGAGATGTTCGTGCAATAAAGAAGAGAACGGTCGCGCCGAGCGTCGCGCCAAACACTGTTGCAAACGTGCCTGTAGCCAGTCCGAACAGAAATCCGCCAGCAATTGTGATCCAGAGCGAGCCGGGAAACATGAAGACCGTCGCAATCGCGTAAATCAGAATATAGCCAATAACGGCGAGAAGCCGGTGGTCCGATACAAATGCCTTAAGGTTTTCGCGCTGCGCTTCGAGCGTCTCCAGAGACAAGACCTTGTTTGCGCCGTTCATCCAGGCAATCACCAGAACAGCCAGAATGACGGCGAAAGGCACAAGCCGAAGCCACCAGTTGGTCTTTTTTCTGGCTGGCGCGTCCGTTTCTGAAGTGACGGGTTCACTCATTCTGCATCTCCTTCAGGCGCGTTCAGCGACCAGTCATAGCCATATTTTTCAATACGAGCATCCTTGCTGATTTTCGCCTGCAACTCCTCATTTGCGTACTGGCGTATGTGATCAAGGACGCCGGCTTTGCCGCCGCCAAAATCGCTTTGGTACCAGTCATATATGCTGGATATGCGGAATGTCCCGGCTGAGATGAGGTCAACTCCGCGCGGATGATTGATATACGCACGTGCTGCAGCATCGAGGTCCTGATCCAGCGTCTCTGCCAGCCAGGCAGAAGTTCCAAGGTTTGGGCATCCGATTGATGCGCAGTTTACAGCATAATGAACACGTGGGTCGTCAAATCTGACGCGCAGAATGTCATGCTCAATATTGTCGAGTGAGAGTTTCTTGCCTTCAACGGTAATGAGTTTCCGTTTCCAGGGGCCGGATGAGAAAATACCAGACCGGATATCAAGGATGGATTCGACCGGGTAGTTCTCAACAATCACCTGAATCGTCAGTGCATTGTAAAGATTGGCCCAGGCTGCAAACTGATCATCATCGGGAAGGCTTGAGAGCGGACGCGCAGCCAGATCCGTAATATACGTATTCAGATGCGCCGTGTCGCTTTCGGATGCCTTGAGCGCCGCATAATCAAACCGGTTGATGCCATCATTCGAGACAATGACATATTCCGACAGGATTTCCGTCCAGGCGGCGTGAAGATCATCAATCGGCTGTGTCTGCGCCTGAGCAGAGCTGAATTTGCCCCCGAGCGCGCTCAATCCGACTATCAAAACAGTGAAGACTAATCGTCTGAAATTCATGGAATCTTGCCTTTCAAGGCTTCACATGGGTGGAAACGGCCGTAAAGTCCTCTCACGATCACGCACATATGTCTCAAGCCGTCGTGAAAAAAGTTACATTGGTGAGAGTCGGTTTTCGCACGAAACAAGCTTGACGAAGGCCCTCAAAAACCGTATCAGCCCGCTCTTTCCAAGGATTCAAAGGGGCGTAAGCCGTGAAACGCACATTCCAGCCAAGCCGACTGAAACGTGCCCGTACCCACGGGTTCCGTAACCGCATGTCGACCAAGAACGGACGTAAAGTCCTCTCCAGCCGCCGGGCCAAAGGTCGCAAGCGCGTTTCTGTCGTTTAAGGTCTGCACATCGACATTCGCCGTCTCAAAGTCAGACGAGAGTTTTTGCGCGCCGCCAAAGGACGATTTGTGCGGCGTCATCTCGTTGTGATTCAGACCATTGATCGAAAAGACCAGTCAGATCATGTCGGTGAAGGCTTCACCACGACCAAGAAAATCGGTGGCGCCGTGATACGAAACAGGGCGCGTCGACGGCTGCGTGAAATCGCACGCGAACTTTTGCCGCACTACGCCCGCCCTGGGCATGACTATGTTTTCATTGCCAGAGGCGGAACAGCCACCGCGCCATGGCAGCGTTTGCTTGACGATGTGGAAAACGCATTGATAAGGCTCCACGGCGAAACTCCTTCTGCATCCGGCGGAAGTTAGTCGGGCATAATTTCCAGGGATACAGGACGCCAGCACATGCAACAGGAATCCAACCTCCGCAATCTGATCATTTCCATGGTTCTGATTGGTGCGGTCATGCTGGCAGCTCAGATTTTTGTCTGGGAACCGGATCGTAAGGCTCGTGAAGCTGAGCTTCAGGCTGCTCGTGATCAACAACAGACAGAACAAGTGCTCACCGAAGCCAATCAAGCCGGTTCTGCATCAACTACGCCCGCGGCTCCTGCTGCGCCGCGTCAGCCTGACGTTCGTATTCCTTTTGATGGTGATTCTATCGATGGCAGCCTTCTTCTGCGTGGCTCGCGTATCGATCACCTCAAGCTCAAAGACTATTACGAGACGCTTGAGGACAAGGAAGAGCAAAACCCTGAAGGCGAAATTCAGGTTTTCCACCCACAACAGACGGTCAATGGTCAGCCTGAAGGCTATTACGCCATTGTCGGCTGGCGCGTTCCGGACGCAAACTTCCTGACCGACCAGAATACGATGTGGCAAATTGCCGAAGGTGACACGCTTACCCCGGATACGCCCATCACGCTGACTTATGACGCTGACGGCGTGTCGATTTCCCGGAAGATCGAAATCGATGATCGGTACATGTTCACCTTTACAGACACGGTGACAAACACGTCAGGCGCGGAGCGTTCGGTTCAGCCTTATGGTGTGCTGCGCGAGATCGGTCTGCCAGAAATGGACCCGGTGCTGAGCGATCGTCAGAAGTCGTCTTTCATTCTCCACCAGGGCTTCATTGCAGCGACCGGTAATAATCTGGTCATGCAAAGCTATGGCAAGCTGGCCAAGAACAAGGACAATGTTGAAGCGACCAGCACATCTGGCGGTTGGATCGGCATGACCTCGAAATACTGGCTTGGCGCGATCATCCCGGAGCAGGACCAACCCTTCACGGTCTATAGTGAGACCCGCAACACATCTGCTGGGCAGGAATATCTTGGCAGCATGCGCGGCGCAATTTCGACGCTGCAGCCTGGCCAGACAATCACCTCAGTGAACCGCGTCTTCGGCGGCGCGAAGGAATCCGAGGTACTGCGCGCTTACGAAGACAATCTGAACATTCCGCGCTTCATCGACGCGATCGATTGGGGCAGCATGTTCTTCTGGCTGACGAAGCCGTTCTTCTGGCTCCTGACGACCATCAATGGCTATGTCGGCAATTTCGGTGTCTCGATCCTTATTCTGACTGTTCTTGTGAAAGCAGTGTTCTTCCCAATTCAGAACAAGGCTTATCAGTCCATGGCGAAGATGCGTGAACTCGCTGAGCCGATGAAGAAGATTCGGGAAGAAACCGATGACAAGCAGGAACAGCAACGCCGCATGGCCGAGCTCTACCGCGAGAAAAAAGTCAATCCGGTTGCAGGCTGTTTGCCTATTTTGATCCAGATCCCGGTCTTCTACGGTCTGTACAAGACTCTGTTCGCGACCATCGAGATGCGGCACGAGCCATTTATGCTCTGGATCAAGGACCTTTCAGCGCCTGATCCGACTGCGCTCGGTAACCTGTTCGGTCTTCTGCCGGTCTCAAACGAGTTCCTGGCAAACATTCCACTGCTCGGTACTGAACCTCTGTTTGGCCTGATCCCGGGCATTGGCATTCTGCTGATTGGTGTTCTGCCAATTGTGTATGGTGTCACCATGTGGGCGCTTCAGTCTCTGAACCCACCACCGACAGACGATACGCAAAAGCTGATCTTTGGCCTCATGCCGATCATCTTTACGTTCGTTTTTGCAGGCTTCATGGCTGGTCTGGTGGTCTATTGGTGCTGGTCGAACATTCTGTCCATCATCCAGCAATATGTGATCATGCGCCGCAATGGGGTCAAAACCCGGCTGGATACCTTCCTTGAGAACCGGTTTGGCAAAACCAAGGGTGAAGCATAAGGGTGAGCACGCCTGAATTCGACGAGACTGAACTTGAAACCGGCCGGCTGCTGTTTGCTGCGCCGGTTGAGTTCATGCTTGGTGTCACCCAGTTGTCGGCGCTTCCGCCTGCAGACTATCCGGAAGTGACCTTTGCCGGTCGATCCAATGTGGGCAAGTCGAGCCTTCTCAACGCACTCACAAACCGGAAGAACCTCGCGCGTTCGTCGAACGAGCCGGGCCGTACGCGCGAACTCAACTATTTCCTGCTGAACGAACAGCTCTATCTCGTGGACTTGCCGGGCTACGGTTATGCTCGTGCTTCCAAGACGGACATTGCGCGCTGGACCAAGCTCACGCTCAACTATCTTCGCGGTCGTCCTACCCTGAAGCGAGTCTTTCTGCTGATCGATTCCCGCCGAGGCGTGATGGACACTGATGAAGAGATCATGGATCTCCTCGATTCGTCTGCTGTTGTGTATCAGGTCGTCCTAACCAAGGTGGACAAGCTGAAAAAAGCGGAACGTGACGGCCTCGTTGAGAAAGCGATCAAGCGTCTGTCCAAGCGTCCGGCCTTCCACCCCGAAGTCTTCCTGACTTCAAGCGAATCCGGGCAAGGTATCGCTGAGCTACGCGCAGAAATCGCGCGGTTGTGTTAGAGAGCAGTAATCCGATGACAAGCGAACAAGATCCCGGTTTTCTGTCTGCCAGAACACTGTCTGAAGCTTTGCCATTCATTCAGCGCTATCATCGCAAAACCGTCGTGATCAAATTTGGCGGTCACGCCATGGTCGACGAATCTTTGTCGAAAAGCTTCGCCAAAGACGTGGTTCTGCTCAAACAACTCGGCGTCAATCCGGTTGTCGTTCATGGCGGCGGGCCACAGATCGGCGGCATGCTGAAACAGCTCGGCATTGAATCCGCCTTTGAGGACGGCCAGCGCATCACCGATGGTGCAACGCTGAAAGTCGTAGAAATGGTGCTGGGCGGCACAATCAATTCCGAAATCGTCCGCTCCATCAACCTCGCTGGCGGAAAAGGTGTTGGCTTGTCCGGTGCTGATGCCGGACTTATTTCGGCGCGGAAATTATCCCGAACAGTGCGCGACCCGGATTCTGAAATCGAGCGCGTGGTTGATCTCGGATTCGTTGGCGAACCTGAGTCCATCAATCCGGAAATCATCACCGCACTGACGGACGCGACGCAGGGCTTCATTCCCGTCATTGCGCCGCTTGGCGTTGGTCCGGACAGTCAGAGCTACAACATCAATGCCGACACAGCCGCCGGCGCGATTGCGCGCGCGCTGAATGCAAAACGCCTTCTCCTGATGACAGACGTCGCGGGCGTTCTGGATGCTGATAAACAACTTATTCGCAGCCTGACTGCAGATCAGGTGCCAGAGCTTGTTGCCAAAGGTATAGCCAAGGGTGGTATGATTCCAAAACTGGAAACCGCGGCAGAAACCGTGCACGACGGTGTAGAAGCCGCCGTCATTCTGGATGGCCGCAAACCGCATGCACTTCTTGTGGAGTTGTTTACCGAGCATGGCGCTGGAACGCTTATTTCGAAGCCTGTTTAACCTTGGCCTGTTCTGCCTGATCAGTCTGCTGCTGGGTGCTGGTCAGACGGCTTCAGCGCAAACGGCACGCAACGGATGGTCAGTCTGTAATGAAACCAGCCGGATCGTAGAGCTGGCGACGGGGCGTCCAATGAACAACTCTGTAGTTGTTGAGGGCTGGACGCGTATCAGACCAGGTGAGTGCCGGATCGTGCTGCAAGCGCCCTTGAATTCAGGCAGCCCCTATTTCCTTTATGGCCGGACATCGCGTGCCCATCGTGGCGGTATGAAGTCCTGGACAGGCGACTACCCGTTCTGCGTCGATAGTCAGGGGTCATTCTCTGTTGAAAGCCCACCAAACTGCACGGCCATGGGCCTCGAAAGCCGCCGGTTTCAACCCATTCTGATCGAAAGCAGCACGCGTTGGTCAACCACATTGAAGGAGACCCAGAAATGGAGCCTTCAGACCGCTCAGATGGCGGGCATTCAGCGTCTTCTCGATGATGCCGGTATCGAATCCGGCGCGATTGACGGCTATATCGGACGGCGCACGCGCGGTGCAATTCAGGAGTTTCTGGCATCCCAAAACCTGCCGGGCGACTCAACGGATGAAGAGCTGATCGATTATCTCGAACAGGTTGCCATCCAGCGTTCCCGGAATATTGGGCTCAATCTTTGTAACAGGTCAGACTATGGCGTCTGGGCGGCCATTGCGCGTCGCCGTGGAGAAGGTTGGGAGAGCCGAGGTTGGTGGAGGCTGGAGGCCGGGAGTTGTGAGCGAGTGGTCGATCAGGCCCTTATCGCTACGCCGCACTATATCTATGCGGAAATGGAAACCGATGAGGGGCGCAGAGTGCTGTCAGCGGAAGGAGAGAACACGTTCTGTACGAGTCGTGCCCAGTTTGCTGTTCTCGGGCGTGACCAGTGCAAGGAAGCCTTCTATGACGAGAAAGTCTTCCAGGAAACATCAGTGCCTACGGATGGTGGTCTTGTCTTTGAATTCTTCAATCGAGACTTCATCCCGGAACCTGAAGATGACGCGTCATGAGCGCTGACCTCACACATGTCGACCAATGGGTGTTTGACCTGGACAACACCCTTTATCCCGCTGAATGCGATCTCTTCGCTGAGATTGACGCCCGTATGACACGCTTCGTTGCTGACGCGCTGTCTCTTCCGCTCAATGACGCGATGGCGTTGCAGAAACAATATTATGTGGATCATGGCACCACGCTGAAAGGCCTCATGTCGATACATGGCCTGGAACCGGGTCCGTTTCTTGACTACGTCCACGACATCGACCTTTCCGCCATCGAAGCAACCGAACAACTTCACAAGGCCATCGCGGACCTGCCCGGCCGGAAATATGTGTTCACGAATGGCTCGCGCGGACATGCTGACCGTGTCGTTGAGCGTCTTGGGCTGACGAGTCTTTTTGATGGTCATTTCGGTATCGAAGATGCAGGCTATCAACCCAAACCCGCCCGTTTTGCCTTCGAACGCCTTCACGACACGTTCGACATCGATCCGGGCCGTGCCGTCATGTTTGAGGACATGTCGCGCAATCTTAAGACGGCGCACGATATGGGCTATACGACGGTTCTCGTCCACTCAGACAAGGACTGGAGCCACGAACCTGAAGGCGCCAGACCCGCTTCCGGGGCAGAAAACGGCGATCATATTCATTTTTTGACCGATTGCCTGACGACTTTTCTGTCAACTGCCCGTAAGTCAGGGCGCTGAAACCCAAAAGACAGACACATCAGGACCAGACACCATGTCATACACCGACCTTGCCGCGACGATTGATGCAGCATTCGAGGCGCGCGACACGATCTCCACCTCGACCACAGGCGAAGTACGCGATGCCGTGACTGAAGCGCTAGAGCTACTGGATTCCGGTAAGGCGCGCGTCGCTGAACCTGGCCCTGATGGCAACTGGGTGGTCAATCAATGGCTCAAGAAAGCTGTGCTGCTGTCTTTCCGCCTGAACGAGAACAAGCTTGTCGAAGGCGGCGTGAATGGCGGCACGTGGTGGGATAAAGTTCCTTCCAAGTTCGAAGGCTGGGGCGAAGCTGAATTCAAGGCTGCAGGCTTCCGCGCAGTTCCGCCAGCGGCTGTCCGCCGTGGCGCTTACATCGCACCTGGCGTTGTTCTGATGCCATCTTACGTGAACATCGGCGCTTATGTCGGCGAAGGCACCATGATCGATACATGGGCGTCTGTCGGCTCCTGTGCGCAGGTGGGTAAGAACTGCCACATTTCTGCAGGCACGGGCATTGGGGGCGTGCTCGAGCCGCTTCAGGCGAACCCGACCATCATTGGCGACAACTGCTTTGTTGGTGCGCGGTCTGAGGTTGTTGAAGGGGTTATCGTCGGCGAGGGTAGCGTGATTGCCATGGGTGTCTTCATTACCCAGTCCACAAAGATCGTGAACCGCCAGACGGGCGAAGTCTCCTACGGCGAAATTCCACCTTATTCTGTGGTTGTGCCGGGCACATTGCCAGATCCGAAAGGCGGCCCGTCGCTTGCCTGCGCGGTAATCGTGAAAACTGTTGACGAAGGCACGCGCGCCAAGACCTCAATCAACGAGCTTCTGCGTGACTGATCTCGTCGATAGTCCTCTTCCGCTTACGACGGGCCTGATCCGCTGCCCGTCTATCACGCCTGCTGACGAAGGGGCGCTGGATGTGCTGCAGAAAGCCCTCGAAACGCTCGGCTTCGCCTGCAAGCGTTATCCGTTCGA
>NZUJ01000103.1 GCA_002701295.1 Ponticaulis sp. | reverse complement strand
ATAAGAATACGAGCAATCATGAGGGAGTCCTTTCGCTTACCCTACGCAAATTAAGGCGGGTCGTTCCAAAAGTCATGAATTTAGAAGGACTTTTTCGAAATTCGGCTGAATTTCAGGCGTCGCTTTTTAGCTCCGACCACTTAGGTGAGCGTTGGTATCCTTCTCAATTTATCGATCAACTCCGACATATCGTCTGGTGGAGGCTGTTCAAAGCTGAGCGCTTCGCCGGTGACCGGGTGCTCGAAGGCCAGGATGTAGGCGTGAAGGGCCTGTCGGCGGAAGCTGCGGGCGGCTGTGGTGGCCTCGATGAAGGCCTCGCCTTCGCCGAAGGCCTTGATGCCCTTATGCTTGCCATAGACCGGGTCGCCGATTACCGGCACGCCGATATGCGCCATGTGGACGCGAATCTGGTGGGTGCGGCCGGTCTCGAGACGGCATTCCACCATGGCCGCGGCGGGCAGGCCCGACTTCTCATCGAGCGCACCGAAGCCTTCCAGTGTGGTGTAGTTTGTGATGGCGTGTTTGCCGCGATCAACCCAGCCATCGCCGTCAGGTTCGTGCCACTCAGCAGAGGCGGTTTGTCTGCTTTCGCGAACGACCTCCATTTTTTTCCGGTCAGAAGAGGAGCGGTCGATACGGGTTTCGATCCGGCCGATAAGCGGGCGGGGTGCGCCGCGCGTTATGGCGAGGTATCGCCGGTCCATATCATGCGCCTGAAATTGGGCGACGAGGGCGGTATGGGCGACCTCGGATTTTGCGACGACCATGACGCCTGACGTGTCTTTGTCGAGGCGATGAACAATGCCGGGGCGGGCAACGCCGCCAATGCCTGACAGGCTGTCGCCGCAATGATGGAGGAGAGCGTTAACCAGCGTGCCAGACCAGGCGCCCGGGGCAGGGTGGACAACCATGCCTGCCGGTTTCGCAATGACGATCAGATGTTCGTCCTCGAAGAGTACGTCCAGCGGAATATCTTCGGCTTCTGGTGTGGCCGGTTCGGGATCGGGTAGGGTGAGCGTGTAGGTTTCGCCCTCACTGACCTTGAATTTCGGGTCGATCTTTCCGTCATGAGACGCGATGACCTGTCCGTCTTCGATCAGGCTTTTCAGACGCGAGCGGGAGAGCTTGGCGACCTGTTCGGACAACCAGCGATCCAACCGGGTACCGGCGGCTTCAGCGTCTACAGTATAGGTGTGTGTGGAGAGCATGCCCCGGTCTACTTCGAAACCGGGGGAATGCAAATCGGATTTACGCTTTCAGGTGATCCAGCGTTGCCGTGACAGCACGGGTGATCGCGGCTTCAGAAAGCGGAGCACGCATAACCAGAACCCGGTGCCAGAGTGTGCCGAACAGAATTTCCATTGCGAGATCGACATCATAGGTCCGGCGGATTTTCTTCGCGGCAGCAGCCTCGGCAAGAATCTGCTTGAGCGGGCGACGGAAGGTCTGGTTCAGGAAGGCTCGGAACATCGCGCCTGCTGCGTCTTGGTCAGTGGACGCTGTCAGCAATCCGCGCAGAAGATTGGCCCCCGAGCTGACGCGGCCCATATCGGCGATCGGGTCAACCAGACGACAAAGCTGTTCGGTCAGCGGGAGCGTTGGTTCGACGGTCGGGTTCTCAATAATGTCGAGCACAGAGTCGACAACGAGTTCAGCGGTGCTGCCCCATTTCTTGTCCAGAACGGTAATGCCGGACTTGGTGTCGGCCATGACGTTTCCGAGGTCGAAATCGCGCCAGCCATTCCGCGCGAGTTCGCGGCGGGTTGCTGACATCAGCGCGTGCTGACTGGCACTGCTGTATTCATCATCGAGTGGTTTGTAGGAGGGCTGGAACTCAACAATTGAGTCAGAACGGGCGGTGCTGAGCATAGTATAGTGTCTCGTCTGTGTAGTGTTGCACCCCTTAAGATTGAGGTGGAGTACCGTATTAACATTCTTCACCCCATGGTTGGTTCCGTCTGGACGCAGACTTTTTTCCTCATTCTCGCCTTATTTTCGCAGGTTAGCAGATGCTGAACCTTAAAAACCGCATGAAAACAGGGGTTAAGATCGCTTGTTGCGAGATAGGCACACCGCTGTTTTATCTGCGGTTTTTTGCAGGGGATTCCGGGAAACTACAAAGTTTGCCGCTGTCACACCATCGTTGTGTTCTGCGCCTAAAAGGGCAAAATGTCTCCTGATAGAGAGGGTGAGTCATGGATATTTCGCGGCGTCGAGCATTAGGATTTCTGGGTGTCGGTGGTGGTGTTGGCCTCGCGAGCTGCGCCACGAGCGGGACGGTAACTGATAGCGGATCATCTTATTTCCGGATGAATTCAACAGACGTTTCGTTCGATCATGGCGTGGCGACAGGCGATGCCATGGCCGACCGGATCGTGTTCTGGACCCGCGCGACGCCTGCATCTAACGTGCCTCAGGTTTATGTGACGCTTGTCTATTCGACAGATGAGCAGTCCATTCAGGATTACGTCGATGGCGTCGAACCACAAGGACCGTCGCAAATCCTGTTTGATCATGTGGAGACCTCCGCCTCTCGCGATTTTACGGTAAAGACCGATGTCAACGGGTTGGCGCCGGATACGGTCTATTATTACGCTTTCATCGCCCAAACGAAGACTGGACTTGTCGTTTCCAGTAAGGGCCGCACGCGCACGCTTCCGACATCCGGCGGTGAGAAATTGTCTCTGGCGGTGATCTCCTGTTCGAACTGGCCGTTCGGGTATTTCAACGCCTACAAGGCGCTGTCGGAGCGAGACGACATTGATGCAGTGGTTCATCTCGGCGACTATATTTATGAGTATGGTATTGATGGATATGGGGGCGATATCGGCGAACAGCTCGGGCGACGTCATGACCCTGTGACCGAGATTGTTTCACTCGAAGATTATCGCACCCGGCACCGCCAATACAAAACCGACCCGAACCTGCAGGCCGCGCATGCCCGGGCGCCATGGTTTTGCACCTGGGATGATCACGAAAGCACGAATGACTCCTATCGCACGGGCGCGCAGAACCATAACCCCGAAGACAATGAGGGCGACTGGACCAGCCGGAAACAGCGTGCAGTTCAGGCTTACCTCGAATGGATGCCGGTTCGTGATCCACAGCCAGGCCGTGCGCAGGAATCTATCTACCGGAAAGTAGATTTTGGCGATCTGGCGACGATCTTCATGCTCGAAAGCAGACTGACCGGCCGGTCCGATGAAATCTCGTGGTTTGACGAACTGACGCCTGACATGTCGATGCCGGAGGTGATGACCAAGGTTGGTGAGGTCCGTCAGCGCGTGGATGATCCGTCGCGAACCATGCTGGGCAAGGTACAGGAAGACTGGCTGGATGCAGGTCTGAAATCTTCAGTCAGTTCTGGCAAAACCTGGCAGCTTTTGGCCAATCAGGTCATCATGGCTGAGGTGAAGCCGCCCAATCTGCCGAAGGTTCTGACCGAAGAGCAGAAAGCCTTGCTGCCGCCCGGGTTTGGCCAGATGCTGATGATGTTTTCTCCGCTGGAGCAAGCCTGGAACCTTGATGCCTGGGATGGCTTTACGGCTGCTCGCAAGCGGTTGTATTCCAGTGCGCAGGATGCGGGCGCGCGGCTGGTAACCATCACGGGCGATACTCATACAGCCTGGGCGAATGATCTTCACAATGGTGACGCGCTCGTCGGCGTTGAATTCGGCTGTACGTCAGTCACCTCGCCCGGTCTGGGTACGAGTATTCCGATCGAGAATATGGGCCAATTATTCGCAGACGCGAACGAAGATGTGGTCTGGCATGATCCATTCGGAAATGGTTTCACGATGTTGACCCTGACCCCGGAAAAGGCCGTCGCGGATTTCTACAAAGTGACAACTGTCCTTGAAGAAGACTTCGCTGTTGAGTGGGTTGCTGGATACGAAACCACGCTTGACGGTGGCAAGGTGACGCCGCTCAGATCGGTTGTGTGATTGAGCCAACCGACAATCTGATTTAAAGCGGCGCGATGACAGCGCCGCTCGACTATCGCCCCCCTGAAACCGATCCGCTTCCCATCCTGCATATGGACGAGGCGCTGATCATTGCGGACAAGCCGAGGGGGTTATTGTCCGTCCCCGGACGATTGCCTGAGCACAAGGATAGTCTGATCCTGCGTCTGCAGGATATCTATCCTGAAGCCCTGGTGGTGCATCGCCTGGATATGGATACGTCGGGGCTGATGGTGTTTGCGCGCAGCGCGTCTGTTCACCGGCAGCTTTCAATGGCGTTCGAGCGCAAGACCGTCGAGAAAGGGTATGAGGCGCTGGTGTTCGGGGAAATGGCTGACGATGCGGGCGAGGTCGATCTGCCTCTGATCAAGGACTGGCCCAACCGTCCGCGGCATATGGTGGACTTCGAAAACGGTAAGCCCTCGCAAACTCGCTGGCAGGTGATCGAGCGATTGCAGGGCGCGACCCGCGTTGCGCTGACACCCCTGACCGGACGGACGCATCAGCTACGCATTCACATGGCAGAAATTGGCCACGGAATATTGGGCGATTGCTGGTATGGAACAGCCGAAAGCATGAGCGCCAGAGACCGTCTGTGTCTCCATGCCAGCAAGATCGCATTTGCACATCCTCAGACTACGGAGCAGGTGAAATTCACGTCATCTACCCCGTTCTGAGGGGTGTTTACTTTTTGGAAGATTTTTTCTTCGGTTTTTTGATGTCTTCGACTTCAAACGTCATCTGAAGATTGACGCGATATTTTACGATTTTGCCGTCCTTCACCGTCGTCGACATGTTGTTGACATTCGCAGAGGCGAGCCCGCGAACGGTTTGTGAAAAGCGCTCTACCGCGACCTTGATGGCATCTTCAAAAGATTTCGAAGACTCAGCGAGGATCTGTTCTGATTTCATAATGGCCATGGTGCGGCTCCTTTTTTCATCGATAAGTGAAGCCAGTTCAGACCATACGCCTACTGATTGTCCAGCCTTGGCGCCGCAATTGACGACATTTCAGGGCTTTATCTCAGGATCAGTGAGCCATTTTCGCCAACCACGCGATAAAAGCAGGAGCGTCTCCCCGTATGGCAGGCAGCGTCCGTCTGACGGATTTTCAGAATGACGGCGTCCTGATCACAATCTGTGAGAATTTCGACAACATCCTGAAAGTGCCCTGAGGTTTCACCCTTGATCCAGAGCTTGCCGCGCGACCGCGACCAGTAGGTGGCGCGACCCGTTTCAATTGTCATCTGAAGGGCCTCGGCAGTCATCCAGGCCAGCATGAGAATTTCGCCCGTATCATAATCCTGAGCGACGGCCGCTATCAGGCCATTCGCATCGAATTTCGGGCGAAATTCGCGGGTCTCATCCTGATCGGTACCAGAAAGTGGGGGCAGAAAACTCATCTGCCCCTTATGCGCGACGTATTATTTTCCGGCAAGACGGAGGAAGCGATCACGCTTGTCTTTGTCCGTTTTGAAGACGCCGGTGAACTGAGTGGTGATGGTGGAGACGTTCGGGTGGTGAACACCGCGCGTCGTCATGCACTCATGCTTGGCATCGATCAGAACCGCACAGCCCATAGGTGCGAGGCTCTCTGTAATGGCATCGCAGATCTGCGCCGTCATGGTTTCCTGAGTCTGCAGACGTTTTGCGAAGATTTCGACAACGCGTGCAAGCTTGGAAATACCGACCACAGCAGCGGTTGGCTGATAAGCAACATAGGCCTTGCCCAGGAATGGCGCCATATGGTGCTCACAATGGCTCTCTACGTCGATATCGCGGAGCATGACCATGTCGTCATAGCCCTGCACATCGTCGAAAGTGCGGGAAAGATATTCGACCGGGTCTTCGGAGTAACCGGAGAACCATTCTTCATACGCTTTGACGACACGTTTCGGTGTGTCGAGCAGGCCTTCACGGCGTGGGTCGTCACCTGCCCAGGCGAGAAGCGTCCGGACCGCGTCTTCGGCCTCTTCGCGTGTAGGCCGTTTGAATGGCTCGGCTCGCTCGAAGGAGCCGGGTTTGGTAATGCTATCCATTGTCATGGAAGTCCTTTCTGAGGGACGAGGGTCGAGCCGGATGATCCGGTCTTAACGCCCGCCCGAGTGAAACCCTCAGGGGTGATGGGATTGATATAGTCGGTTCACCCCGCTTTTGCCAGAGTGCTTACGACTGGGCGGGTTGATCAGATCATCCAAATCGCCGAATTTGCGCTTGGGCCGGGGGATGAAGCACGCCTGATTTTAAAGAATATTCCGTACATCGGATCGTATCCCTCTTGAAAAATTATTGTTTAACAATAAATACTTTTTGTTATTCGATGCTGGGAGCTGGAATTGACTCAATTGTTAGAAAAGGACGCCCGATTCTGGGACAAGATTGCTGACAAATACAACAAACGTCCGGTTGGCGATGAGGAAACCTATCAACACAAGCTGCGCCTGACGCAGGCTTTTCTCACTTCAGAGATGGACGTTCTGGAATTTGGGTGCGGCACGGGATCAACAGCCATTCTTCACGCGCCCCATGTCAAATCCATCCGTGCAATTGATGTCGCAGACAACATGCTAAAGCACGGGCGCACAAAAGCGGCGCAGGCAGGCGTGACCAATATTACGTTCGAGGTTGCGAGTATTGAGGCGCTTCCGGAGGATGGTTCAAAATATGATGTGATCCTCGGCCTGAACATTTTGCATTTGTGCAGAAATCCGCGGGCTGTCACGCAGAAGGTGAGGCGGATGTTGAAGCCGGGCGGGTTGTTTGTTCAAAGCACAGCATGTCTCAAAAACATGGGGCCATTGGCGCGCGTTTTCATCCCGATGATGCAGGTAATCGGCAAGGCGCCCTATGTCAATTTCATGTCCTCACGGGAGCTTCGGCAAATTCTGGATAGTGAGGGCTTTCACATCGTTGAGAAACATACGCCAGACAACAGCGTGACAGACTTTCTGATTGCCCGTCGCGCTGTCGATTGAGCAGCCTAAACAAACAGAAAATCTGCCGCGGTCATGGTGTGGGCGGCGTTGGAGAGGAGGATGCCAAAGTCAGCAACGCTGTCGCCATCGGTATCGATTTCGACGACTGTCCGGGTTCCGCCTGCGACATGATAATAGATGATCTCGCCTGCTGCGCCGCTGAAGGCAGTGCCGCCAAAGAACAGGTCACCCAGTTCCGTCAGGTCGATCAGATCCTGGCCTTGCGTGAAGTCGGTGATGTTGTCGCGTTCAGACTGGGCGGGACCGGAATCGAGGATGTTCAGGAAGGCGAAAATGTCTTCACCTGTGCCGCCAGTGAGCTTGTCCTGATGGCGGTCTCCAGAGATGTAGTCATTGCCCGAACCGCCCAGAATGTTGTCCGCGCCGTTGCCGCCGAAAATCGTGTCATCACCGGACAAACCATTGAGGACATCATCTGCATTGCCGCCCTCCAACTGGTTCGCAAGAGAGCTGCCGATCAAGGTGTCTTTGCGGTCAGACCCGATCAAATTTTCGATCTCGTGAAGCGCATCACCTTGCGCATCACCATACCAGCCGCGTCCGGCATTGAGGCTGACGCGAACGCCGTCGGCAGAGCCTTCATAGCTGGCGGTGTCTACGCCCGCACCGCCCCACATCTCGTCAGCGCCCGCGCCGCCGATGATCATGTCATCACCAGTACCGGATTTAATCAGGTCGTCGCCCGCGCCAGCGTCGATCGTGCCTTCGATGAAACCCGTCTGACCCAAAAGCTCGTCTTGCCCGGCCCCGAGGTCGATATCGCCGTAGATGTCACCCCTGTTGATGAGTACGTCGTCATAACCTGCACCAGTCTCGTCCCAGCCGAGAAGGATTTTGCCCTCGATCAAGCCGTCGTTTATGATGTGATCGACGCCATTCTGGCTTCCGATTGCCTGGTTCGGGCTGAAAATGAAGCCGGTATTGGTGACACTCAGATAGTCCCCGGCAACACGTCCGCTCCAATTTACGGCTGTAATCGTTGCTCCGCCGAGGAAGGGATCTGTTGCAGCGGATGCTCTCGATATTGTTCCGGAGTTGACAATTCGAATGTCATGCCCGACTGCAAAAATTGCATAGGACTGAGTGGATACGGTGCTGCTGCTGACGATCAAACCTGCGTTGTCGATGGCGATCGTGTCGAATCTTTGCAGGTTCACCGACAGGCCTTCAGTTTGTATGATGCCGGCGTTTTGTATTGAAGCGGTGCCGCCGGGTGAGTCGTAATTTCCCCAAATTCTCATGCCATTTCCTGCCGAACTGGAGACTTGTCCGGTTGTGCCGATACTGACATCAAAATCTGCATATTGGGAGGAAGCGTTGAGTAAGATTGCTGAGCCATAGCCGTGGACCCAACCGGCAATGTTGAGCGCAACGGAATCGGCTGAACCACTTGCAAACGCGTTACCGGTCGTTGATATGATCTCAATGCCTTCGCGTATAATGAATATATCACCATTAAGGGGCTCGAACTGGACACCAGTTCCGATGGTGTCGTCTGGAACATAAAGGGGCATGTGTTTTCCTTTTCAAATCTTCTGGCCGGAGGTGTTCATTCGGTTGGCGAGAACTTATTCAACCCTTCACTCAAACAGGAAGTCTGCCGCGGTCATTGCATGCGCGGCGTTGGAGAGCAGGATACCGAAGTCAGCCACGCTGTCGCCATCGACGTCGATTTCGACCACCGTCCTCGTGCCACCAGCGACGTGATAATGGATGATTTCCCCGGCAGTGCCGGTAAAGGCTGACCCGCCAAAATTGAGATCGCCAAGTTGTGACAAGTCGATCTTATCCTCGCCCGGCGTGAAGTCTGTGATGTTGTCGCGTTCAAGATTGGAGGGCTTGGAGTCCAGAATATCTAAGTAGAAGAAAACGTCTTCGCCGTCGCCACCGGTGAGGCGGTCTCTGTGGCGCCCACCGGCGATAAAGTCATCGCCTTCACCGCCCATAATATTGTCGTCGCCATTGTCACCGAACAACTGGTCATTTCCGCCAAGTCCATTGAGAATATCGTCGGCATTCCCGCCAAAGAAGGTATTGTTCACCTCGTTCCCGATAAGCGTGTCCTGCCGAGCGGAGCCGTAAAGGTTTTCGATCTCGTGCAGTGTGTCACCTTGCGCATCGCCAAACCATCCGCGACCAGCCTTGAGGCTAACACGAACGCCCTCGGCCGAGTCTTCGTAACTGGCCATGTCAGATCCCGCGCCGCCCCACAGTTCATCGGCGCCTTCGCCGCCCACAAGGATATCGTTCAGCAGGCCCGAACGGATGACGTCATCTCCCGCGCCGCCGTGGATCGGCCCGGATGCCCGGCCGGTTTCTCCAGCGAAGACATCATCCCCGCCACCCATGAACACGCTGCCGAACACCTCGCCCGTGTTGACGAAAGAGTCGTCATCACCTGCATAGTCGCCGGACTCTTCCACATAGCCGAGCAACACATCACCGTTGATTGTGCCGGAGTTGGTGATGTCGTCGGCTCTTGCTGTGGTCACTACGGCAACACCGTCGCTGCGCAGGTTGCTGATCGTACCCGAATTGTTGAGGCGAAAATTGCCGCCCAGGCCGGGCGACCAATATAGGGTGCCGGCGTGCAGAGCGCCAAGTTCATTCGAAGAGGCGATCAAACCTGAATTCTCGATCGAAATATTCGCGGAATTCGCAAAAATTGCAAAGGAGCCATAGCTGGAACTCACCGAGCGGATCTCTCCGGTATTTACCAGATCAAAAGAGCCGAAATAATCAGCAACAATGGCGTCATCCTGAAGGGCCTGGATCAGTCCGGCATTCTGGATTGAGGCAAAACCATTTGATGTTTCGAAATCACCACTAATCTCAATTCCGTCATTTACTCCGACGATCGATCCATTCGATCCGACTGCGATGTCAAAGTTCGCGCTGATGGAATCGCTGGAAAGAAAAATCCCATCATTGTCACCAAACAGGTTTCCGTAAATGACGAAATCAAGTTCACCGTTGCCCGCGCCGTAGACACCAAATCCCGATGTCGATCCGACGGTGATGTTGTTCAGAATGACATAAGTATCCCCGGAGACGGGTGTAATCCGCGTGCCAGGGCCAATGCTGTCTGCTGTATAATAGTTTGTCCCCATGATCTCGCTCCTTGAAGTGGGTTTGTGCCTACACGAATAGAAAATCTGCGGCTGTCATGGTATGTGCAGCGTTGGAGAGCAGGATGCCGAAATCGGCGACGGTATCGCCATCGGTATCGATCTCGACCACGGTTCGGGTTCCACCTGCGACGTGGTAGTAGATGATCTCACCTGCTGAGCCGCTGAAGGCTGT
>NZUJ01000102.1 GCA_002701295.1 Ponticaulis sp. | reverse complement strand
TTTCACCTACCCACCAAAAAGTTCCTACATTTTCTGAAAGCCCCGCAAGGAAAATAGTTCCCCGGAAAAGTGTTCGTATTGTGTCAGCGCGTTCATTATATCGCTTATCAAGCGTCAATTGTACTCAATCTTTGCTACAAAGTGTGATCCCAATTGATCAAATTGCAAACATCTGAACTTGTTTGAGACTGTATGCCGCCAAGTCTCGTCGGTATTTGGCACAAAAAAAATGCCGGATCGTGCAGATCCGGCATTTTTGTTTGGCTTATGAGCCTGCGTTATAAGACGCTTCGCCCTCGGACAGCGCGTGCAATGAATGTCACGACGAGCAGTGCAAGGAAGACAAAGAACAGAAGTTGCGCGATGCCGGCAGATGCGCCAGCGATACCACCGAAGCCAAATGCTGCAGCGATAATTGCGAGAACGAAAAATGTAAGAGCCCAACCGAGCATGATGATCTCCTTTAGTTGTTCGGTTTGATTACCGATGCATAACCAACGGCGGCATCGTCGCCTGAGTTCCAAAATAAATTTGCGGAACTTCTTTCGTCGAAAAGCGTTTTCAGACGCACTAAACTAGGAGATATGTCATGAACAATTTCTGGAAAATCTTTGCCGTTGGCGCGATCGCACTTGGCCTTTCTGCATGCAACACCGTTGAGGGCTTCGGTGAAGACGTCGAGAAGGTAGGCTCTGAAATCGAAGAATCTGCTGAGAGCAAGCAATAAGATTTTGACTGAAGTTAGCAAAGGCGATGGCGTTCCGGCCGTCGCCTTTTCTGTGTGAGCGCCATATGAAATTGACAGCAATCATAAATACTCACTCGGGCAGCGTGCCAGACAATGGTGTTGAACTTTTTCGCGCTGAAATGGACGCCCATGGCTGGCCGTGCTCAGTGATCTCGGATGCACCAGACTCGCTCTCGGAAAGCCTGGAGCGTTGCCGGGAGGAAGATTGCGATGCCTTCGTGGTGTGGGGTGGAGATGGCACGGTTTCATCTGTGATGCAGGCGCTGGGGCCGGATGGTCCGCCGGTGCTACCCCTCCCGGGTGGCACGATGAATATGCTGCATCAGCGCGTCCACGGCGGAATTGCCGACTGGCAGACATGTCTGGTCGAGGCCGTTTTGCGTCGGCGACCGGAAATCATTCCGGCGGTGAGAGTCAATGACAAACTGGTTTTTATCGGTGCAATGATTGGTCGCCTGACCGGGCTTGCCAAAGCGCGCGAGACAATTCGCGATGGTGATCTCGCTAGTTTGCCTGAAACACTCGATTTGCAGGACAATCTCGATCTCACATCGTCAATCAAGCTCAGCTATGACGGTGAGGATGGTCCGGGACGCGACAGCGCGACTGCTCTTGGCGTTTTCGTCACGGAAGACAAACGCAAACCTGAATTCGGAATAGACCTTGTCACTTCTGACCCGCAAAACCTGTCGGAGTTGGTGAGTATCGGATTTCAGGCGCTGACCAAACGCCTTTCCGAGACACCGGGTGTATCCGTTCGGGCAGTTCAGTCGGGCCGGGCGGATTTTGCGGATACAGACAGTCTGCCCGGAACGCTGGATGGTGAGCCGGTGAATTTTTCTGGCGGACTGACATTTGAATATGTGCCGCGTGCGGCGCGTGTTCTGGGAGCGGGGCTTTCATGACACGGTTGGTCCAGTTGGCTGACATACATTTCGGACGAGAAGACAAACCTGCAATCAATGCTGCTGCGGAATTGATCCCAAACCTTGAGGCGGACGGTATTGTTGTCTGCGGAGATTTGACCCAGAGAGGTAAGAGCTCTGAGTTTGAAGCAGCAGAAGCCTGGTTGAATGCGCTGGACACACCTTTCGCAAGTGTTCCCGGCAATCACGATACACCATTATTGAATTTGTTTTCGCGGGTCACATCGCCATTTGCGCGTTTTAAATCGCGCTTCGGTGAAACCTTCACGCAATGCCGGTTTGGCAAGGCGATGCTCCATGGGCTGAACACCGCGCGAGGGTGGCAGGTTCGGAAGAACTGGGCTGAAGGATCCGTCAATCTGGACGATCTGCGGGACTTATTGGACGGCGCGGAAAAAGAAGACGCGCAAATTCACGTTATGAGCTGTCATCATCCATTTGTGTCTCCGCCTGGCGTTAAACTGCAAACCCGGACCCGACGGGGACACAGGGCAGACCAGCTTCTGGCGCAGTCGTCAGTCTCGATGTTGCTGTGCGGTCATGTCCATACGCCTAGCGCCACTGTCAGGACGTCCGATGATGGAGCCTATCTTTGCCTGACGGCCGGAACGCTTTCAACGCGCCTTCGTGACTGGCCGTCAAGCTTCAATGTTATTGACGTCGATGCGAACGATATCACGGTACGTCAGTTCAATTTTAAAGATGACAGGTTCGAAGAGCGCATTTCAGGTAAATGGAGCCTGAAAGAATTGGAACCAGCGTCTGTCTGAGCCGTTAGGGTTCTGTGCAAAATGGGAGACATTTGAAATGCTTAGAACACTTTTGATCGCCGGACTTAGCCTGGGTACTCTGGCCGCTTGTGACTCTGATGGCCCGATGGAAGAGGCTGGCGAAGACATTGATAACGCAATCGAGGAAACCGCTGACGAGGTTGAGGAATCGACCGACGGCTAAACACGGTTCGTTTGTTATAAAAAAGCCGGCCAGGGCGCTTCAACTGAAGAGCTCTGGTCGGTTTTTTTGATTCCGGTTAGAATATATCAGCAGTCAATTTGCGAAGGCCTGTTCGGACATGACACCTGAAAAGCCACTCAAAATTACACCGCATTCAATGATTTTTTATTGGTGGCCTGTCTGGTCGGTTGGGTTTCTGCTCGGAGGGCTGACGTCGCTTGTAGGGTCAGACTATCTGAATTCTGATCGAGGAAGAGTTGTCGAACTCCTTAGCGGTTCGACGCCCGGCATCTTGTTCGTGGCTTTATTGCTTCTGACGTTCATTCTGACGACGATGAGAATCCGCGGCTTATTTGCAAATCTGGCGATCATCGTTGCCGCTTTGCTTGTCATTGCATTTGCTGGTTTCGGGTTTCTCGATGGCCTGCTGGTCGGTTTGTTCAATATGTCAGTGCATATGACTTCCGGCTTTTACTACCTTTTTTCAACAGGCTTGTTTCTGGTCTGGTTTGTGAGCGTGTTTGTGCTGGACCGGTTTGCCTATTGGCAGGTCAATGATGAGCGCCTCGAGCACCGCAGAGTGTTTCGAAAAACCCGTGAATCGATCGATCTACGCGGCTTCGTGGTGCACCAGCAGAATAATGATCTCGTGCGACACACGCTGTTTGGCTTTGGATCCAGAGATTTAAAGCTTCATCGCGCTGACGACGTTGTCACATCTCTGGAGCTTCGCAACATTCTGAATGCGGGCCAGAAAGCGAAAAAACTGCGGGTGGTAATCGCAGGGCTCGCTCCGCCAGAACCGATCGAGCCGGGCGTGAGCGACGATAAAATTCAGAAGACTAGGCCAGTTGATGAGGAGACAGACGTATCGCCGTCTGATCAGAAATTAACTGGCTCGGGCGAGACTTCATTGACCTCGGAATGAGGAATCGACAGAGAGATGCAATAGCCGTCACCGGGCTGGCTGTCTGAGTATTCTGTGGCTTTGAGCTGGCGTGCGAATGCCTTCATGAGCTTCGATCCGAGGCCGGTTCCGGACTCTCCGGATTCGCTGCCACTCGAAGAATATGATGGACCCTTGCCACTGTCGCAGATGGTGAGCTCAATCGTTTTATCAGTCTTCGTCAGCTTGATAAAAATCTCTCCTCCATGGACATTGAAGGCGTACTTCATCGAGTTTGTAACAGCTTCCACCACATAGAGCGCGATCGGAATGGCATCGTCCGAGCTGCGGACCACATCTTCGAGTTCCCAACGCATGGTGACGTCAGCATCTTCCATGCCCAGGGCATGAGACAGATGGCGGAGAAGTCCTTCCATAAATGGTTTCAACTCGACTGAATCGAGGCGCTCGTTCTGATACAGCGTCTGGTGAACAATCGACAAAGCGTTGATCCGGTGTTGAGCGGACGAGATCGCCTGCTTGGCAGATTCTTCCCGGACGGTTCTGGATTGGAGGCTGAGAAAGCTTGTGACGATTTGCAGGTTGTTTTTCACGCGGTGGTGAATTTCTTTTACAGCCTGATCGCGCTTTTCCAGCGCTTCGCGAAGTGTCGTGTCTCGCGAATGAACCTGCTGAGCCATGTCATCCATTGTCGCGGCAAATTCAGCGAATTCTTCGGGCGCCGGATCAAAATGGTGGGATGTCCGGAGATTGTATTTACCGGCGCCGTAGATTTTGGCGATACGTTTCAGCCTTGTCAGCCATTTCAAAACCAGACGGTCCACTGAAAACCAGACTGCAAGAAGCATGAAAAAGAAGGCCAGAAGCGGCAACGCAATGCCGGACACCGGTGCGATGGTGAAATGACTGAGCAAACCCGGTGCAGGGCGGCTGACCACCGCATAAACGCCGCCAGTCGCCACGCCGGTCACGACAACGTCGCGCTGTTGTCCATCAGCGCTTTCGTGGACATGCAAGCTGGGTTCGTCGCCATTTTCCAGCGATTCAAACCACTCACTCGGTACATTTCCGAACACGTTGCTGCCGAAAATCCGTCCATCCTTGTCAGAAATCGCGATATCTATATCGGTTTCATAGTCACTCAACGTGAGTAGGGTGGAAAGCGCGTCGGCACGCATGCTGAAGGCGATGAGGCCTGTGAAATTGCCGTCAGCATCTTCCATGCGTTTGAGAAGAGAGAAGAAATATGTCTCCGAGATCGGGCCGTAGAAAGCATCAGTTCTGACAAGGCTCTCTCCGGCCCTCAGCCGCTCTACCCAATCCATGTTGGTGATGGGGTGCGGCGTATCGCTCACGGAGCTACACGTTGACATGCCCCGATCGTCGAATGCGATGACGTTAGTGACGACCGGTAAAACTGTGATCACATCGGCTTTGACTTCACGGCATCTTCCGGCTGCGATCGTAGGCGAAAACACCCGAAGGAAAGATTCAGCCAGAATCAGAGATTGTTCGAGGTCATCGACGGCCTCATCACCAGCACGCAAAAGCTCAAGTTTGCGGTTTTCGACGGCTTGGCGTGCATTGAAATAGGATTCAATCGCGCCAATAGCCAGCACTGGCGTCAAAGCCAGTGCCAGAGTAATGACCAGTCGTTGTCTGAGGGATGTCCGCTTTAACACCTAATACACCCGGTTGCCGTCCCATGACTCTATCGCAGCGTCTGGTCCTGCCTGCAAGCTTTGCTTACGGACCTGTCAATGCGCTGGCTTGAGCCATGATATCGTCAAAAGCTTCTTCCGCCGAAATGTCGGAGTCTGAGTTAAACCCAACTTCATTCGTTGCCAGAATAACGGCAAGTGCCTGACGAGCACGGCTGACCCGACTTTTGATCGTACCAACGGCGCATCCACAAATGTCAGCGGCTTCGTCGTAGGAAAGACCGCCTGCACCAACCAGAACGAGTGCTTCTCGTTGATCTTCCGGCAATCTGAGGATGGCATTGCGGAGTGACAATAACTCCATCTGGTCGTCGGGGTCGTTGTTTGATACCAAGGTTGCTTCGGCAACTTCCGGGTCCAGCGGCTGACGCCTCCAGGAGCGGCGCTTTTCCGAATAGAATGCGTTGCGGAGAATTGTGAAGGTCCAAGCTTTGAGGTTGGTGCCTTCCTGATAACTTTCTCGCGCGTTCCATGCCTTCAGCATAGCTTCCTGAGCAAGATCATCTGCGCTGGACGCATCGCCACAAAGGTTCCGGGCAAATGCACGCAGGTGCGGGATCAATTCCGCAAGCTCACGTTTGAAATCGTCGTCTTGCATGGCAGACTGTCTTTTCAGCAAATTATGATTGTTTTTTCTTATCGGCTTCCTCGAGTAATTTGAGGAAGTCGTCTGGCACAGGCTCTGTTGCGACGTTATCGTATAGACGACGCAACTGATTGCCGATGCGCTTCTGGCGAGAACGACGATCACGCATGTCTTCTGCGCTGTCTTCGGTCTCTGCCTCATGCATATTATTTTTCATCGGTTTTGATTCAGTCATCTGTAAAATTCTGATTCCAACGGGCTTATTAACGCTGTCGATAACCCGACATCGCACAATCTAAATGTCTGGCTTTGCTATAGGTTCCAAGAAAATGACATTTTTTTTGGAAAAAATTCGGAACCTTTTCTCCTAAGGAGGCGTTAATGCCGAAAAGCAGCAGAGAGTTCCTATGTCACTAGTCGAGAAACTGGGCCCCCATCTTCCTTTCCTACGCCGTTACGCCCGGGCGCTTACTGGAAGCCAGGAGAGCGGGGACTCATATATCAGGGCATCACTCGCGGCGCTGGCAGAAAGCCCCGATCAGTTGAATGAGGGGTTGTCTCCGCGTCTGTCTCTTTATCAGTTTTTCCACGCTATCTGGCTGAATACCGGCGCAGAGCTTGAAGGCGAGGCTGGGAATGCAGCTGGCGATCCGGCAGACGCGCGCCTGCAGGCACTTGCACCTCTTCACAGACAAGCTTTCCTTCTGACATCGCTCGAAGGCTTTACAGTGCCAGAGGCGTCTCAGGTCCTTAACATGGAAGAGAGCGAAGTGACGAAGCTGATCGCTAAGGCGCACAAAGAAGTTGAAAATGAGCTTCGCACCAAAGTTCTGATCATCGAAGACGAGCCGATCATTGCGGCGGATCTCGAGCAAATCGTTGATGACCTTGGCCACACAGTGACCGGTAATGCCACGACTCGTGATGAAGCCGTCGAAATGGCTAATGCCGAACCACCAGGTCTTGTTCTTTGCGATATCCAGCTCGCAGACAACTCGTCGGGTATTGATGCCGCACACGATATTCTGTCACGCTTTGACGTGCCTGTGATTTTCATCACGGCTTTCCCTGAGCGTCTCCTCACGGGCGAGCGTCCAGAGCCGACTTATCTGATTTCGAAGCCATTCCAGGAAGGTACTGTGAAAGCGGCTATCGGGCAGGCTCTGTTCTTCCATCCGTCAAAATCAAAGCAGGCGGCGGCATAACGGCCAGTTTGCAGACACCATTCAATGAGAAAAAGCCCGGTCATGCGACCGGGCTTTTTTAGTTTATTTGCAGCGATCTCTGACCTCAACGGTCAGTGACCTGCTGCCAGCGCGCCGATAATAATGCCGGCGATGACGCCAGTGCCAGCGGCTGTCAGGTACGCGTCATTGTCATGACGGGCCCAATAATAGCCGTGCGGAGGCTGATAGAGGCCCCAACGTTGCCAGTCATTGATCAGATAGCTGTTATAATTCGAGAACCGGTGACCCACACGATATCTCGGGTGATAATTCGGCCGATGATAGTTCGGCGCGTAAACGACTCGCTGATAAGGGTTCCAGCGATATCGCGGCTGATAATAGCCGAAATTGAAGCTGAATCCGCTCCGCCCATAGGACCGGTTTGGATAGTAGTATCGGTGCCGATTATTCGACTGATAGGACTGTCCGCGATACCCGTCACGTCGCCAGCGATCATGGTCACGACGCTGGTTCCAGTCGCGATTGTCATATCGTCCGCGGTCGCCCCAGTTTCGATGATATCCGGGGTGATTGCCCTGGCGGGAATAGGTGTAACCGCCGCCATAGCCTTTGGTGTTCTGTGAGACGTATCCACGCGAACCATAACGGTTCTTGTCATCAGCAGATGCCGTGCCGGTTACGGCCGCAAGCATCGTGCCGGAGAGCACCACAGCACCGAGTGTTTTTATTAGTTTCATTCGGGTTCTCCAGTTTTGATCCGGTAGGACCCCCACACACAGGCTTAACCTTAAGTCGGGCTGTCTGAACCTTATCTGAACGGTTCCTGAACGCCTAAGTCCCTGTTTTAATAAGCCCGATCTCAATGAGACGTTCCCGCAAATAGTCATTTGCAGTGATTGGTTCAGGATAACGGTCGGGATTGTCCGCAGACACACAGGATGCCAGCGACCGTATTTCGACATCAGGTTCGAAATGAAGGAAGAACGGCATGGAATAGCGGCTGAACCTGGATCGCTCCGGCGATGGATTGACGACGCGGTGTGATGTGCTCTGAAGCACGTGGTTCGTCAGACGCTGAAGCATGTCACCGACATTGATCACAATACTGCCGACAGGCGCTTCAACGGAAATCCATTTGTCGACGCCGCGTGGCTTCACCTGAAGTCCGGCTTCTTCTGCGCCGAGGAGCAGGGTGATGACATTGATGTCTTCATGAGCCGCAGCGCGTACAGAGCCTTCCGGAGGCGGTTCTGTCTGAGCAGGGTAGTGCAGAAGACGTAGAATGGAGTTGCCGTTCTGAACCTTGTCGAGAAACCAATCGCGTTCCAGTCCGAGCCCTGTTGCAACGGATCGCAGGAGGCGCTGGCCGAGTTCGTCAAAAGCGTTGAACAGATCATTCGTCGCCTGATCGAATGCTTCGATCTCGGAAACTGAAGGCGTCGGCATCATGACGCTTTCATAAGGATGACCTGCCGGAAGCGCCCGACCGGTGTGCCAGAATTCCTTCAGGTCAATTGCGGCAAATCCTTTTGCGTTTTCCGTTCCGAATGGCGTGTAGCCCCGTTGGCCGCCGCCGTTCGGATCAAAGTAACTGCGCTTTGTTGTTTCGGGCAGCGCAAAGAATTCGCGCGACATGTCCAGTGACTTGTCGATGATGGACTGGTCGAGGCCGTGATTACGGATAATCGCGAAGCCGGTATCCATGAAGGACTGCATCAGGGCTTTCGTGAATTCAGCGTCGTCAGCTTCGTTTGCAGGCAGGTCAATCGGTTTGAGGGTAATAGGCATGAGAACTCTTGCGTGTTTGATGCCTCGCTATAGCGCAGCCCTCCCTTTCGCACAAAGCCCCAAACTGTTCGAACGTGGTAAATCTGCGTTCTGAAGGTTCAAATATTCACTTACTGTAAACCCAGTTAAACAAAGGAATAACAGAATAAAGACTTCATGAATTCAAGTCCTAAAAAACGACTTTCATTAACTATAGCGCAACAAATCATTGGCTTACTTCGAGTGTCAGCAAGAGCTGACGGGTGAGTTTCAGGTCGACAGATGACCCCAAAAAGGGGCGGGCGGTCTGAAAATTGGTGTAGGAGTAAGACAAATGGCATTTGCTGAAAGCAAACTAGAAAGCCCTTGCGAAGAATTGGGGCCAGAGTCCGCTGCTGAAGATCTTTATCGTATGGGATTGGTCTATTCGACTGGTCTTGGCGTCCCTGTCGATTACGTCATGGCGCATAAATGGTTCAACCTGGCCGCTCTGCGGGGGTATTCCGACGCGAAACAATCGCGCAAGGAACTCTCTGACTATATGAGCAGTGATGAAATCGCGACAGCTCAAAAGGCTGCACGCGAATGGTTGTCACTCGCCAACTGATCCAAACACATCATCCATATACAATAGAGCCAGAATTCTGGCTCTGATGAAGACTGGATTGACTTCGGTCTTTACTGGATGGTTCGTGCCAGATCATACACGAAACTGAAGTTTACAGGCAGAGCATCCCGAATGAACTGCTGCATGAACAGGTTGTGCTGCGCAATTCGAGATTTCGGAACGTAGAGCACGTCGAATCTCTGAAGCGGCCCAAGCCTCGTCGCTGCCGGATCCGTCCAGCCGCCACGGACGTCGATGGAATAACTGTTGACTGAGCCGTCAGGTGACCGACGCACCAGGATAACCTGGTGTTCGTTCGACGTGTCCGTGAACCCGCCAGCCATGATGATTGCCTGAAGCGCATCAATCTGGCCGGGCATGTCGATCACGCCGGGCTGGGCAACCTGTCCGCCGACAAATATTCGTTGCGGTCCGAACATGCTGACTGTGCTGTCCACAGTCGGATCGACCAGACGCGAGCTCATGGCGAATGAGATTTCCTCATTGATCTGAGGAATGGTTTTATCTGCGACCATCATGGGCGGCAGCAAGGGCAGCTGAATGCGCCCGTCGGGGCCAACTTCAACAGTTCTTGAGAGTTCTGGCGCAGATGGGAAATTGATCGTCAGCTCATCTTCAGGATAGACCCGATAGTTCGGTGTTGCAGAAGAATAGGCCTGAAATCCCGGCGCGTCATAGGCTGGAACAGGCGGCTCTGGATAGCTGGCGCATGCCGCCAGAAGAGTGCCTAACACAAGCGTTGCGCGGGTTTTCATGAGACTGCACCTCAATTGTGTCGTTCAGCCGCACAATCACAGTTAATCATCAATGAAATATTAAGGTGAAGTTCCCAAAAAAGACTGGATAGACAATCGTATGGACGGGGCCAACTTGCATGCCAGCCGATGATGGATGGACACAACCAAACAGCAGCGCAGGAGCGATGAATGCGTCCGTCCCGACGACGACATCGAACCGGCCTCAGCTGTCACTTGGTGATGTGCTCGTTTTCGTCTGGCGATCCAAGCTCCTGATAATCGCGGTTACGCTTCCGATTGCGGCTCTGGCTGTCTTCGGCGCGATCATGACCCCCGTCAAATACGCCGCTGTATCTCGTATTCAGGTTACCGCTGGTACTGAGAGCATGTTTGATCCCATTGTTGGCGATCCGGTCCAGAACGCGGTTCTCGGACAGGAGGAAATCACCGGTTCTGAGGTTGAATTGCTCTACAGCCCCGTGATTTTCGATCGGGTGATCCAGAAGATTGGCCTCGAGAACATATTTCCAAAGATGCAACAGGCGATGGACAAAGCTCCTCCGGCACAGCGACCTTTGGTTTATGAGAAGGCGGTCGATGCTGTCCGCAAAGGATTCTATGCTGGCGCGGCACCAAAAAACCCGGTCATCCGGACTTCATTCCAGCACGAAAATCCTCAAATGGCAGCGCGGGTGCTAAACTCAATCATCCAGACCTATCTGGAATATAGGGCGGACCTGTTCACGTCGAACGACAAAAGTATTCTCAGCGTTCAGCGCGAGAACCTTGCTGGCGAGCTTGAGCTTGCCGATGCGGCGCTTGAGCGTTTTCTGGTTGATAATCGTATTGGCGATTTTGACACTGAGAAGACATCGGTTGCTGGCCTGTATAGCAATGTCACCGATGAGCTTTTCAAAATTCAGGCTGCCAAAAGCGAAGTATCAGGCCGTCTCGCGTCTCTGAATGCGCAACTGTCCCTGACTGAGCCGACAATCGACCTTTATGTCGATAGCAATTACGAGCAGCAGCTGCTTGATTTGAAGATTGAGCGCGAAAGTCTTTTGTCGACTTACTTGCCGGGTACTCCACAGATCAGCGAAATCGATCGCCGTATCGAAAATGTGCGTGCATTGATCGACAATGAAGGGCAGGGCATTGGTGTTGTTCGTCGTGGCCCGAATGAAGTTTTCCAAAAACTTGATCAGAACCGCGCTGAGCTTGTGGCTGAAGCCGAGGCGCTACAAACGCGTTTTGAAGAACTCCAGCGACAAAAGAACCGGATCGAAAATCGACAGATCGAATTGATCAGGCTCGAACCCGAATATCAGACTCTTCTGAGAGACAGGGCTATCCTCGAAAACCAGCTCCGATCACTCACCGTTCGAGAAGGTGAAGAACGGATCAAGCGCTCGGTCACTCAGGCCGATTTTGACAATATTCAGATACTTGAACCTGCGCGGCCGCCTGCGCAGGGCAAAAGCATGCGTAAGTTGATCGCTGGCGCAGGCGTCGGTTTTGGACTGTTTACAGGCCTGGTGCTGGCATTCTTGCTTGCCTTTACCCGTGTCACAATGCCGACCGCAGGATGCGTGTCCAGAACATCAGGACTTCCTGTCCTGTCCAGTGTGCGGCCTTTATAGGATAGTGTGATGATCGATTTGCGTTCAGAAATTGTCGACACTGCCCGCGCAATTGATCGCATGCCGCAACGCGGCGGCGGTCGTCTGGTTATGGTCATGAGTGCGCGAAAGGGTGAGGGCGTCTCCAGCGTAGCCTCGTCTCTGGCTGTGCTCATGTCAGGACGCGCCGCTCGGCCCGTCTGGTTGCTAGACCTGGACTTTCTCGGAAATCAGCAGTTTCGGCTATTTCAGGCTAAAACGTTTTCGAGATTTGGCGCAGCTGGCCGCGCTCTCGACGGTTCACTGAACGCGCCACCTTTCTTTCAGATTATGCCGCAGATCAGAGCGGTTGATGGTAACACACGCGGACAGCAAAAATATCTTGCGGTTCACAAGATCGAGCATTCAAACCTTCTGGTCTCTCGATTTCGAACCGAAATTCTGAAGCCAGGTCAGAAAATTCAGGTCAGCTCGCGAGATGAATACTGGCGCGCACTGCGGTCTGTTTCGGATTGGGCGATTGTGGACGGGTTGTCGATTGACCATTCGTCCGCCGGTCTGTCGCTCTGCCGGCACATTGATGGTGTGATCCTGGTCGTTGAAGCGGACAGTACACAGGCCTCTGAGGTCAACACACTGCGAAATGAAATTGAAGCCCATGGCGGGAGATGCCTTGGCGTTGTAGTCAACAGGGTCCGATCCGATGCGCGAATGGCGGATCGGTTGTCTCTCTGATGTCGCGGTCCATAGCGCCAGCGATCAGTCTGCGAACGCTGGAATACTGCGCGATCATTCTTTTTCTGCTGATGTTTTCGCAAGCCCTTCTCGGGCGCTTGTTTGCATCGGAAGAAAACCCAGAAGGCGGCGCGTTCCTCCGCTATATCTGGCTTCCCATCTACGGTTACGCGGTGTTGGCGCTGGCGCTCAGATGGCGGAACTTTCTGACAATCCTGCTGCGCTCGCCAGGACTGACGATCATTTGCCTGATGGCCGTCGCCTCCATGTTGTGGTCCATTGACCCTGGAACAAGTCTTCGCCGCGGTATCGCGATTTTTTTCACAACCATGTTCGGTTTTTACATCGCGTCGGCGCTATCCTGGCGCGAGATGATAACCATTCTGGGCATCGTCTGGATCATTCTGGGTATTGGGAACTTTCTGGCTGGCGCACTCGTGCCCGGCTTTGGCGTGATGCATGAAATTCACGTTGGGGCGTGGCGTGGCCTGTGGTTCGAGAAAAACGCCATGGGAGGTAATTTCGCCCGGGCTGCGTTCATTTTTGGATTCCTCCTTATGATGGACAAGCACAGACGGAAAATATGGGGCTTTGGCTTCATCCTGTCTGTGATGTTGGTGCTCCTGTCGACATCCAAAACATCTCTTCTCGGTATGTTGCTCGGCTTTGGTGTGCTGGTGCTTTATCTTTGGATGCAACAGGGCAAGTTGGTCACGGTATCGACGCTCTGGCTTATTCTGGCCTCCAGCCTTGCGGCGACATTCGTCGTCATTCTGGCCCCGGAAGTACTGGTAAAGATCATTGGACGCGACCTGACCTTCACCGGGCGGACATATATCTGGGAAGTGCTGATTGATCTGATCGGCCAGCGGCCTGTGCTCGGGTATGGTTATGGCGCGTTCTGGGGAGAATACAGCGCTCCGGCGAATATGGTGCGGACCATTACAGAATGGCCGGTGCCGACGGCCCATAATGGCATTATTGAAGTCGCCCTCGCCATTGGCTGGCTCGGCGTTGCGATTTTCCTTTTTGATTTTGTGCTGAATTTCTTCCGCGCCGCATTCACGGTTCACAAAAGGCCGACCTCTCTCTTTGCGCTCGGAATATTCCTGCTCTTCGTGTTGTTCAGCATTTCAGAGAGCGTGATCATGCAGCAGAATAGTCTGGCCTGGGTCAGCTATTCGGCCATTGTCGGACGTCTGTCCATTGATGCGCGTGAGCGGGTTGAAGCGGCACGGCGTGTAAAATCTCCGCCGCGCGAGATCAGTAATCCGCTGGATCTGCCTGTTCCTGCGCTACGCGGCCGACTTCGATAGCGGACGCTGAAGCTTAAAGCGCGCTGCGACCGTAAAATTTCTGGGCGAATGGTCCAAACCAGAAGATTTTTCCGAGCCCCTGAACTGCACGATCCAGCCAATACGCTCGGCGAGGCAGGCGAACGACCCACATGAGGCCGGAGATCAGGCCATAAATCCCGGCCTGTGCGACGCCAACAAGCATCCAGAAAATTAGACCAAACAGGTCCGGAGTGCGGCGTTGAACACTCATCACAGAAGGCGCTTGTCCGTAGGCGAACGTCCGGCGCAGCGTATAGCGTAAGTTTGCGCGAGATTCTGGAACATGCTCCATAACGATTGCGCCTGCAGCCCAACCGAATTTGTGGCCGTCCTGATCCAGCCGGGAAAAAAGCCGATCATCTTCGCCGCCAGTCTCGTTCGATTCTGCGCCGAATAACGGCATATAGTTCTTCAACTGAGACATATCGAACAGTGAATTTCCGCAGCCATAAAATTCGTCATAGATCCCTGAGTTTTCGGGTCCGATCCTTGAGAAGAAATCTTTCAGATATTCTGCATGGGGATGCGCGTCATCAGGCAAGGCTGTTTCAACCGGGCCGAAGGTGATCATCGGCTTGTAGGTCGAATAGGCCGCCAGGAGATGGTGTAGCCAGTCGGGGGATGCGGACTGATCATCATCCAGAAAAGCAATAAGAGGCGCGCGCGCCATCTCCAAAATCAGGTTTCGTGCGTTGGCGACACCGGGCTCGGGCTCGTGCCCGTAAACAACGGTGACAGGGCAGGAGGCATATGTCGCGATCAGATCGCGTGCTGAAGCGTCAGGGTCATTGTCCACAACCAATATCTCGATCGTATCCAGATCAACGCCGGTCTGAGACAACACGCTGTCAACGGCGCGCTTCAGACTTGCGGCGCGTCGCATGGTCGGTATGGCGATCGTGACCTGCGGGCTTGTCATCTGCTTAAGCCAGCTTTTCGGGCGGCAAGACCGGGCGGCAGAATATCAATGTCCTTGGATTGCGCGGTGACAATCAGCTCATCGAGTTGCGACGGCGTCATGCCAAAGTCACTAGGCGTTTCGGACACGTCATGGGTGAAGGCGATCATCCAGCCCGGCGTACCGCGTGACAGGCGATCGAGCGCGTTCATGGCGCGTTCGAAAGTCTGCGGAGAACGGTCGATTTCATAGGCACGCAGTTGAGCCCGGTCCACCATACCTGAATTGATACCGGGTAGCAGTCCGCGTAGATTCGTGAAGTGTTTAGCAAGGCGCCGTTTGGATGCGAAACTGGTCTCACCATACGGATAGGCGAAGCTGTCGACGAAAGACACGTTTGTCAGCCGGTCCAGAAAGTCCAGGTTCTTCTGCACATCTTCTTCGACGAGATCCGGAGCATTTCGCGAACAATCGAAGTGAGAGTGCGAATGGGCAGCGATTTCATGCCCGCGAGCGGAGAGTTTCTCGAGCAATTCCGCATCTGCCATCACGCCCATATGCGACGGTTCACCGATCAGCGAAGACGCGATGTAATATCCGCCGCGAACGCCGTGCGCTTCCAGAATATCTGCACCCGTTGTCGCGGCCGAAGCCGGGCAATCGTCGAACGTCATCGACAGAACAGGCTTGTCGAGACTGATTTTTGCTGGTGCAGCCAGACGGCGCTGGGTGATGCGACGCGTCAGTTTCGCCGCGATCGAACGGCTGGGTTCATAGACCATATCAGATGACATTTTGACGTGCCTTTCCATATGCTGCAGCACGAAGCAATTTCAGGGCCAGAAGCCTCAGTTTTACCGGCATGATCCATCCGGGAGCTCTGGCAATCTGCTCACACGCTTTCTGGATGAGCGTTTTACCTGGAAGCTTGCTGAACAGACTAGCCATTTTGAACAGTGGCGTGTCAGCCATCGCCGCTTTGTGCAGATCAGCGAGGCGCCAGAAATTCTTGCCCGAGGTCGTGTATTTCCGGATCAGCGTCTCAGGATTATCAAGTCCCGTATGTGTCGCGGTATTGTCGATATGGCGGACCGGAAACCGACTTGCGACCCTCAAGCCCCAGTCGACATCTTCCCAGCCCCAGCCGGAAAAGGCTGGATCAAACGCAACGCTGTCCATGATGTCCCGATGACACAACACATTGCTGGTGAAGACATAGCGACCCGGTGTCTGATTGCGACTGTCGGCAGACAGACACTCAGATGTTTCACTTTGTGCCCAGTGAAGTTCAGTCTGTTTGGTGCGCTCGGCGTGTTTCAGCGAGAAACCCCCAACAATCATTGCAGGAGACGTCAGTGGCTCGATTTCCGTGAGGTATCGACTCAAAAAATTCGGATTATCCGGGACCATGTCCGCATCCAGAAACAGAAGCCAGTTCGAGCGAGCCAGCGCCTTCAAACGGTTGCGACCGAATGCGCGACCATAGTTTTGTTCCGCGGTGATCAGACAAGCTGCGCCGGGAAAGTTCTTGATGGCCGCGATCAACTGCTGCGTCATGCTCTGATCGGCTGAACCATCATCATAGATGATGACTTCAATGTCGGGCGAACGTTCACATGCCGACAAAGCCTCGAACAAGCGGCCGCCAGCATCCTGAAAGGTTGGAACAAGAACTGACAATACCGGTTGGATGGTGTCCCATCGCAGATTGCAGGAAATCCGCTCACCAGGGCGGATTTCGGGCACATTAGTCTCCATAGGTTCGCTGGCAATTTTAAGGCTAGCGATCATTCGAGTCGTCTCCAAGAAGACATGGCGCGGTCATCACCATGATGTAGAGATCGAACCAGAATGAGGAGCGGTTGACGTATTCCATGTCGAGGCGCACGCGCTCTCGTACGAGTTCAGCAGTGTGAACTGGCCCTCGTGAACCGTTGATCTGTGCCCATCCGGTTACGCCCGGTTTGACGCGATGGCGGTGCGCATAGTCACCCACAAGATGATGAACTTCCGTTTCTTCTGTTGTCATGCCCACTGCGTGTGGTCGCGGTCCGACCAGAGACATCTCGCCTTTGATCACATTGATAAGCTGAGGAAGTTCATCAAGGCTGGTGCGGCGTAGAAAGCGGCCGAGGCGGGTGACGCGATCATCGTCTGATGTGACTTGAGTAATGATCCCGTCTTCAGCCCGTTGATCAGGGCGCATTGACCGGAATTTCCAGACGCGAATAACCTTGTTGTTAAAGCCATGCCGCTTTTGTTTGAACAAAACTGGGCCAGGGCTGTCGAGCTTGATCAGCGCAGAAATGAGCAGCATGATTGGCGAAAAGGCCATGAGAAGACCTGTGCCGATAACGATATCTGAAATCCGCTTTACGAAAGCTCGGCGTGCATCAGCTGGCGCACCCGACACATAAGCTGCCGGCGCATCAGCAACCTGAGCGAGGCTTGCGCCATCGGGATTGAAGTCTTCAAGGTCGAGCAGCAGAACAACGCGGTTCGGAAGATACCGGAGACGTTCAATCAGCAGCCGTACACGGCTTTGGGCCTTTGAAGTCACTGTCACAATAATGCGGTCGACATTCGGAAGGTTTTCCCAGGCAAGTAGGTCGTCGAGTGTACCAACCACTGGAACGCCAGAAATCCGGTGCGGTGCGCGGCCCAGGCGATCGTCAAAAATTGCGACGATGTTGAGCTCACGATCGCGGGTATTCCGCTCAATCAGGGCGGAAGCATTGTCAGTT
>NZUJ01000101.1 GCA_002701295.1 Ponticaulis sp. | reverse complement strand
GTTCTCGGCGAAGGCCAAGGTTGCATGAGCAACCCTTACCTGACGGAGGTCTTCAAATGACAAAGAACGGAGATATCAGAATTTATATAGCCTGTCTCGCAGCCTATAATAACGGCTACCTACATGGTGCTTGGATTGACACCACGCTTGGCGAAAAGGCAATCTGGGATCAGATCAACGAGGTTTTAAAAACCTCACCCATGCCGGATGCGGAAGAATGGGCAATCCATGACTATGAAGGCTTCGAAGGCCTGAGCATTTCTGAATACGAAGGTATTCAAAGCGTTGTAGAAAAGGCCGAATTTATCGAAGAGCATGGCCGATTGGGTGCGGAAGTCGTGAACCACTATGGCGACTTCGAAACCGCTAAACGCGCATTGGAAGATGACTATGCAGGGCAATATGACAGCCTCGCCGACTTCGCGCAGGAGATCACTGAAGAGACAAGCGAAGTCCCCAACCATCTGCAATATTATATTGATTGGGAACGCATGGGACGAGACTTAGAGATCAATGACGTCCTGGCTATCGATATGGGATATCGCGAAGTCCATGTGTTCTGGAATCGATGAAAAATTCGCCGAGGGCTCAGCCCTCGGCACTCCCTCTACACAAAATTAGGTTGAACGCGCTTACGCGCATCCAGCTTATTTTGACTCGACATCACAGCGCTAAAGCAAGCTGTGAAGGCGTAGTTTTTCTGCGCAAACTCGCTTTGATATTCGCAATTGATGCTCATATCAGTGCGCGTTCGTGATCGTCTAAGTCAGTTTCAAACAGATAGGTTTCGAGCACCGCGAGTAGTGCGGAGCGCTCTAAGTTCGTGAGTTGTTCGAGTTCTTCAAATTTCCAAATAACGTGCATGTATCCTCCAATGTTCTTGAGGCTCTGAATTGAGCTTCATGAGGGGAAAAACGACGTGGAGAGACACGCGAAAACACCGTCATAAGATGACGGGCGTAACGTCAGTGAAGAAGGCTTGCCCTTGTTGTTCACGCTGACTGTTCACGTGATCTTTTGACCCGAAGCAAAAGCTCAGAGACGATAGCATTATCGAGGTGTCAGCGCTCGTTTGAGAATTTAATGATTGAGCATGAGGTGCGCTCTGCGCCGTTTCCTTAGCCAGTAGCTCGTATCTGCCTTGATTTCCTGACCAGCCGCACGCGGGCGGTCAATATCGCTGCCCGCGCCAGTTCGCTAAAACGCTCACCCGTGTTGGATATGAAGCCCCGCGTTTATTCGCCTGGCCTTTGAAAGCGGCATGACGAGCCACAGGCAAAGGAAAGGATAAGCGCCATGTCACAACTTCAAATCTATCAACTCAACTGGCAAGGCCGAGAGATAACACTTCGATTTTATCCTAATCGGTGGAATGGGCCTTGCGACCACATCGAAATCGAAAGTGAAAACCGTGAACCGCTCCCGATCACGGAAACGGGTTACAAATCACATTTCATCCCAAGCGGAACTGTTTGCAGTGAAAAGGTCGAAACCGCTGTCATTGAATGGCTGGATCGCGCTGCTCAATCCGCGGATTGGAAAGAGCGCGAAGCCAAGACGCGACAGATGAGCCTTTTCTAGAGCTGCAAACCTCACCGTGATCTCCCACGAGACCGTTCTCTTTGGCGTTCGCGCTCTCGTGCATAGTCACCATTTTCTTCGCGCTGCTTTTGAATGGCGCGCAGTTCCGCTATCAAGTCTCGCCGCTCGCGATGGAGTGTCTTGAGATCATCCCGAACTTTCTGGATTTCAGGAACTAGTGCACGGCGTTCTTCGAGATGCGCTTTGATCAGACCTTCACGCTCTTTCTCATCGCGCTTCATTGAGACGTGCGCCTCTTGTCGGTTCTGCTTTTTGATCCGCGCATTCTCGCCCCGCACAAAATCCCATAGGCCTTTAATGCCAGTTCTGAACCGTGACTGTCGCACGATGTTTTCGTGCGCCCAGCGGGCTTCTAAGCGCTCATGTTGTTCGGTGCGTTCTTGTCTTTGTTTCGCAGCCAAATCGGCTTTGGCTTTTTCAAATGGTGCGCGCGCCTCAGCGAGGCGTTTGTCTATGTCTTCGGTATAGCCAGTGAGCGCCTTTAAGGCTTTATCGGTGACACGTTTCCTTGCGTATTCGGCATCGATCAACTTGGACGGATCACCCAAGCGCTCACGCGCTTCTTTCGTTTTGATCCCAAGCATGCGCGGCACAGAATAAATCTCACCAAAGCGATCTACAGCAACATAGTTTCTTCGGCTTCCGCGCGTGAGCAAATATCCGCTCTTCTTGAGGCGTTCGTAAAACTCTTCGCGCGTGTTGGTATTTTCCCAAGCGTCCTTGAACTGCGCCTTGATATGGCGCGGGTCTTGATGAGTGCGCTTGGCTTGTTGCCAATCGGCAAAGGTGAAGTTCTTCTCATCGCGCAATGACTTGTCGATTTGCCCAGGCGGCAGTTTCCAGTCATGTTCGAGATACAGCTCTTTTGAGAGCATATTGAGCTTGCGCTTTGAGTGCGAAAGCTGAACGGCCTTCATTTTATCAATATCGATACGGCTCCACACCGCATGCGCATGGCGTCTGCCTTCTTTTTCATGGAATACGATGGCGCGCGGCTGGCCTTCAAGACCGAGCCGTTTTTCGATCTTTTTAATCGCGGCTTCGAATTGCGGCACGGTGACGAATGCTTCTTGAGGTGGATTGAGTGAGAGCGAGAACAGATACTGACGGCAGCGCGTGCCTTTGGCGGTCAGTTCAATCTCTTTGAACGCCTCGTGCAGATCATCATGCGCAACAAAGCCGCGCATGTCATGGACAAGCACGTGATCATTTTCATCTTTCATGAGGTGGCGGGCGAGATCACTCCCGCCCGCGCGCTGATTGCCGACCAAAATCATGAAGCTAGCGCCGCCCGAGCGCCTTCATGAGGGTATTGCGCATCTCTTTGATATCGGCACACGCCATCTCAAGTTCGCGCTCCAAATCATCAGACACGGGCAGCGCGCCCATGTGAACCGCCTTCGCGATCTGGTTCATGTTGGATGAGAGGCGAGACTGGCCGAGTGCGCCGAGGAGCTTTGCCAGCGCCACGCGATCAGCCGAAGGACGGTTCTGCTTTTTGGCTGGACGCCTGAAAGCCGTCGATGCGCTTTCGCCAAACAGGCGCTCACGAATATAGCTGGACAGCGTTCTATCGCCTGCATCGCGTAAGAGCTGCGTGCGTTCATCGTGGGTCAAGCGAAGTGAGATGGGTGATGGGTGCTTATTGCTCTTGTCGACCCTTGGGCCGACTTTTCCAAAAGCTTTTTTGGCTTGGTGTTTTCTGCGCTCTAACATGGAGAAGGCCCTCCATGCTCAGATTGCTCGAAAGAGCTATCGTCACTTTTAGGATCGTCGTATTCGAGGACGGAGAGATCAATATCGCGAAGTTGATCTTCCCATTCTTTCAGCTCTTCAAAGATCGCATCAGAGTTCAGAAACTCACTGAGTGATGGCGCAGGAGAGTTCGAACTAACTCCCTCCGGGCGCACCAAACTTTCCAGTTTTGCTACGCAAAAGTTTTCGTGCCAGTGGCACGAAAATAGGAAAGTTTTGTGTTTCGGAGTTTTGATCGCCCGAACTAGCTGCGCCAGCGCGATCGATCGCGCTCAAAGTTGATCGCTACAACGCGTAACGCGATTACGTTGCCATCCTCTTTCGGGACCAACTGAATACACGATAGCCGAGCAGCAGAACCAGAGCTGCTGTGTAGATGATCTGTTCGACAGACAGAACCTTCGTGCCCATCACCATATGGACAAGGCCAAGTATGGTGATGACGTAAACCAGTCGATGAAGCCGTTTCCAGTTTTTGCGCAGTTTACGGATGGCCCAGTTGAATGAGGTGAGCGCAAGAGGAATTAACAAGACCAGCGCGATCATTCCGAAGATGATGAAGGGGCGTTTGGTTATATCAGCAATGATTTCCGGTAGGCGAAGCGCCTGATCCAGGGTCAGATATACAAGGAAGTGGAACAGCACATACCAGAAGGTCAGGACACCCAGCGCTCTTCTATACTTGATGAGATTCAGTCCAAAGACTTCACGAAGCGGTGTGATGGCGAGCGCCAGAATCAGAAAGCGGATCGCCCAAAAGCCGAGATAATGTTCGAAAGACTTAACCGGGTCAGTTCCCATCTGATCGGTCGCGCCGAGGTAAAAACCCCAGATAGCTGGCAGAAAGCCGATGGCATATAATAGCCAGATCGATGCCTGGCGTTTCAGGTAGGATGATTTAGAGGGCATGACCGATCAGAAGTTCTTTTTCAGATCCATGCCGTCATAAAGGCTGGCAACCTCGTCAGCATAGCCATTGAACATCAGCGTATCTTTCCGGTTAGCGCCGCCGAAAAAGCCGCCAGAGCCGCCGATGATGCGCTCGCTCGCCTGGCTCCAGCGTGGGTGATCCACCTCCGGGTTCACATTGGCATAAAAGCCGTATTCGCTGGGAGCGCGGAGATTCCATGTGCTCGGTGGTTGCTTTTCGGTGAGCGTAATTTTGACGACGGATTTGATACCTTTGAAGCCATACTTCCATGGCACGACCAGGCGGATCGGTGCGCCGTTCTGATTGGGCAAGGTTTCACCGTAAACTCCCACAGCCATCAGCGTAAGCGGGTGCATAGCTTCGTCGAGGCGCAGTCCCTCGACGTAGGGCCAGTCGAGCGGTTGAAAGAAGCCGCGTTGCCCTGGCATTTCTTCAGGACGGACGACGGTTTCAAAAGCGACATATTTGGCGCTGCCTAATGGTTCGACCTTGCTGAGGAGTGCGGACAGCGGGAAGCCATTCCATGGAATGACCATCGACCATGCTTCAACGCATCTCATTCGATAAACGCGCTCCTCAATGGTCTCGCTGGCGAGAAGCTCGTCGAAATCAACGGTTTTCGGGGTTTGGACAAGCCCGTCGATTTCGATTGTCCACGGTCGTGGATTGAAATCACCAGAGTTTTTCGCCGGATCGGTTTTCTGAACACCAAACTCATAGAAGTTATTGAAATTGGTGACGTCTTTGAATGGCGTTGGCTTGTCGTCCAAAGTGTAGCCGGATTTCACGCTCTCGAGAGGGGCTGCTTGTGCACCCGTCGCCACAAGACCGGCTGCGCCAGCGCCGATGATCTGCCGTCGGTTCAGCCAGAATTTTTTCGGCGTGATCTCTGAAGATGGAATACGGGGCGGGCGATATGAAGGCATAGGGAGTCCTGTAGGTCAGTTGATACGCCGGGTGTCCGGCGCGCTCTGCTTGCGGATCTGCCAATAGAGTTAGTGCGGTAGGCCGCTCACGGAAAGCCAATTTTCTGTGTAATTTCGTGTGAGCAGGTTTGTCAGAATTGTCTGAGTGTCTGCAGTCAGGACGGAAACATTCATCACGATCCATAAAAAAAGGCCCGCAATTGCGGGCCTTTCTGTTTGTAAGCGGCATAACGGCCTAGTTAAATTTCTCACCTTTTTCCGCTTTCTCGCGAAGCAGAGGAGAGATTGTGACTTTGTCACCGAACGCATCAGCATGCTTTTCGAGACCAGCCAGGATGACGTCCAGTCCGACAGTGTCTGCCCAGAACATTGGACCGCCTGTGTATGGCGGCCAGCCATAGCCATTCATCCACACCACATCGATGTCCGACGCACGTTGAGCCATACCTTCTTCGAGGATTTTGGCGCCTTCATTCACCATTGGGTAGAGGCAGCGCTCCAGGATTTCCTCGTCGCTGATATCGCGTGGCGTGGTGCCATTTTTCGCCATGAACTCAGCGATGATTTCTTCGGTTTCCGAAGAAGGCGAACCGCGACGCGCGTCGTCATAGTCGTAAAAACCCTTGCCGGTCTTCTGACCTTTGCGACCGCGTTCGCAAAGGACTTCCCGTACAGTCGAAGACGAGGTCTTTTCAGGATCCCAGCCAATATCGACACCCGCAAGGTCGGCCATCTGGAACGGGCCCATAGGGAGGCCGAATTCTGTGAGAACGCGGTCGACATCCCACGGCTTTGCGCCTTCCAGGATCATCTGCTGTGCCTGTTCCTGACGCTTGGCGAGGATTCGGTTGCCGATGAAGCCCGGGCAAACGCCCGAGACAACAGCCACTTTGCCGATCTTTTTGGCGAGAGCCATAGAGGTTGCCAGAACCGTGTCAGATGTTTTCTCGCCACGCACGATCTCAAGGAGTTTCATGATGTTGGCAGGTGAGAAGAAGTGAAGTCCGATCACATCTTCCGGGCGTGATGTGCACGCCGCAATCTCGTCGACGTTCAGATAAGACGTGTTCGAAGCGAGGATCGCGCCTTTCTTGATGGTTTTGTCGAGATTGGTGAAGACGTCTTTCTTGATAGACATCAGTTCGAACACAGCTTCGATGATGAGGTCGCAATCAGACAGGTCGCCCATGTCGAGCGTTGTGGAGAGAAGCGACATGGCTTTCTCAACCTGTTCCATGGTCATTCGGCCGCGTTTGGCGGTGTTCTCATAATTCTTGCGAATGATCCCGACACCGCGATCAAGAGCAGCCTGTTCGCGCTCGAGGATTGTGACTGGAATGCCTGCAGACAGGAAGTTCATGGCGATACCGCCGCCCATCGTGCCGGCTCCGAGAATGCCCACACTCTTGATGTCGATCAGCGGTGTGTCTTTAGGCACGTCGTCGATCTTGGCAGCCGCACGCTCGGCGAAGAAAGCGTGGCGGAGTGCAGCAGACTGAGTGCCTGAGACAAGCTTCATGAACAGCTCGCGCTCTTTCTTGAGGCCTTCTTCCAGAGGTAGCTCAACAGCAGCTTTGACGGCCTCGACGCATGCGATTGGCGCTTCATAGCCACGCATTTTCCGACCGTTCTTTTCCATGAAGCTCGAGAACACGCTCGGGTCAGCGACAGCGTCTTTGATTTTGTCTGTGCGTTCGCCAGAGCGAGGAAGATCGGTTGTGCCAATGACAGATTTCGCGAATGCGATGGCTTCTGCCTCCAGCGTGCCTTCGTCGACAATCTTGTCGACCAGACCGATAGATTCCGCTTTTTTCATGTTGATTGGTTTGCCTGTGACGATCATTGGCAGAGCTTCTGCAACGCCAACAACGCGCGGAAGACGTTGAGTGCCGCCAGCGCCTGGCAGAATGCCGAGATTGACTTCAGGTAGACCGACTTTCGCACTCGGAACCGCAACGCGGTAATGTGCGCCAAGTGCGACTTCGAGACCGCCGCCAAGTGCTGTACCATGAATGGCTGCGACGACTGGCTTGGTGCTGGCTTCAATCGCCTCAATCACTTCCGGAAGAGACGGCCCGACCGGCGGTTTGCCGAATTCTGTGATGTCTGCGCCTGCGTGGAATGTGCGCCCCTCGCATCGGATAACAACGGCTTTGATGCCATCATCGGACAGAGCTTCTTCGATGCCTGCTTTCAGGCCGGCGCGGACGGCTTGTCCGAGCGCGTTCACGGGTGGATTGTCAGACGTGATGACGAGGACTTCACCATCTTTTTTTGTGGTCACGACGCTCATAAAGGCTCTCCTATGTTCTTCTGGTTCCGAACGCGGGTCCCCAAAAAGAGGGCGTCCGGACATCTCCCCAAGCATTACAGTTAGTTTGCTATCGCTATGGCGCGAACAAATAAACCCAAATCTTTAGGGTTGGGAGGGAAATTCAGAAACTAAATGGAGATGACGTAGGGTCAGGGTTGATCGAATGCGATGGCTGCAGCCCCTATGAGTGGTGCTTCCCCCGACGTGAGTACATCAACGGTTGTCGGCTTGAAGAAATCCGACATAACACCTCTTTCGTGAAGACGAACGCACGCATCTTTCGCGTTCAACCACGGCAGCAAGCCGACTGCGACGCTGCCCGTCATGACAATACGGTCAGGCGTTCCAGCGATCAGTGCGGCATCTCCGATTGCCCCCATGAGAATGTTCGCTCGTATCTGAAACAGGCTATTGAAGAAGTCATCGCCCTGGCTGGCGGCCTGAAGCATTTCCTGCAGGTTCAACTTTTCGACTGGTCTGCCTCTCACGCTGCAGAGGGCTTCGTAGACCGGAATAAGCCAACGACCCGATACCATCATCTCGTATGAGACATAGCCATGGGTCGCGGTCATGACAGCGTGAAGCTGTTTTTCCTCGTCAGTCCTTGGGGCAAAAGCCGCATGGCCTCCTTCGCCAGTAACGACCCTCCAGCCCTGACCTTCAGGAAGCAGGCTTGAAATACCGAAACCTGTGCCAGGCCCAGTGACAAGCACAGGCTTTGAAGTCGTTGTGCTGTTCCCGGGAATGATGTTTTCGAACTGGCTTTCAGGTAGTTCGGGTATGGCGCGCGCCATCGCGGCAAAATCGTTTCTCAGCCAGACTTTTTCAATGCCGAGACTGGCCTTGAGATCATTGGCGGACACCAATGGCCAGTCTCGATTCGTCAGCTTGACTTCGTCATCGCGGACAGGCCCGGCGAGCGCAAAAAGCGCCATATCCGGCACCGCATCGATCTGTTTGAGATAGTCCTGAACAGCCTCGGAGAAGCTTTGAATGTTGGGATTGGATGAAGTCTTGATGTCTGTCAGGGTGATGCCAGCATCCGTTTTCTGACCAAGGGCAAAGCGGACGCTTGTTCCCCCGACATCTCCGACGAGTACAACCGGAGACCTCAAGAGTTCTGACCCGTGAAGTGGAAAAAGCTCGCACCATTGGATGAGCTACCGGCATTTTCTCTCATGCTGGCGAACAGTTCTCGGCCCAACCCTTCTGCTGATTGATTTGGTCTGAAAATCTTGGGTTCGCGCGCGTCGAATTCCTGAAGGTCATCTAGATAGCTAAGCGTTCCTGCAACTGCGTCGAGCCTCACTCGATCACCATCTTTTAGTCTGGCGATGGCGCCGCCGCGCGCACCTTCTGGGGAGAGGTGAATTGCAGCGGGTATTTTACCGCTCGCGCCAGACATGCGACCGTCGGTGACGAGCGCGACCTTGTGGCCCTGATCCTGAAGCGAGCCAAGGACGGGTGAGAGCGAATGAAGTTCTGGCATTCCATTGGCGCCGGGACCCTGAAATCGAACAACAACGATGACATCGCGATCGAGCTCGCCGGCTTTGTACGCGGCTTTGACGTCATTCTGATCATCGAACACACGCACAGGCGCTTCAACGATATGATGCTCTGACTTTACCGCTGAGACCTTGATGACGCTTTCGCCCAGTTCACCTTCGAGTAGCCTCAGCCCACCTTCTTTTTGGAAGGGGTCTGATGCGGGGCGGAGTATGTCTGTGTCGCCGCTTGTTTCAGGCGGTTCGCGCCAGACGATTTCGTCGTCTTCCAGAAAGGGTTCACGGCATTGGTCGACGAGCGTTCCTGTAAGCGTTTTGGCGTCTGCGTGCAGGTATCCCGCTTCGATAAGTTCCTTGATCAGGAAGCCCATTCCACCAGCGGCATGGAAGTGGTTCACGTCCGATACGCCGTTCGGATAAATCCGGCAGAGAAGTGGTGTGACCGCGCTGATGTCTGCCATATCCTCTGGCGTCATCTGGATGCCGAGTGCCGAGGCCATCGCGATCAGGTGAAGCACCAGATTGGTTGAGCCACCCGTGGCCATGAGACCAACGACAGAATTCACGACTGATCTTTCATCCAGCATTTCGCCAACCGGAAGGTAGTCATGACCAATGGTCTTGGAGACGAGGATTTTGGTTGCCTCCCGGGTGAGCTCCTCACGAAGATTGGTGGCAGGCGGCACAAAGGCTGCGCCAGGAAGGTGAAGTCCCATGACTTCCATCACCATCTGATTAGAGTTCGCTGTACCATAGAACGTGCAGGTGCCCTGTGTGTGATAGCTTTCGCTCTCTGCTTTCAAAAGCGCATCGCGACCAATTTTCCCTTGAGCAAACTCCTGCCTGACACGTGCTTTTTCGGGGTTGGGCAGGCCTGACGGCATTGGTCCGGCAGGCACGAAAATTGATGGCAGCCAACCGAAACGGAAACAGGCAATCGCCAGACCCGGGACGATTTTGTCACAAACGCCAAGGTACATCGCGCCGTCAAACGTATCGTGAGACAGGGCGATTGCGCTGGCCATCGCGATAACATCGCGGGAGAAAAGGGACAGCTCCATGCCGGTCTGCCCTTGCGTGACGCCATCACACATGGCGGGCACTCCACCAGCCACCTGCGCTGTCGCGTTGGAGTCTCTGGCAGCTTCACGGATCATCTGAGGGTAGGTTTCATAGGGCGCATGCGCCGAAAGCATATCATTATAGGCTGTCACAATACCGAGATTGGGCCATGATGCACCAAGCAGCTGTGCCTTATCGAGCACGCTACACCCCGCGCTCGCATGGGCCTGATTGCCTTCAGACAGCCGTTTGCGGGCGAACTCAGTCGGTTTGCGCTGACCTATAAACTCGAGGTATTCGCGGCGACTGTCGGCCGACCGTTTTCGAATGCGGTCTGTCACAGCTTGAATTTGAGGGTGCATTTCTGATGGTGTCACGGTGCCCATAAAGTCTCGATCTTTCCTGGCATCTGATCAAACAGATTGTGAATTGGCAGGTTCGCGCTTTCGGCCTGCAGCGTGTCTCTCTTTTCGTCGCCTGTAATCAGGAGAAAGACATGTTTGGCTCTGATGACGACCGGAAGCGTGATTGTCATCCGATCTGGATAATCCCCTGCGACTGGAGCCCCTGCGGCATTGATCGCGGCGACACGCTCGCCGGCATCAGGTGACATGGCTTCCTTCAGACCGGTCGCATTCGGGAACCATGAAGCCGTATGACCGTCCGGCCCCATTCCCAGGATCACAACGTCTGGCGCGTTGAAAGGTTCATAGGCTTTGTTCAAGCGCGGAACCGCCAGGCCGGGGTCTGCATCGGGGGTTTTCATTGGATAGAACAAGGCCTCGGCAGCCTTGCCGGTCAGCAGGGTTTCATAAACCAGACGCTCATTGGATGCGGGGTGGTCGTTCTCGACCCACCTTTCATCCACGAGGCCGACGTGAACGCGTGTCCAGTCTAATGGGTCGTCGCTGAGACGCTGGTAGACGGGCGAGGGCGTTGAGCCCCCTGAAAGCAGTAGCGTTGCCGGTCCCGACAGAAGCGCCTGTTGAAGTTTATCGGAAACAAGATGAGCTGCTGTATCATACAGCGCTTCCCGGTTATCGTATGCCTGAATATCGAAGGCCATTATTTGTCACTTGCCCACCAGGACCGACCATCCCGATCAAGCAACATGGCGGAGGCGAGGGGGCCCTCTGACCCTGCGGTATAGTTCACAGGTTTTGCGTCACTCGCTTCCCAGGCTTCGATAAGGTTATCGACCCATTGCCAGGCTGCTTCGACTTCGTCACGGCGCATGAACAGCGCAAGGTTCCCGCGGACAACTTCCATCAAAAGGCGTTCGTAAGCATCTGGATACCGAATGTGGAAGCTCTCAGCATAGGACAGGTTGAGAGGTAGTGACTTGATATGAAGGCCGCCAGGGCCAGGCTCTTTGATATGAAGAAACAGTCTGACGGCTTCATCCGGCTGAAGGCGGATCACGAGCCGGTTTGGCTGGTCAGAGGTGTCACCAAATATGGAGTGCGCCACCGGTTTGAACTGAATGACAATCTCTGACGTTCGGTGCTTCATGCGCTTTCCGGTGCGCAGATAGAAGGGCACGCCAGCCCATCGCCAGTTCGCGATATCGGCCTTGATGGCGACATAGGTCTCCGTGTTGGAAGTTTCTCCTTCACCAAGCTCTTCAAGATAGCCAGGTGCCGGCTGCTTTTCGACCAGTCCTTCTGTGTACTGACCGCGGACCGTTTGTGTTTTGGCTGTTGAAGCATCGAAACGCGTAAGCGCACGCAACACCTTGATTTTCTCGGTGCGTATATCGTCGGCATCCATGGATTGTGGAGGCTCCATGGCGATCAGGCAAAGCAGTTGAAGGATATGGTTCTGGACCATGTCCCGAAGCGCTCCGGATTTATCATAATATCCTGCGCGGCCTTCCAGACCGAGTGACTCTGCAACTGTGATCTGCACGTGATCAATATGATTGCGCGACCAAAGCGGTTCGAAAAGCGAGTTCGAGAACCGGAGAACCATCAGGTTCTGGACGGTCTCTTTTCCAAGGTAGTGGTCGATCCGGAAGATTTGTGATTCATCGAACACAGCGCAGACGCCTTCATTGATGGCATGAGCGCTTTCAAGGTCGCGACCGATTGGCTTTTCGAGAACAACCCGGCACTGGCTGGTTACCATGCCAGCTTTGTCGAGGCCTTCACACGTTGGAATATACAAGGATGGAGCTGTCGCCAGATAATAAACCCGGATCTTCTTTTCAGAGGTCACCAGGTCTTTGAGTGGCTTCCAATCCTTCTTGGACGCGGAAATGTCCAGCGGCTGATAATAGAGCATTTCTGCGAAATTTTGCCACTTTTCCTCAGACCATGTGGCATCAGCCGTTGCTGCGTGACAGGCGGTTTTCGCCATGTCGAGATAGTCTTCCCGAGACATTTCTGACCGGGCCGTACCGATAATACGAGAGGATTCCGGTATCTGCTCGTCCAGATATCGGTGAAACAGCGCTGGTAGAAGTTTTCGCTGTGACAAATCCCCTGTGCCACCGAAAATAATCAAGTCAAAAGGATCAACGGGGACAAATTGTGCCATGAAGTCTCTCAGAAAGAAGTGTTAAAAGAGCAGTCTGCCAACCTGTTCGTGTTTTAGCCGTAGGCATAGTGAGCGTGTGCAATTGCACGACTAACCCTATGGACGAGCGACTGAATGTCGATCAGTGGATCAAGAAATTCCTCGTGTAGCGAGGCATAATCTGACGGCGTCAGATCATTCCTGTCCTCTCGAACTTCATGCAAATGCTTTAGTTCTTCGATTTCCATAGCGGACTTCGGGAAAAGTGTTTTGAGGAGGTCGACTGCCTCAGAAATACGCATTTGCAGAATGAGTTGCTGAACGTCGTCAATGTTGAACCCGTGCCTCGCGGAAATGCTCGGGAGACTGCCCGCAATTTCCAGCGCACGCATCATTGCTCCCTGGCGGATCGCGTGTAGCGCGTGGATTGGCAGGCGTGCTTCGTGCCGGGTCTCAACGGATGGCGACTGATCGAGTCGTGTGATGAGACGATCGAAAAGCCCCAGATCGATTGAGAAATGATCCGCGCATGACATGATTGCCTGATTGGTCCGGCCTTTTCGAAGCAAACGCGCAATCAGCGTTCGGGCATTTTGCTTACTTTCGTCATTATGCTTGGAGCACGCCACCCAATAGCTTGGAGAGTAGACGCTGGCATAGCCTCTCAATGCAGGAATGCTGGTGCGAACTCTTGCAAAGACGGCAAGGTCGATCAGGCTTCGAAGGCGATCGGAATGATTGATGAGATCAATCAGGTCATCCATATCGCGCTTCAGAGCAGAGCCTATGCCGCAAGCGGTGTTTGCGAGGGCGCCAAGCTGCTGAAGCGTTGCATTATGAGAGATCGCACGTAGCGAGCGCGGGCCTGCAGGACCTTTCTGTCGGCGTTTTGGGCGTGATCCGGCATTCAGCAGGAAGCCGCCGGCGAAATCGCCCAACAACAAGCCATAGTCGTCCTCGTCGAAAAGTGTTTCATGCCAGCTGCGCAGAGCCGTGTAGAAATCCCAGGCAAGTCCTGTTTCGGTGTAGAAGGGATCGCCGGTCGGTGTTGAATCGGGCAGATATGTATCCCGGCTGAAGGCCAGAAAAGCTGAATCCGATAGCTTGTCGGTGGCGAAATGTAGATAGCCATCACCGCCCTGAAAGCTAACCTCGTGCTGGATCGGGATGCCAAGAGAGGTGCATTCTGATTTCAGCCCCTTCGGCAGGACATGCCTCAGTCGTTGCTCGAAGCTTCCGGGATAAGCGCCACGTCCGATTGATTCCCCGTGTGTATTGAAAACGAGGAGCGGCGTCCCAGGCATGCGATCAGCCAGTGCGTGGGCGATTTGGGCAACGATGCGTTCGATCGCGATGTCTGCAGAAACCTGACCGATGAAGCGGCCTGCATCTGAAAAGCCGAGTTGGATCGCAAGGCGTCCTCGGCTTTTTACATGGTCCCGAAATTCTGAGACCTTGAGTAGGCGCGCCATGAACCGCCCGCCATTCTCAAGTGCTTCGGGCGTTTCAAACAATGGGGAAATGTCGAGCGATTCGGAGACGCCATACTGTTTGGCCAGAAAGAGCGCGCCGAGCACGGTTGCCGGGTTTTCACTTTCGGCGATGAGAAACCGGATCGGTGTGTCCGCGTCGATATGCTTGAGAATTTGCGCACACAACATGAATTGTCGCCGCGCGGTAGATTGTTCCAGAAACAGATCACCGAAATTGACGCTGATTGGCGAAGCGGATCGGATCATGTCTGCTAATGTTGTCAGCGCAACCTGACCGAGATTGTGATCCTCTGTCATCAGCCCGAGGTCACGCTTGATGACTGTCTGGATTTGCGCCGCGTTTATTCGAAGGTGTATCCGCGCTGTTCCGAATCCAAATGTTTCGACTTCGGATTTGAGAACCAGAAGTTTCTGAGCAACTGCGTCGTCGGTGGTGTTTGCGAGCGTGCATAGTTTGTCGGCAAGTGCTGCGCTGCTAACAAATTCGGACGGTGTATCTGTAAGAGAATTGGCTGCCTCCACGAGAAGGTCAGCTTTGCTAAGGTCACCAAAGAACAGGTCCGCCTGTTTCTGACTAAGGTCTGCGGCGGTTTTCAGGGCCGTTTCCAGACGAGCAATGTCAGCATTTACTTCAGCCAGCTCGGATAGCCGGTCAGCATATCGGATAAGCTGAGCACTCTTTTCGCTCAGTCGCAGGCCGACTGTCGTCCACCAGGCGATATCGCTCCGTCCGTCGAGATCATATCCGACCCAACTGGCGAGTGTAGGGACACGGACATCGATTGCTTTCCACTGATCAGGAAACTGCTGACGCGCCACTTCATAAGTCAGGTCGAGATATTTTGAGACAGACGTTTGCGCGCGCTGAACGGCATCCTGTGCCTGTGAGTGCTCTTCAGGCAGCGTAATACCAGTGCGTCCCTGCGCATGCTGGGGAAAAGCTGTGTCATGTCCGGAAGCGCGCTCTGCAAGGGCCTCATAGGTTTCCTTGCTGTGTGCGAAGGTCGGGTGTCCGGTGAAGACAATGCCGCCCGGGTCAGCCGCCAATTCTTCTGTAAATTTCTCAATCCCCTGAGCTGCCCAACCCTCGAGATCTGCGCGACATGACTGCCAGGGATCACTTCCGGACGCGATTCCATGCTGTTGAGCGATGTGTTTCGCTCTTGCGTCAAACAGTTCGCTCGTCAGAGATTCAATTGGTTCAAACAGATCCTGAACCGAAATCGATTTGGCAGAGAGCGCAAAGAAATAGTCCTGCGCCAGTCGAAAAACCGAATTGGTCTGCGGATCATGTTCAATGGCTTCTGCATAATCGCGAAGGCTGGCGTAAATATCTGCTTTGTCCAGAGGAGTGGTTGAGTCAGACATTGAGGCTCCCATTGATATTTGAATTTATTGTATCAGGCTGGACGTATTGATCTCACGAGATCGGTTGCAGCCTGTGCTTTTTTGCGAATGCTGTCCCAGTTCTTCGCATTCAGGTCGTCTGAGCTTGCGAGCCAAGATCCGCCGGCGGCGATCACATTCGGCAGCTTAAGATAATCAGATGCATTGGCAACGCTGATGCCGCCAGTTGGCATGAATGACAGATGGGGCAGAGGAGCAGAAAGGGATTTCAGCATCGCTGCACCGCCACTTGGTTCTGCCGGGAAGAATTTCAGAAAGTCAAAACCATGATCTGCGAGAGCCATGGCTTCACCTGGCGTCGATACGCCCGGGATGACAGGACCGTCGAAAGTTTTCAGAGGGACGATCATGCTTGGAGGCGTTGCAGGCGTGACAAGAAATTCCGAGCCTGCTTTTGCCGCGTCATCAACATCCTGGGGACGAACAATCGTGCCGGCACCGACGAAACATCCGAGGTCTGCATCGACGATTTCACGAATGGCTTCGAGGGCACAGTCTGTTCGAAGTGTGATTTCAACGACATTCAGACCGGAGCTGACGAGCGCTTCAGCGAGCGGTACAGCCTGACTGACATCGGTGATAGTCAGAACGGGTACGATGCCAGCTTTGAAGAGCTTGTCTTTGTCAGGCTGAGAAACAGTCATGTCACGCGTCTTTCTGTCGGTCTGAGAATCCAGACTCTAATGAGATTAGGGCGTTATCGTGACTGTTTCCATAGAACTCGGGTTTGATGAGATATGCAGAAATGCAATTTGCTTCGCTGAACAGGCTTTCCTGAACTGAATGGCTCAATCAGTTTACTTTGGACGCCGCTTTTTCTCACCATTCGGACCACGCGGCTTTTTGGGGCCGGCCCGACCGCGTTTAGGCGGAAAACTATCCTTTCGATCGTCTCTGGAACGAGGTCGACGAGGAGGTTCTCTCATTCGGTCGCCATCAGACGAGGACTGATCAGGACCGCTGACCCTTTCAACATACAGGCTTTTGTCGATGATCTGTTTTTCGCCTGCACGAGACATGAGTTGGTTTGCCGCGTCAGGCGTCAGCTCGATGAAGGTTTCCATCGGTGTGATCTGAATGACCCCGATCTGATCTCTCTGAAAACCGCCAGATTTGCAGAGCATCGGAACAAGCCATTTCGGGTCGGCGTTTTTCGTACGACCGACTTTCAGACAAATCCAGCTTCCGTTCTGGAATTCAGGTGGACGTTGACCGCCGCGAGGAGCGCGCTCCTTGCGCTGAGGGCGGTCGTCGCGAAAGTCTGAATCGCGATCACGTTTCGGGCGGCTGAGGTCTGGTTCCTGAAGTTCTTCAGGAAGTGACTGTTCTTGTCTGGCAAGCCGGACAAAAGCGCTGGCAAGCTGATGCTGGTCAAACCTTGCAACCAGGGCTTCGACCAGCTGGGACTCGGTTTCCTGAATACCATCGGTCAGAACTGGATTGGAGAGAACTCGCTCGTCCAACACTTTCTGAATTTCCTGAGTTGACGGCGGCGTGCCCCATTTCGCAGCGACGCCAGCGTCTCTCAGCAGGCGCTCCGCTTTGCGTTGAGCGCGGACCGGAACGATCAGTGCTGACGCACCTTTACGACCTGCGCGTCCTGTCCGACCGGATCGGTGAAGCAGAGCTTCTTTGTTTGTTGGTAGGTCTGCGTGGATCACAAGGTCGAGGCCCGGCAAGTCAATTCCGCGTGCAGCGACGTCTGTTGCCACACAAACACGTGCGCGACCGTCGCGCATGGCGAGAAGCGCATTACTGCGATCTTTCTGACTGAATTCGCCAGACAGAGCGACAACGGCAAATCCGCGATTGTTCAGGCGTGCGGTCAGTTTATTGACGCCATCACGCCGCGAACAGAAGACGAGAGTGTTCGGCGCGTCATGATAAAGGAGAAGATTGATAACAGCTTTTTCTACATCGTCGTGGGAGACGACTACAGCGCTGTAGTCGATGTCGATATGCTGTTCACGAGCCGAAATCGTGTTCAGGCGCAGCGCATCATTCTGATAATTTTCGGCCAGACGAGCGATCGGTTTCGAAACGGTCGCTGAGAAAAGCAGAGTTCGACGTTCTTCTGGTGCCGCGTCCAGAATTGATTCCAATTCTTCACGGAAGCCCATATTGAGCATTTCATCCGCTTCATCGAGCACGATGGCGCGCAGATCTGACATGTCCAGCGAGCGACGCTTGATGTGATCAATAAGGCGGCCGGGCGTTCCAACCACAATGTGAGGCTTTTGGTTCAATCCGCGCAATTCGTCGCGAATGTCCATGCCGCCGATACACGAAGCGAGCTGGCCTCCGGCTGGTGCATAAAGCCATTCGAGTTCTTTTCTGACCTGCAAGGCGAGTTCGCGCGTCGGTGCGATGATTAGCGCCAGAGGAGATTCGACAACCGGCAGCACATCAGCGCCCTGAAGCAGAGAATTGGCGAGCGCCAGACCAAAGGCGACAGTTTTGCCTGAGCCGGTTTGTGCGGAGACCAGAAGGTCTTGTTCGTTGATTTCAGGAGCGAGAACGGCTTCCTGAACGGGAGTAAGGCTATCATAGCCTTTTTTCTGCAACGCGGTAGCGAGAGGTGCCGCGATTTGCGGTCCTGATAGAGACATGTCTTGCTTTCGAAGTCGGAACCTGAGTTTTCAAAGTGAGTGGGGATAGTTCCGGAGGGGCCTCATACTCTAAATTGAGGCAAGAGCCAACACATGCATTTATCTCGGGTCGCGAAATTCAATGGATGACGGCGTTTCAAATGTGCCAAACGAAGTGATTTGGCCTTGAAAAATGATGTGTTGGATGAGTAGTCGGCTCTAAGCCATTTGAATAGAATAGATTTATTCACTCGATCTGGTCTCTAAGTGCGTTGTCTTCTTCCATCGCCATTTTTAGCCAGGCGCGCGCTGACCTCCAGTTTCTTTTGACCGTTGAGACGGATTGTTCAGTGACCTCTGCAATGTCTTCGAGTGAAAGTCCGCCGAAATACCTCAATTCCACGATGGTCGCGCGATCCGCATCAACCTGGCTCAAGCGCCGGAGTGCTTTGTCCATGCGGTCCAGATCAAGAAGTGACTGCGCGTCATCACCAATCCCGGTCACCAAAGTTACTGGATGATGGGCTCGTTTCTCAGATTTTTTCGCTCTGGCGTGATCGACCAGAACGCGGCGCATCACGCGTGCAGCCATCGCCAGAAAATGTGTGCGGTCCTGCCAGCTGATGTCGCTGAGCTTTATTAGTCGCAATGCACCTTCGTTCAGAAGATCGTCGGTCGATATTGAGATCGCAGCTTCGCGGGCAATCAATCGCGACGAAATACGTCGCATCTCATT
>NZUJ01000100.1 GCA_002701295.1 Ponticaulis sp. | reverse complement strand
GTGGGCTTCGGCGGTTTTCTGGGCATGGGCGAGAAGTACCATCCCATCCCGTGGGCGTCTCTGGACTATGAGAAATCAGAAGACGGATACATCGTCCCTTACTCAAAAGAAGAACTCGAAGCCGCACCGAACGACTCGATCCATGAGCTCACCGAAGGCGATGGCATGAAAGCCCGCGATGAGGCCTACAAATATTACAAAGTAGAACCTTACTGGGTCTGATCACCCCGGAAAGAACGCAAAAGGCAGGCGACCAGCCTGCCTTTTTCATATTGCGCGTCTTCAGATATCAGATCGCTTCAGATGTGATGAATTGCCCGCGCGACAGACGCATCGCCAGATAGCTCAGCACGCCGCCAGCGACGATCATGCCCGTCGCGATCAGCGGCACAAGTATCAGCGAGGCCACGCCGACCAACAGACAAAGCCCGGCGAGCTGAAAACAGAACGCAGCTGGGTCTCCGGCCAGCTTCGCGAAAAAATCCATGATACGGGTCATATTCAAACTCCTCCCGTTTAGACCTGCCTTTAATCATGGTTGGAAAAAGATTTCCACAATCTAACTGAATCAATATTCGGTCAGAAGCGTCACGTTCACGCCGTTACCGGGCGCATCACCCAGATGGAAGGCGGCATGGCACGTTGCAGATCGCCTTCATATTTTACGAGTTCTTTCTCAAGCTTGTTCAGAACCTTACCCGTAAGCTCATAGAGTTTGCGGTCGTCCTTCCCATCCTGATCAAATCCGATTGCCCAGCGCTGAACATCACCGAAGGCGTCTTTCAGCTTGGTCATCATGCCCTTGGCGCTTCTCACAAAATCGATATCGCTCCGCAATTCCCAGGCATAGGGCGTATCATCCAGCCGCGCGCGCTCATAATGCTGCGTCTCTGTCGACGCCTCAGGCGTCTCCTGCTCAATACGGGTTTCGCCACCGGCTGAAGCGCCCGCCTCTTCGGCTTCCGCTGCACTGACTGCTGCGTCAGCGTCTCGCTCCATCTCCGCTTTCACGGCCGGGTCCGTTTCCTCCGGGTCAGGCTCGTCTTCGGGCGCTTCAGCACCACGTGTAGCCGGAATAGCGGGCATAGCGACAGCTGGTGCGGCAGCGCCAGCGGCCATGCCGTTCCCGGCGGGCATGTCTTTCAACATGGCGCCAAGTTCCTTCTGGGCGGATTTATACTGATCCAGCACCTCTTTCAGCGCCTTGGCCAGCCTCACCAGCTGTTTGGTCAGTTCTTTGGGTTGATACTGCCAGATCTTGCGAACCAGTTTGAGCTCTTTCTTCAGCTCAATCAGGCGCTCTCGCGCCCGGTTCTTCTTGTCATATAGCGCCTGCATACGCGCTTCATCAGCCGAAGATACCTCGTTCTCCGCTTCATCTTTCGACTGTACCGCTTTCGCTGCATCTGAAAGGGATATGCGCACGGCATTTGCGTCTGATCGCTCATCACCTGAGCGCACTGCATCGGGCTCACGACGGCTCGTCTCAGCCACGCCGCGCAGGGTCTGAAAAACGTCGCGATACATCTCGCGAAACGTGATCTGGCTCATTTCTTGAGCTCCTTATTATGAAATCGCCTTCTTGCGATTTCGAAGGACCCTACGAAACTTGCGTTAAATGCGGGCAAGCGGAACCGACAAGGTTTCGATGAAATTTCTTTCCGCCGGATTGTGCCAAACTGATGCTGACATTCCGTCACTTATCCCCTAAGCTTTCGAAAATGCTTCAGAAGCCCGGTCCACCGAGCCAGTAAGTCAAGGGAGTGAAAATTTGATCCGCCAATTCTCCAGCGCCGTGGCGCTGGCCGTGCTCGCTATATCCAGCCCGGCAATCGCACAATCGCCCGCACCAACTGCCGACGCCTTACCAGCCCCGGTGGCCTCCACCCAGTACGGCCAGGTTCAGGGCGCTGTTAAGGAAGGCGTGAATGTCTTTCTCGGCATTCCATACGGCGCTGATACCAGCACGACACGCTTCCAGCCAGCAAACACTCCAGAACCCTGGGAAGGCGTGCTTCAGGCAAATATGTGGCCGGATATGACCCCTCAGCTTGGCAATAATAGCGCCCTTTTCCGGTCATGGCAGCCTGATCCGGCACCGGGTATGAGCGAGAACATGCTGGGTCTCAACATCTGGACGCCCGGTCTGGATGATCGCAAGCGCCCGGTCATGGTCTGGCTCCACGGTGGCGGCTTCCAGAATGGCAATGGCTCCAGCACAGCCTATGAAGGCGTCAATCTCGCCAATCGGGGCGATGTGGTTGTTGTCACCATCAACCATCGCCTCAATGCTTTCGGGCACCTCTATCTGGCGGGTCTGACAGACGATCCGACCATGGCGGATTCGGGTAATGTCGGCAGCCTCGACATGGTTCTGGCGCTGGAATGGGTGCGCGACAACATTGCGAACTTCGGCGGAAATCCGGACAATGTCCTGATCTTCGGGGAATCTGGCGGTGGCCGAAAAGTTTCCACTCTGCTTGCCATGCCGGGTGCTGAAGGGCTGTTCCATCGCGCCATTGTTCAATCCGGCAGCCACCTCAAATTCCGCGAACCTGAAGAAGCCACGGAACAGACACTCGAATTTCTCGGCTATCTCGGCATTGAGGCAGACGAACTCGACAAGCTGGATGACCTCACTCAGGATGACTTCATGGCGGGCCTTCGTGCTGCAGCCGCTGACCGGACCTCGTCGCTGTTCTGGAGCCCGGTGCGCGATGGACGCTCTCTGCCCTATCACCCGTGGGAAGCTCCCGGCGAACAACCGAATGCCGACGTGCCCATGCTGATCGGCTCCAACAAGGATGAGTTGTCTCTCTGGCTGGTCCGTCCCGGTTCGGAGCCTGAACTGTCTTATGAGGCATCAAAATCCATGATTGGCAGCTATGTCAGCGCTGATGAATTCGACGACTTCGTTGCTGGCTATCGCGAGGCTTTCCCGGACTATTCTGACGCCGACATCATGGTCGCCATAGCGTCAGACGCGCGCTATTCATCGAATGCTGTCCGTCAGGCCAAAAAGCGCGCCGAAGCGGGTGGCGCTCCTGCTTGGCTCTATCAGTTTGACTGGGAAACACCGGTGCTGGGCGGCATTTACGGCGCGCCACATGCTCTGGAAATTCCATTCGCCTTCGACACGCTGGGCAATTCTGAATCCATGGTCGGTGATCCCACAAAACCTCAGAAGGTTGCAGACCAGGTCAGCGAAGCCTGGATCTCGTTTGCGCGTCATGGTGATCCAAACGCACGCGGTCTGCCATTCTGGCCATCTGTGACGACGGACGACGTCGTCGCCATGCGGTTCAACATGGTGTCCGAAGTCGATGAAGAGTATTTCGACGCGGAAGGCGCCATCATGTTCAAGGGCGAATAACCGGTAAAACCGGAGACGCACCTTTGAACAAGGAATTCGATATTATCATTGTCGGGGCGGGATCGGCAGGTTGTGTGCTTGCCAACCGCTTGTCCGCCCGGCCCGACCTGAACGTGCTGCTGCTCGAAGCCGGAGACAAGGACAACTGGGTCTGGTTCAAGGTGCCGGTCGGTTACCTCTTTGCTATCGGCAACCCTCGTGCAGACTGGATGTTCAACACCACGCCGCAGGATAGCCTTGGCGGACGGAGCCTTGCCTATCCGCGCGGCAAAACCCTGGGCGGCTCTTCAGCCATCAACGCCATGATCTCCATGCGCGGCCAGAAGGCTGACTATGAAGGCTGGAAAGCCTCGGGCCTCACCGACTGGGGCTGGGATGACGTCCTTCCAGCCTTCAAACGCATTGAGGATCACTTTCTCGGCGATACAGACCATCACGGTTCAGGCGGAGAATGGCGGGTCGAATACCCGCGCGTCCAGTGGGACATTCTCGATGCCCTGCGTGACGCAGGTGAGGAAATGGGGATTCCCAAAACCGAGGACTTCAACACCGGTGACAATGAAGGTTCAGGCTATTTTCATGTAAACCAGAAAAATGGCGTTCGCTGGTCCAGCGCGCGTGGGTTTCTCAAGCCGATCATGAAACGCCCCAATCTGCATGTCGAAACCGGCGTGACGGTTGAATCCCTCATCATTGAGAACGGTCGCCTGACAGGCGTTGCGGCGCTCAAAGGCAAACAGACCTGCACATATCAGGCAAAAGCCGGCGTCGTGCTCAGCTCAGGCAGTATCGGCTCTGTACAAATCCTTCAAAGGTCCGGCATTGGACCCGCTGAGAGCCTCAAGGCTGCAGGCATCTGGCCATTGCAGGATAAGCCGCGCATTGGCGGCAATCTGCAGGACCATCTGCAACAACGCGCCATCTATAAGGTCAGCAATACCAACACACTGAACCAGGCCTATCACTCTGTTTTTGGCAAAGCCCGAATGGGCCTCGACTATGCCCTCTTCCGCAAGGGGCCGCTCACTATGGCGCCGTCTCAGGTCGGCATCTTCACGCGCTCGGACGACAATCAGCCCCGGCCAAACATCCAGTTTCACTTGCAACCCCTCTCGCTCGACAGGTTTGGTGAACCGCTTCACAAATTTCCGGCGATCACGGTTGCGGCTTGCAATCTCCGCCCCACCTCACGCGGCACGGTCAGGATCACCGGACCAACGGCCAGTGATGGCGTGGATATTTCGCCAAATTATCTCAGCACGGATGAGGATCGTAAAATCGCCGCCGATGCGATCCGGGTCACCCGACGGCTCATGTCACAGCCAACCTTGTTTCCCTACGCGCCAGAAGAGTTCCTTCCCGGTCCGACCGTCAGCGACGACCAACACGACCTGGAGCGCGCCGCAGGACAGATAGGCACCACCATCTTCCATCCCGTCGGCACGATTGCCATGGGCGGCGACAATGATCCCACCTCTCCGCTTGATCAGCGCTTCCGTTTCCGTTCGCTTGAAAAGCTATGGGTGGTCGATGCCTCTGCAATGCCATTCATTAGTTCCGGGAACACAAACACCCCAACCATCATGATGGCCGAACGGGGTGCTGAAATGATCCTGGAAGACCTAAAAGCCTAGGTTTCGCACTCGCCTTCATAGGCAGCGTTCACACCTGCCGCACCTGCGTGACAGAAATTCGAATAGGTTTTCCCGTCACATCCACAAACCGGGTTGAACTCCATGGTGCAGATTTCAGGCTTGGCCTGACAAATCCCTGACACGCCATCCGTCTCGCAACCGAATTGATGGGTCGCGCAATAGGATCGCGGATTTGCGCACTGTGTGCCCTCTTCTCCGCCACAGGCGTCGCCATCTTCAGCCAGACGAACTGGCGCGGCAGCTTCCGGCTCGCTCGCGATCGGTGTCTCGACCGCATCTACGTTCGCGCTCTCATCAACCGGTTGCCCTGTGCAGGCCGAAAGAAGCCCGAACACACAACAGACTGTAATCAGAAACTTTCCCATCTCACTTCCCCCCGATTTTAATAGCGGTCGGATGCACGACATTCGCCAGCATAGGCAAGGCTCACGCCCGCACTCGCGGCCACGCAATCATTGGAATAGGTTCGACCGTCACATCCGCAGACGGGCTGATAAACCTGAATGCACATATCCGGGCGCGGCGTACAAATACCGGACTGGTCAGCCGCCCCGCAGCTATTTCCCGGTATCGCGCAATAAGACGCCGGATTAGCGCATTGCACACCCATCATACCACCACACATCTGTCCGTCAGCAGCCATGGGCCTTTGCTGAGGCGGTGGGTAGGATTGTCCTGGAGGTGGTTCATAATTGTGGTCAGGAGGCGGCGGCGGATAATAGGGATCAGCCGCACAAGCTGTCAGCAAGCCCAGTGTCAGCACAGCCAAAATCATCTTGATACGCAGCATTTGCCCCTCCAGGCCATTTGTCCGGCGTCGATACTAAGCGCTTGTCCGCGATTGCGGAAGTCAGGGACAACACATCAGCCAGATGCTGCGACGCTGTCACGTTCAATCAGGTCAATTGTATTGATGTTCAAATGCTGCGGCGTCACAAGTTCAGCGCCATCAACGTCATCCGGAAAACCGGATTTGGCCAGATAATCGACGGCCAGTTCCACCATGCGGCTCAATGGACGACGGATCGTCGTCAGTTGGGGCCAGACGGCACCTGCTGCTTCTGTATCACCGAAACCAACAACCGACAGGTCGAAAGGCACTTTCAGCCCTTCAAGATGTGCGGCGCTCACAACACCGGCCGCCAACTTGTCGGTCGCGCCGATAATTGCTGTCGGACGATCAGAATGCCCAATGAGCGCACGGCCAGCATCCACACCACCTCTCAGAGACACCTCAGCGGTCGCGATCAGCTTGTCTTCAAACGGAATATTGTGATGCATCAATGCGTCGCGGTAACCGGCGAGACGGTCCTGTTCGGACTCGCCCTCAGACTGGTCAGCGACAAAGCCGATGCGTTTATGTCCATTGCGAACCAGAAGGCTGGTGAGTTCAAAACCGCCAGCGCGGTCATGGTGCGAAATCCGTGCGAACCGCTCATCTGCGCGCGTGCCGCCAAGCACGACCAGCGTCAGAGGCAATTCTGAAAGCCGATCAATCAGTCTGGACTGATTTGCCAGATGTGGCGGAACAATCAGACCATCAAGGCCGGCTGCAGCAATCGCACTCACCGCCTCATCAATCATGTCTGGCGACATGGGCTCGACAGGGCCGATCTGTTCAAGAATGAGCTGCTGACCGCTGTCCCGGCATGACTGAAGCGCACAGACAATCAGCTCACTCAGCTCAGATGAATGCGCGCCATCATGCAGCAAGCCGGTAAGCCGTGTGCGTCCTCCGGCAAGATGCCGTGCCATCAGATTTGGACGATAGTTAAGTTCCTGAATTGCGGATTGAACCCGCGTGCGTGTTTCCTGCCTGACAGTTTCGGCCCTGTTCAGGACACGAGAGACCGTCATTTGCGAAACGCCTGCCAACTCTGCAACTTCTTTGATTGTAACTGAACGACGCTTCGCCACTAAATACTCTTCAACTTGTTTGAACGCATTCAACCCGCACAAATAGCAGGACTCTGAAAATTAAATGCGCCAAACGCGTTGAAGTTCCAGTATTTTTTCCTGAACGCGTTCAGGATGAGTACAAGCAGAGATTACAAACAAAAAACGGGCCCGCCTGGCATTCGGCATCACACTGCGTATGACACCTGACCTGACGAGCCCGCTAACTGACCTGTAAAACAGGAAATGCCTTAGTGCTGACTTTCCGGGGTTGTCACGACCAGACCTTCTAGATCGTCGCTGACGGAAATCTGGCAGGACAGACGGGAATTGTCCTGAACGGCATCCGCGAAATCGAGCATGGACTGTTCCATAGCTTCCTGTTCGCCGGTTTTCGGCAGGTATTCCGGATCAACATAAACATGGCAGGTCGCACAGGCACACGCACCGCCGCAATCGGCGTCAATGCCAGGGATATTGTTACGGACAGCCGCTTCCATAACGCTCTCCCCAACTTTTGCGTCTACATCGCGGCGCGTTCCCTCATGATCAATATACGTGATTTTCACCATCTCGTTTGGTTCTCCTCTTGGATCTTATCGCGCCAACGCGGTTTTCATAATGTCCTTCATGGACACGGACTCATCAGCCACATCGGCTGGCGTAAGGGCGGCATCTGCAGCGATCAATCGCTTGGCAGACAGGAATTCAGCCGGCGCATTGACGGCATCTACCGAAATGAATTTGCCATCGGCAAAGTAAAACACCGCAAAGCTCTCATTGGCAGGGTCGCCTCGAACGACAACCTCGTCATAGCCTTGTGATAGTCCGGCAATCTGTAGCTTGATATTGTATTGGTCAGACCAGAACCACGGCACATCTTCTGCAGGTCGATCCTTGCCGACAATATGCGCCGCCGCGATCTTGCCTTGCTCAATCGCGTTATGAACGCTCTCAAGTCGTCCGTCCCGGCCATAATGGACTAACGGCCGGTGCGCACAGTCACCAATCGCGTAAATATCGCCGTCATTGGTCCGCGTGTCCCGATCAACCAGAATACCGTTCTTGCAGGCAATCCCCGCACCCACGGCCAGTTCTTCATTTGGCAGAATACCAATACCGACCAGAACCAGATCGCATGGAATTTCTTCGCCATCGGCCAGCACGCCATGTGTTACCGCGCCCTCACCCTTGAGCGATGACAACCGAATGCCCGTCCGGATTGCCGCGCCATGGCTTTCATGAAGTGCCTGATAGAAGTCAGACATAACCGTCGAGGTCACGCGCGCCAGAACGCGCTCGGCCATTTCGAGAACCGTGACCTCAAGCCCCAGCTCGCGCGCGACCGCTGCCGCCTCAAGCCCAATATAGCCTGCACCCACGATCAACAGACGCTTGCCAGCCACCATGGCTGGTTTCAGCGCATCTATGTCAGCAAGTGTACGTAGATCAAAAACCTGATCGAGATCAGCGCCCGGTAAAGGCAATGGCCGTGGCCGAGAGCCTGTTGCGATGATCAGCTTCGTGTAGTTCAGCGACTCGCCGCTCTCCAGAACGACCGACTTCTCATCCCGATCAATGCGAGCAACACGCGCGTCCGTATGCAGCGTAATCGCGTTATCGGCGTAAAATTCTCGCGGCTTCAGATAGAGGCGTTCGCGCTCAAGCTTGCCTTTGAGATAATCTTTTGAAAGAGGCGGACGCTGGTATGGCGGCGCTGCCTCCTCACCGACGAGGTGGATCTCGCCTTCAAATCCGAATTGGCGCAGAGACACAGCTGCCTGTCCGCCCGCCTGACCGGCCCCGATGATAACGACTGAAGCAGACACCTCAGATAATTCCTCCGCCCGAATTTTCACCCGCAAAATATGACGCCCGCGTCATTTTTTCAAGCTGCTTGCTGTAAACCAAGCTTCCTCCTAGTCATAGAGCATGAATGCAAGCCCTGTAATTGAAATTTCCCTACCTGACGAAGCTGAAATGCACGTCTTTGGTGGCCGTCTCGCGAAAATTCTCGAATCCGGAGACGTCATTGCCCTTTATGGCGATCTCGGCGCAGGCAAAACAACGCTGTCCCGCGGGTTGATCCGCGCCCTCACCAGTCCAGACACCGAAGTCCCAAGTCCCACCTACACGCTCGTCCAGACCTATGACACGGAGAAAGGCGAGCTTTGGCATTTTGATCTTTACCGGGTTGAACACCCTTCGGAGCTGACAGAACTCGGTTATTACGACGCGCTTGAAGATATCTGTGTGATAGAGTGGCCTGAACACGCCGGTACGCTTCTGCCGGACGACCGACTCAGCCTACATATCTCCATCGACGGATCAGGGCGCAGAGTGCAGCTCATGTCCGGGAATGACCACTGGATCAGGCGGCTCAAAGATGAATTCGACTCAGACTGATCGCGAAGCAGCCATCAGGGACTTTCTGATCGACGCGGAATGGGGCGATGCACATCGCGAATCCCTCGGGGAAGATGCCTCCACGCGAAGTTATGAGCGCCTGTCCCTCGGGTCCGAAACAGCCATTCTGATGAATGCCCCACCTGCCGCCGAAGGGCGCATCTGCGGCCGGGATGCCAGTGTGACCGAACGCGTTCTGGCAGGATGGAATGGTCGGTCCCGCCTCGCAGCCTGCCGCGTCGATGCGTTTGTCGGCATTGCCCAGCACCTCGAACGACTTGGCCTCGCCTCGCCGCACATCATCGCTTTTGACGTCGAACAGGGGCTTTGCCTCCTCGAAGATCTCGGCGAAGGCATTTACGCCCGCGAACTCGAAAAGGGTGCAGATGAGCTTCAGCTATACACTGCCGCTGTTGAAGCGCTCGCCCATGTCCACAGAGCGCCCGTACCAGACAGCGTCATGGCCGTTGATTATGAATGGCCCATCCTGCCCTTCGATACACTTGCCCTGACAACAGGTGCGGACCTCTTTCCAAAATGGTATCCCAACTTCGACGAACGCGTCCGTTTCAAGGGTGCAATCGCGCGGGACTTTGCAGACCTTGTGTCTGACCATAGTGAACATCTCGCCAGCCTGCCCAAAGTCTTCATGCTTCGGGACTATCACGCCGAAAACCTTTTATGGCTTCCAGACCGATCCGGCCTTCAGCGCGTCGGCATTCTCGACTTTCAGGATGCCGTTGCTGGCCCCGCCGCATGGGATCTGGCCATGTTCCTGCAGGATGCCCGCCGCGATGTCTCTCCTGACATTCAGGAAGCTACCCTTCACCGCTACCTCGATCTCACTGGCCATGATGATCAGACCTTCCGGAAAGACTATGCCATCGCAGGCGCCATCAACGCCCTGCGCATTATCGGTGTCTTTGCCCGCCTGATCAGCCGGGACGGCAAACCCCGTTATCGCGATTTCCTGCCGCGTGAATGGGGGCACCTCAACGATAATCTAAAAAACCCGGTCCTCGCCGACTTACGCCGCATTCTCGAAACGGCTGCACCTGACATGATTGAGCCGATTTGATGGATACGCCTGTTCGCACCGCCTTCTTCCTTGCGGCCGGTCTGGGCACACGCATGCGGCCCTTATCGCTCACCACGCCCAAGCCGCTCATTCCGGTGGCGGGCAAGGCGCTGATGGAACACATCCTCGACGAGGCCGTCGCCGCAGGCATTGAGCGCATCGTGGTCAATGTCCATTACCTGCCTGAACAGGTTGAAGCCCATCTCGCCAGCAAAACCGGTCTGGACGTTATTCTGTCGGATGAGCGCGAAGAGCTCCTTGAAACAGGCGGCGCGATCGTCAAGGCGCGCGACCTTCTGGGCGATGAGCCCATTTTCGTCATCAATACTGATGCCTTCTGGGTGAATGCCGCCACCAACCCGTTTGAGGATCTGAACCGCGCCTATAACCCTGACACAATGGACGACCTACTTCTTCTGGCCGCCCGCTCCCGCAGTCTCGGTTTTGACGGCATGGGCGATTTCGACCTGCTGCCTGATGGTCGCGTCGAACGCCGTGGTGACCGGCCCGAAACGCCCTGGGCCTATGCCGGTGTCCGCATCACTAAACCGTCGCTCTATGATGGTGAAGCTGTTCGGCCATTCTCTGCGAACCTCATCTGGTCGAAAAGCCTTGAGGCCAAACGCCTCTTCGGCCTGCCGCTCGACGCACAATGGATGCATGTCGGCCGCCCGGAAACCGTGACCGAGGTGGAAGACTGGATGAAGGACAATCCGCCGGCATGACAGATGAGCGGCTCAAGGCAGACTTGTTCGGGCTGAAAGGCCGCCTCTTTACCCTGCCCGCTGGTGCAGACTTTATCGGCGAACTGGCCTGCACGCTGATTGAGGCAACGAATGCACGGTCTGTCCCCGAAAACCTTGCTGACGCGCTGATCTTCGTCCCAAACCGCCGGTCAGCCCGCGCCCTTGCTGCTCGCCTGTTTCAGGAACTCGGCCGCCCCGGCTTCCTGCCACCAGATATCCGCCCCCTTGGCGATGCAGGCGATAACGACCCGGCCCTCCTGGGGGAGCTCGCAGACGTCGACATTCGCCCGCCCATGCCAGCCGGGGGCCGCCTTGGCGCCCTCGCCAAACTGGTCATGCACTGGCACGAAGTCCGCGGCAAACACCTCACACTCGCATCCGCAGTCGCCGTCGCGCGCGATCTCGGTCGCCTTCTTGATCAGGCCGCTCTCGCAGGGTCCGTCGAATGGGGCCAGCTCTCCAGTCAGGTCGAAGACAAAGACCTCGCACAGCACTGGCAGGTCTCTGTAGAGTTTCTGGCGATAATCTCAGACCTCTGGCCAGCGCTCCTCGATGAAAACGGCTACTCCGACACCCACGATCAGGATCGCCTTCTGGCCGAAGCACTCTGCGCCCGCTGGGAAAGAACCCCGCCGACATCACCTGTCATCATCGCAGGCTCCACCGG
>NZUJ01000099.1 GCA_002701295.1 Ponticaulis sp. | reverse complement strand
CTCTGGCTCTGGCTCTGGCTCTGGCTCTGGCTCTGGCTCTGGCTCTGGCTCTGGCTCTGGCTCTGGCTCTGGCGGAAGAGGATCAGCGATTATCTCGTCGTCAACAACAGGCGTTTCAGCAGAGACCTCAGCTTCAGGCTCAACCTCGACAGTCACCTCTTCGAGGTGGTCAGCATCCTTGAACGCTTCTGCAAAGGCCTGATTCTTTTCAGCCTCTTCGGCTTCCTGTTTTTTCTTCTTTTTTCTGCCAAACCACAGCATCAGATCAGCTTCCCTGTCAGTCGACCTTCTCTCTGCCCTGTAATCTCGAGCTCTGCAAACTCGCCGTGCTGGAGATGAGCCGGCAGGTCCGTCACCTGCGTGAAATCGGCGAGCCGTCCGGCCCCATTATTCTCTGCCAAAACGCGCCTCACCTGCCCCACATGACGCGCAAGATGAGCGTTCAGCGCAGCCTCACCCGCGTCACGCAGGCGCGCGGCCCGGTCCTTGATCAGTTTCCTGTCGAGTTGAGGCATCCGCGCCGCCGGCGTGCCTTCGCGCGGACTAAACGGAAACACATGCACGAAAGACAGCTGGCAATCTTCAATCAACCGCACTGAGTTCTCGAACATCTCTTCGGTCTCGGTCGGAAATCCTGCAATAATGTCCGCGCCAAAGGCGATATCAGGTCGCGCTGCTTTCAATCGGCGGGTCAGCTCAATCGCATCCTCACGTGAATGACGGCGCTTCATGCGTTTCAGGATCATGCTGTCGCCATGCTGAAGCGACAAATGAAGATAAGGCGCAAACCGTGGTTCGCTGGTCGCCAGCTCAAACAGTGCCGGGTCCATCTCAATCGCATCAATGCTCGACAGGCGTAGCAGCGGCAGGTCCGGTACCAGCTTTAAAATCCGCGATACCAGATTGCCGAGCGGCGGATGCCCTGGCAGATCACCGCCCCAGCTTGTGAGATCCACACCCGTCAGAACCACTTCCTTATGGCCCGATGCGACAAGGCGTTTCACCTGATCCACCACTTCGCCCGCAGGCACAGACCGTGAATTTCCGCGGCCATAAGGGATGATACAGAACGTACAGCGGTGATCGCACCCGTTCTGCACATGAACGAATGCGCGCGCCCTGCCCTCAATGCCATCGACCAGATGACCCGCCGTTTCGCGAACCGTCATGATATCGTCGACCAGCACGCGTTCGGGCGTATCGAGCAGGCTCGCAGGCTTGAAGGTCTCCGCTTTCATTTTTTCGGCATTGCCGATCACCCGGGTTACCTCAGGCATTTCCGCGAATTCTTTTGGATTGATCTGCGCTGCGCATCCCGTGACGATAATCGGCACATCCGGGTTCTCACGACGCGCACGACGAATGGACTGCCGCGCCTGCCGGACAGCCTCTGACGTCACCGCGCACGTGTTGATAAACACGGCATCCGTCAGTCCGGCCGCCTGGGCGTGATCGCGCATGACTTCGCTCTCATAGCTGTTGAGTCGACAGCCATGTGTAATGATTTTGAGGGAAGAAGATGGCGTTTCGCGATCCGTCATTCCGGCTAGATGACGCCAAGTGAAGGCTTCTGCAAGTCCAGCTTGTAGTTAAGACGCGATTTCCAGCTCTGACTCGAGCTCAATCGGCCCGGTCATCAGCACCCGGTCATCTGTTTCGCGCCAGTGTATCAACAGCTCGCCGCCATCCAGAATCATCCGAACCTTGCGTTTTGTTCGCCCTAGTCGCGCCGCGCTGACGGCTGCCGCACATGCACCTGTGCCGCACGCAATGGTAAGGCCGGCCCCGCGTTCCCAGACCCGAAGACGGATGGTTTCATCATCCAGAACCTGAGCAAATCCGACATTCACACCTTCGGGGAACATCGGGTGCCATTCCACCAGAGGGCCAATCGTCGGGATGTCATAATCCTTCACGTCATCTACAAAGAATACAGCATGCGGATTGCCCATGGACAGGCAAGATGGTCATGAGAGGATCGGATTATCAATCGGGCCAATCTTCAGATCGACAAACCGGGTATCCATTTTTTCTGCCAGCGGAACGGATTCCCAACTCAGCAGCGGTGACCCCATATCCACCGTAATCAGGTCACCATCAGCCCGGCTGGCTTTCAGAATACCCGCCTCTGTTTCGATGGTCACGCGCGGTTCGCCCAGCTCCTGCAGCATCAGCCAGCCGACGCATCGCGTGGCGTTTCCACACGCGGCGACTTCACCGCCATCGGCATTCCAGATTCGCATGAACACATCGGCGCGCATGGACGATTCCAGACCGATAATCTGGTCGAAACGTTGCGTGCCCTCCGGATGGGCAATACGGCGAATTTCTTCAGCTGATTTGCGAAACGGCTCGCGTCTTCCGTCGAAGACAGCGAAGCGGTTTCCACAACCATTCATGAACAAGACGCGCATAGACCATCAAACCCCGAGTAACGCCAGGCGGGAATCACAATAGGCCAGTCTTACAAAAAGGTCAGCTTTTTTTGATCACACCATCTGTAAGCAGCTCTATTCACATCATTTCCAATTTTCAGATACCGCGCATTATCCCAAGTCACAAAACCATCGCAAATCTGATGCTAAGGCTTGAACAGGTTTCAGACGGCTGAGGCGGGAGCAGAACGCATGGGCTTTTTTGAAAAATGGCTGTCCCTGTGGGTCGGTTTGGCCATTGCGGTCGGCATTGGTCTCGGCCTCGCCATCCCCGGTGTTTTCGAATTTCTGGCAAGCCTTGAATATGCCCATGTAAACTTCCCGGTCGCGATCCTCATCTGGGCTATGGTCTATCCGATGATGATCGACGTGGATTTCCTGAGCCTCCGTCAGATCGGTTCAAAGCCCAAAGGCCTCATTATTACGCTGGTCGTGAACTGGCTCATCAAACCCTTCACAATGGCCGCTCTTGGCGTGTTGTTCTTCCGCTATGTGTTCGCAAGCTGGATCCCCGAAGCTGACGCGGAAGGCTATATCGCGGGGCTCATCCTTCTCGGCGCCGCTCCCTGCACAGCGATGGTCTTTGTCTGGTCCCAGCTCACCAAAGGCGATGCCACCTACACGCTTGTTCAGGTCAGTCTGAATGATGCCATCATGGTCTTTGCCTTTGCGCCCATCGTCGCGCTCCTGCTCGGCGTCACAGATATCGCTGTCCCCTGGGAAACGCTTCTCCTGTCTGTCGGTCTCTATGTCATCATTCCGCTGGTCGCCGGGATCATCACCCGGCAAATCCTCAAATCATCTGGTGGCGAGACGGCGATTTCTGGCTTTCTCGCCCGCGCCAAACCCTTCTCCGTGATCGGGCTCCTGACGACGATTGTTCTGCTCTTTGGGTTTCAGGGTCAGGTCATCGTTGCCAATCCGCTTCTGATCCTTCTGATTGCCGTGCCAATCCTCATCCAGTCCTATGGCATTTTCGCCATCGCCTATGGCACGGCCTGGGCGGTGAAACTGCCGCACCCGATAGCAGCCCCGTGCGCCATGATCGGCACGTCGAACTTCTTTGAACTCGCCGTTGCCGTTGCCATCAGTCTTTACGGCCTTAATTCCGGCGCCGCGCTTGCCACTGTGGTTGGCGTCCTCGTGGAAGTGCCCGTCATGTTATCACTGGTTGCCTTCGCAAACCGGACACGCAAGGCTTTCCCTGCCTCATAGCGTTTTTCGATCAATTTTTCCACAAAACGGCGTCTCTTCGCTAGTCACAGGCCTTCCAATCCGCTTCTATGCACACATGTCCTTCTGACTGAGGCTGATGGAGACCCCAATCATGAACCGTATGCTGACCACCTCACTGGCCGCCTTGACCCTTATGGGCCTCGGCGCCTGCTCTCAAGGAGACACCGTGCCGCCCGAAACCGAAGTCGAAGCAACACCTGCACCTGACGCCACCACCGAAACAGCCAGCGCAGAAGACCCGTATATCTGGCTTGAAGAAGTCGAAGGCGAAGAAGCCCTTGATTGGGTTCGCTCACAAAATGATCGCTCGCTCGAGCGCCTCCAGTCAGACCCCCTCTATGATGAGCTCTTCAACGACGCGCTGGAAATCGTGAACGCCAAAGAGCGCATTCCATATGGCTCAGTGCGTGATGGCGAGGTCTATAACTTCTGGCAGGATGGCACGAATGTGCGCGGCCTCTGGCGCAAGACATCTCTGGACAGCTACGGGACCGACGCCCCGGAATGGGAAACCATTGTCGACTTCGACGCCCTCGCTGCAGAAGAAGATAAAAACTGGGTCTATAAAGGCGCCAACTGCTTCTCAGCCAAAGGCGAAACCCGTTGGGCATGCATGGTCTCGCTGTCCAATGGCGGTAAAGACGCAACCGAAGACCGCGAATTTGATCTCGCCACGAAAACCTGGGTCGAAGATGGCTTCTTCATTCCTGAAGCCAAATCCGGTTTCAGCTGGCTCGACTACGACACAGTCCTCATCGCAACCGATTGGGGCAGTGATGGCTCCACCCTCACCGAGTCCGGCTATCCGTCTGTCGTCAAGAAATGGACCCGCGGCACGCCGCTCGAAGAGGCTGAAGAGCTGTTCGCTGGCGACAAAACCGATGTCGGTGTCTGGCCGTCTGTTATCGAACTGGAAGACGGCACGCGCATCCCGATGGTTGTCGAGTCCGACACCTTCTTCACCGCAAGCTATTTCCTGATGCCTGAGGGCGCAGATGAGCTCGTCCAGCTGCCAATCCCGCCAATGTCCTCCCCGACAGGTATTCTCGGTGACGATCTCCTCGTCACCCTGCAGGAAGACTGGGACATCTCCACCGATGGCGACACACAAAGCTTCAAGACCGGTGATCTGGTCGCCTTCTCCATCAGCGCTTTCCTCGAAACGAGCAAAGTCGAGACTGTTGACCTCGTCTTCCGGCCGAATGAGCGCCAGTCAATCGAAGGCGTCTCCGTCACCAAAGGCGCTGGCCTTCTGACGATCAGCGACAATGTCCGCGGCAAGGTACTCCGCTTTGTGAAAGGTGATGCGGGCTGGACAACCGAGCCGCTCGACCTGCCAGAAAACGGCGCTCTGGGCGTGACCTTCGCCAGCGATAAAGAAGACGTGGTCTTCATCAATTACGAAGACTTCCTCACACCGGACTCGCTTCTCAGCTACACACCTGAAACAGGCGAGATCGAAACGCTGAAAAGCCTGCCAGCCAAGTTCAATGCTGAAGGTCTGGTTGTCGAACAGCACGAAGCCACATCCACCGACGGCATGAAGATCCCATACTTCATCGTCCACAAAGAAGGCATTGAGCTCGACGGCACAACGCCAACCCTCCTTTATGGCTATGGCGGCTTCCAGATTTCCATGACGCCGGGCTATTCCGCCCTGCGCGGCAAGCTCTGGCTGGAACGCGGCGGCGCTTATGTCCTCGCCAACATCCGGGGCGGCGGTGAGTTTGGTCCGGCCTGGCACCAGGCTGGCCTCAAAACCAAGCGTCAGATTGTCTATGATGACTTCATCGCCGTGGGCGAAGACCTGATTGACCGCGGCATCACCACCCCGGAACATCTGGGCATTCAGGGTGGCTCAAATGGCGGGCTTCTCATGGGCGTCATGCTGACCCAGCGTCCGGACCTCTGGAACGCCGTTCTTGTTCAGGTGCCGCTGCTCGACATGCTCCGCTACCATCTCCTCCTCGCCGGTGCGAGCTGGGTGGATGAGTATGGTCATCCAGACGTCCCTGAAGAGCGTGAATGGCTGGAGAAGATGTCGCCATACAACAATTTCAACGCCGACATGGACTATCCAGAACCCTTCTTCATGACCTCCACCAAGGATGACCGCGTCCATCCGGGCCATGCCCGCAAGATGGCGAAACTCTTTGAAGAAGCTGGCAAGCCATTCCTCTATTACGAGAACATTGATGGCGGCCACTCGGCAGCGGCAAACCTTCAGGAAACAGCGAAACGCGTGGCGCTTGAGGTGACCTATCTTTCCGAGAAACTCATGACCTCCTCAGAGTAAGTCTCGCGAAAACTCAATCCGAAAAGCCCGCCCCTCCGGCGGGCTTTTCTTTGCGCGGAAACTCCGAATAAACTCATTCAAATCGTAGGAAGCCCAGAAGACATGACAGCGTTTCAAAAGCAGAAAAGACCGCTCGCGGCGCTGGCTACGCTGGCCATGGCGATTGCCTGTTTTCTGAGAATTCCCGCTGGCATGTTCCCAACCGGTGACGCCCGACTTCTGATCTCCGTCGCCCTTATCATCCTTGCGGCATGCGTCTATTTTTCTGAACAGCTCAATCAGGCGCGGTATTCAGATCATATCGGTTACGCCCTTAAAGCCTTCGCCTGCATTCAGGTGTTTGCCTTTGCGGCTGGGTGGGGCTTTCAAGCCCTCTATGCCGTGTTCATGCCGTCCAAATGGTGGGTGCTTGTTCTGCTCTACCCGCTCTGGCTGGTGGTCGAACCGACTAATCGGAAAGAGGGCCCGTTCAACGAGCGTCAACTCAATAGCTGGATAACAATACCGACTATGGCCGTCGCTTTTGCAGCGGGCCTTGCGACCTTCGCCTCGCTGAACTCAGTTCTCTCTGATGCCATTGTCAACAATCAGATCACTGATTTAGGCGTCGTCACACAGGCATTCGGCACTCAGTTTGGTGAAACTACGATAATGCTCGTCTTCGTCGCAGCCTTGCTGGCTGCATTTGGCGGACTCTTCTATGGCGCTTACGCCCTTCACCGAAAACTGCGCGCCGAGCCCGCCTCAACCTCCCCGCTCACGGCACGCCAGATGGCCGTCCAGGACATTGCCATCGAAAAAGTCTTCGCTGAATTGTCGGAATCAAAGTCCGGACAGACGATCACGGTGATTATCGTTGTCCTTGCCATGATCATCAGCGCGGGCGCAGGTATCGCAGCCGGCGTGTTCATGGATGTGATCGCCCGCAACGTGCTGGAAACATCACGCACATCAGGTCTCGACTGGTTCGTCTACCAGGATAGCGAAGGCATTTCCGTGATATTTATGGTGCTCGCGGGTATCATGTTTTCAATCAGCATTTTCTTTGCGCTGATTGGCCTCAACAAGTACGCGATGATGTCCGGATGGACGGGAAGCCAGGCGGAACAAAATCGCCCCTTCCTGACCATGACGATCACCTCCATGATCCGATCCGGAGACATTTCAGATCCGCATCAGATCACTGCTCGAGACGTCGTCTACCGGACACATTTTTCGATGGTTCGTATGATGGCGATCTTCGGCGGAATTCTCTTAGCGGTCGGGCTCTTCTTTCAGATCCCGGATCGGGCGCAGTATTCGCTCATCACCAGGGATAGCGTCCATTATTCCAACTGGTTCACTTTCCAGACAACAGAGATTTCTCTCAGCGACGTGCGATACATCCGAATCGAGTGCAGACTCGCTGGCGATGATGATACGCTTTCTGTCGACTACGCGCTTGGTCAAACCCCAAACTCCGGGGCGAAACTCATCTCAGGTCTCAAACGCCCCAGCGCCACCACTCACCCCACGCTGGACGAATGGGAAGCGCTTCACACGCGGCTTGTCTCTTCCGGTGCCAAGATCAGTCATCCCAGTGTCGGCTTTCCGTCCAGACCCGGTTTCGACGCCGACCAGTGTCGCGATGGCATTGAGCGCGACTATGGCCCGGCCCTCGAACCAAGGCTGAAAAACCTTCTGCTCGGCGAAGATGGCTTGTGAGGATCAGTCGATCCGGGCACATTGAAAGGAAGGGGGCTGTGATGAAACGCTTTTACCTACTCATGACTGTCATCGGCGGTTTGGTGCCTTGGGTATTTTTTATCATCTGGTTTGCACAAAATGGCGTCTCTCCATCAAAGTTTATCGGGGCCATTTTCGTGAACCCGGCTGCAGCGGCGTTCACCATTGATCTGGTCATAGCCAGCCTTGTGTTTCTGGTCTGGTCATTCCTCCAATCGCAGGAGAAATCCATTCCCGGCTGGCCATTTGTGCTCATTGCAAATCTCACGGCCGGGCTTTCCATGGCGCTGCCTCTGTTTCTCTATTTCCGGGAAACCATACGATCGACTGAAACCAAAACCACGTCTGAACGCTTTTGAATTCCGGCCTGTGATTTAATCTTGAGCGTACAGACATTCACTGGCATTCCAGAGATCAACACGTTTCCAAGGACGGATCGCACATGAAACTCAAACTGATGCTCGGTATTCTGGCGGCGCCGCTTCTCCTTTCCGCTTGTGCGAAAACAGACAAACAGGTCATCATCGCCTCGTGTGAGAAGGCAGATGAAAATGCGTCTTCAGGATTCTGCAGCTGCAGCTATGAGCAGATGGAGGCCGTTCTCTCGCCGGTCATTATTGAAGCCATCGCCGAGAATATTCGCAATGGCGCTGAAACAACTCAGGAAGCAATTTCACAACTGCCTCAGGCACAGCAAATCGCGACCCTGCCTGTCGTCCCCATGTTGCTGAACTGCATTGGTGCCGAAGAATAGCTTCGTCACAAAAGAAACGCACTTCTCCCTCTTGCCGAGGTGGTCACATCCAACTATTAGGCCAAAAAGGATGCTGACCCCATGCAGATTCGCTCCGCACTCACATTTGATGATGTACTTCTCGAACCCGGCCCGTCCGAGGTTATGCCGACGCAGACTGACGTCCGGACACGGCTGACAAACTCCATCTCGCTCAACATACCGCTCGCCTCTTCGGCCATGGATACCGTCACAGAGGCGCGTCTCGCCATTGCAATGGCGCAAAATGGCGGCATTGGCGTTCTGCACCGAAACCTCACCATGAAAGAGCAGGCCCGTCAGGTCCGACAGGTGAAGAAGTTTGAAAGCGGCGTTGTCATCAATCCGGCAACCGTCACACCCCAGACAACTCTGCGCGATCTCAAAAAGCTGAAAGAGAAAACCGGCTTTTCCGGCTATCCGGTTGTTGAGATCGACGACCCGGCCAAACCGGGCAAGGTAGTGGGCATCATTACCAATCGCGACGTCCGGTTCGCCGACAAGCTCGACCAGCCGGTCTCCGCCCTGATGACGAAGAACGTCGTCTCCGTTCGCGAAGGCGTGACAGAGAACGAAGCTCGACAGGCGCTTCACGAAAACAAGATTGAGCGTCTCGTGGTCGTCGACAGCGAGAACCGCTGTGTTGGTCTCCTCACCGTCAAGGATATGGAAAAGGCTGTCGCTCACCCAAACGCCGCGAAGGATGAACAGGGCCGCCTCCTCGTTGCGGCTGCATCAACCGTTGGCGATGCGGGTTTTGAGCGCTCCGAACGTCTCCTTGATGCCGGTGTCGACGTCCTTGTCATCGACACAGCTCACGGCCACTCCCAATCCGTTCTCGACGCCGTTTCGCGCGTGAAGCGCATCTCGAACAAGGTGCAGGTCGTCGCGGGCAATGTGGCAACCTATGACGGCACACGTGCCCTCATTGATTCAGGCGCAGATTGTATCAAGGTCGGCATCGGCCCGGGCTCAATCTGTACCACACGGATCGTAGCGGGTGTCGGCGTGCCGCAGCTCACAGCCATCTCAGACGCCGCTCGAGCGGCGAAAGATTCTCGCACACCTATCATTGCAGATGGCGGCATCAAATTCTCTGGCGATTTCGCAAAGGCCCTTGCGGCTGGCGCAAGCTCCGCCATGATGGGCTCCATGTTCGCGGGCACAGAAGAAGCCCCCGGCGAGGTCTTCCTTTATCAGGGCCGCTCCTACAAAGCTTATCGCGGTATGGGGTCGCTCGGCGCTATGGCCCGTGGGTCAGCTGACCGCTACTTCCAGAAAGAAGTCGCGAACGAAAAGCTCGTCCCCGAAGGCATTGAGGGTCAGGTCCCGTTCAAAGGACCAATCAGCCCGATCATTCACCAGATGGTTGGCGGCCTCCGCGCAGCAATGGGCTATGTCGGCGCGAAAACGATCGAAGAATTTCACGAAAAGGCGAAGTTCGTCCAGATCACGGGTGCGGGTCTCCGCGAAAGCCACGTTCACGATGTGACCATGACGCGCGAAGCGCCAAACTACTCAATCCCGCGCGCCTGACACCCGCTATCCATTCGCGCTTATGAGAGAGGAAATCTGCTCCGGCAGGCGTCCTCTCCTTAATCTAAATCAACCTAAAAAGTGCACTACACGGTTGAGTTTACATATTTTTTTCTTTTTTTTGGACTAAATTCTCTTCTGGATTCAGCGCGATAGCTGACCTCCGATCTTTTCGGTTCAAAATCGGCCTTTTCGCGGCCTCGTCGCTCTCCCCGTTCAGTCTAGCTCAATTCCCAGGTCAATCAGAACTGGACTTGGGGATGAATACGCTTTTCGAAGATAGAGGCCAGGAAGACGCGGCGCTTGCGTCTGTTCTTTCAGAATGTGCACGTGGAAGTACAGGGGCTTTCTCCGAACTTTACACGCTGACAAATGGATCATTGCGCGGCTCAATTCGGCGGATTGTTTCAGATGAACACAGTGCCGACGATGTTCTTCAGCGCGGCTATCTTTCTGTCTGGCAGAAAGCCCACACCTACAATTCCGAAAAAGGTCGCGCGCTTTCCTGGTTGCGAACAATCATGCGAAACCATGCAATCGATGAATTGCGCAAGTCGAACCGGTATCGTTTTGACGAAACCATCTGCGAAACAATTCATGATGACCGCGCAGGACCGAGCGAACAAACCGAGACAACCTCACTCAGCGTTATGCTCGAAGCCCATATCGGGCAGCTTCCATCGGGCATGGCTCATGTTATCCGCCAGCGCTTTCTGCATGGACTCAGCAGCGTTGAAATCGCGCGCGATCTGAAAATGCCGGTGAATACCGTCCGTTGCTGGATGCGCCGGGGGCTGGAAAGGCTGAGACGCAATCTGCCAATCGACTCTCTTCAGTCTGCCATCACGCTGAACTAGACGCTTTCTGGACTACTGCTCCCTTTCCCTGACGGCGAATTCCGGCTAACACCCGCGGCTGACTGATGGAGCAGAACAATGAAGAATGGCGGCCGGATCGACGCAGCAATCCAGGTTCTGGATGATATCCTGAACAGGCATCAGCCAGTGAAATCTGCCATGCGCGACTGGGGCAAACGCGCCCGCTATGCCGGCGCTAAAGATCGCGCCTGGGTTTCCGGTCTTGTTCTCGACGCCCTGCGCCATCGCAATTCTCTTGCTCACGCGCTGGGGTCCGACACACCGCGCGCTCTCATCCTCGGTGCGCTCCGGTTTGCCTGGGATTGGGATCTCCGCGACATTGAAACCTCTCTGAAGGATGAGCATGCCCCAGCCGCTCTGTCAGCTGAGGAACGCGAAGGCCTCCTTATGGCCCCCGATACCACGGCTCCATCGCACATTCGCGGCGACTATCCAGAATGGCTCACCCCGCATCTGGAACGCGTGTTCGGCGACGATCTGATCATGGAAACACAGGCCATGAGCCATCGCGCACCTGTCGACCTGCGCGTCAATACGCTCAAAGCCGATGCTGAAAAAGCCGGAAAAGCGGTCAAGACAGCTGGCGGTCACCCATCGGAAATTCTGATAAACGGCTATCACATCCCCGCGCCAGACCCATCCCAGCGAGAGACCAGCTTGCAGACTATCCCCGCCTATTCCAAGGGCTGGGTGGAGGTCCAGGATGCTGGTTCGCAAATCGCGGCCTGCGCGGCGAACGTTCAGCCCGGTGATAATGTCCTCGACTGCTGCGCTGGTGGTGGTGGCAAAACACTCGCCCTGGCGGCCATGCTGGACGGCAAAGGCCAGGTCTATGCCTATGATATTGATGGCCGACGGCTCTCCGCGCTGATTCCGCGTCTCAAACGCTCTGGCGCGCACAATGTTCAGCTTTGCCACCCACGTGAGCCAGAAAGCCTTGAGGCACTCAAGGGCAGAATGGATATCGTCTTTGTGGATGCCCCTTGCACGGGCACGGGCACCTGGCGCCGTAAGCCAGATACAAAATGGCGGCTCAAGGAAAGCGCCCTCGCCAAACGCAATGAAGAACAGGATGAAATCCTTCGCACCGTGGTCGACTATGTGAAACCCGGCGGCAAGATTGTATATGCCACCTGTTCTTTCCTCGCTGAAGAAGATGAAGACCGGGTCGACGCCTTCCTGAAAGATCATGACACATTCAAACAAATGGACGCGGCCCAGTCAGCCATTGATTCCGGTCAGCTGACAGAAAAAGGGGCAGATATTGTCCGCAAAGGCCAGTTACCGGGTGGCGCGGTCAGATTGACGCCCCTCAAGGCCGGAACCGATGGTTTTTTCTTTACCGTGCTGAAAAAGGCTGGAAATTAGCCTCAGTTTTTGCTGGTTGACGGACAGGGCACATCGCCGTCTGATGATGTGTCGGGTATGTGGGGAGTAGATTATGCGGGCGATCATCCATGCCGGGATGCACAAGACGGGCACAAGCTCCATTCAGGATACGCTCGCAAAGATTGACCACCCCGACTACGCCTATCTGAAGTGGCGCAGCCCAAATCTGTCAGGTCTGTTTGCTCAGCAGTTTTACGAGCCTGTAGAGGAATATCATTCGTTCAAACTTTCGGGCCAGACGCGTGAAGAGCTGCTTCGTGAAAGAAAGGCAAACTTCCTTCGAATGTCTGAGCAGCTCAGTCAGGTCACAAAGCCGAACCTCATTTTTTCCGCAGAAGACATCACTGCGCCCAATGATACGTTTGGCATGGCGACGCAGAAGCTTGCCGACTATCTCTCGAACTGGGCGACTGAGTTTAAAGTATATGCCTATGTGAGGACGCCCAGTTCCTTCATGATGAGCGCTTTCCAGCAGCGCGTAAAAGGATCGAAACTGAAGAACATCAAAGTCGATACGCTCTGGCCGCGTTATCGCGACAGACTGGAGCGTCTCGACAAGATTTTCGGGCAGGAGAATGTCGAGCTTGTCAAATTTCACCGCTCCGAATTTAAAGGTGGAGACGTCGTAACAGACTTCGCCGGTCGATTGGGCATTTCCCTTACACCTGATCAGATAGAACAGTCGAATGAAGGCCTCAGTCTTGAAGCCTTGGCTTTGCTTTTTGCTCAGCGAAATCTGGGCTCTGGACGGCCATCTGGTTTTAAAGGTTCCCACAAACTGAACGATCAGTTCATTGAAAAACTGTCCTCAATCGGTAGCGGCAAATCGAGCTTCTCGCCAGAATTTCTGGAGCCAATTTTCGAAGCAAACAAGGATGATCTTGATTGGATTGAAAATCGGCTGGGCGCAAAACTCAGCGACATTCCGGCGCCCGCACCGAACCAGATTTCCTGCGACGAAGACCTGATTGCGATCGCTGAGGCAAATTCGAACGAACTGGATCATGCGCTCGTAGAGCTTCTCTCGGAGTCTGAACTTGGCAGGTCAATGACCGCCGTAGAAAAAGCGGAAAAGATCAGCGCTCTGCTCAAAGCCAAAGCGGGTCGATAGGCGGGTAGAAGCCAGTATCTCAAACCTAAAACCAGGCAGGATTGCCAGATGAAAGTTATTATCCATACCGGAATGGACGATACCGGCTCTGACGCGGTTCAGAGCTATCTTGCCTCACTTTCAGAAGCCAATATCCACTGGTTCGACTGGCCTGATGCCAGCCATACCAGTCTGATAGGTCTCTTGTGTGCTGACGACATCCAGAAGCTTCCGGCATTCAGGAAATCCGAAAAAACGAAAGACCAGCTGCTTCGGGACAAAGATGATTGGCTGCTCAAGCTTGAGCAAACGCTCAAGGGCAAACCGCAGGAAACGCTCGTATTTTCAAGCGAATTGTTCAGCAGTCCGCGCCCCGCAAGTCAGCGACTGGCGCTCAGGTTTCTGTCGCTTCTCGCGAAATACGCCCGCCATATCCGGATGATTACATATGTCCATTCCCCTGCTGGCTACTCCAGGGCGCAGATCATCCAGCAGGCGCTCTCGGGGCAAGGCATCTCATTTGAGTTCGAAACACTCTGGCCACACTATCGTCAGCGTTTTGCGAAAATCGAATCTCAGCTTGGCTCTGCAAATCTGGATTATGTGCGTTTCCAGCCTGAAAAGTTTCCCGGTAAGTCTGTCGCATCGGATTTTGCCCGGCGGATCAGCACACCCGCTCCTGAAAGTCCAAAAGAGTCAGGCTCAACCTGGAGCCTCGAAGGGCTTGCGCTCTTCAACCATATTCAGACGCTCCCAGAAATGTCCGCGGCAAAGCATCCCGTTCGGCGCCGGTTGAGCAGAGCGCTTGGTCGCTCTCTTGAAACGGTTGGTTCGACGGATTTTGCGCTTAGTGCAGATACTCAGGAAATGATGTGCCAGTTTTATCAGGAAGATCTGAGCTGGATCGAAGGCCGGGTCCGCGGATCGCTTCGCGAAGACATAAATCCCGATAAAACAGAGATTTCATCCGCTCGAGATCTGTCCAGAATGATCACCAACGCTCCTGAACTGCTCGATCACGCTCTGGTCGCACTCTCAATCAAACCGGCAGCTACCCCTCGCCAGCGGCTCGTCAACAAGCTCGGCATCGTAGATGACTACTTTGGAAACACCTCACGCACGACAGAAGCGCCCAGACGCCGACCGGTCCGGAACAAAAAAAGACCCGGCAAAAGAAACGCCGGTCGAGCGTAATTAGGAAACAGGACCCTGCACATGAAAGTCATAATTCACGCGGGCATGCAGAAGACTGGCTCCACGTCTATCCAGAAGACGTTTGCGCGGCTCAATATGCCAGACCATCTCTATCTTCCGCTGGAATATCCAAACCACTCCAACACCCTCGCGCTGATGTTTCAGGAGCCGGTGGAGGAGTATCACCGGTTCGCGCGAGAAGGCCGAAGCCGAGAGGACCTTCTCAAAGATCGACAATCTTGGCTGGAACGCTTTGAACGCACCTTGTCGACCTCGAATAAGGAAAATCTCATCATATCAGGTGAGGTTCTCACTGGTTTGCCCTATGAGGAAACGACAAAGAACTTTGCAGACTTCATTCTACCGAAAGTCTCCGAGGTCCGCGTCATCACTTATGTGCGACCACCGGTCTCCTACATGAATAGCGGCTTCATTCAGAGCGTTAAGGGCGCCGGGCTGTCAAGCTTTCCGAAAAACCTCATGTGGCCGAAATATCGTGGCCGAATGAAACGGCTCATTTCGTTGTTCCGAAAGAAGAATCTGGAGTTCGTGAAGTTCAATCGGGACAATCTCAAAGACGGCAATGTCGTTCTGGATTTCGCAGACCGCATTGGCGTAGATCTTCCTGCTGACAAAGTTGCGATCTCGAATGAAAGTCTGAGCCTGGAAGCCCTCTCAGTTCTGTTCACATATCGAAAGTTCGCGAAGGAACGTCCAAGCGGCTTCGTCGGCGCAACGCAGCAGAATGTCCAACTCCATCGAAAGATCTCGCAGATCGGTTCTCAGAAATTTGGGTTCGCGCCAGATCTGGTTTCCAAAGTCCTCGAACGAAAACAAGCTGACCTGAAGTGGATGGAACGCCAGATGGGTGAACCTCTCCTTGACGCACCACCCAGTGGTTCGACCGGCATTGAAGACGAGGACCAACTCATCGCGATTGCCATTGAGAACCTTCCTGCTGTGCAGGCACTGCTCCCTGAAGACCAGCGCATAGATGGTCCTGCAAACCTGGAAACGCTGTTCGCAAACCTCGAAAGACTGGAAGCGGGTCTGAGCTGACCCATGCCTGAAACACTCACCCCAATCATGAAGTTTGGCGCTTTTCCGCAGGAACTCGTCGACTTTCAGTTTCAGTGGGCTGGTGCATTCCTTCAGATTGACCTGTTCCCGCGCCACGGGGACTACGCGTCGGTCGACCCGGAATCCGAAGCAGAGGCCCTGCTCGGCAAATTGGGCGCGCAAAAACTGAAACCTGCAGACCGGTATCTCCGTCTGACCTTCACATTTGTCGAAGCACTCGTGGTGAGCCAGGGTGTCGAAATGGACGCCCACGCCCTCAATTGGGAAACAGAGCCTGATGATCATCCAGCTATCGCGGGTCAGGATTGGCCGTATGCTCTGTTCCTGGTCGAAGGGTCAAATTGGGATCAGACACTCACCTCACCCGGAATGAACCACTACCGAATCAATGGTCCGTTCTGTCGGGCAGATATTCTGGCATACGAACCCGACGGCAACTGGATCGACAACACAGACAAAGTTGCGCCATGATCGTACGACGCGGGATCATGGGCAGTGGAAAACGGAGTAGCGTATGAAAGTCATAATTCATGCGGGCATGCACAAAACGGGCTCGTCTTCCATTCAGCGCACGCTGGCGGAAGCAAAGCTGACTGACCACACCTACGCCCCTTGGGAAAAGCCGAACCATTCCAGTTTGTTTCAACTCCTGTTCCGGGACCCGGTCGAAGACTATCGCGGCTTTAAAATCGAAGGCCTCACTCGCGCAAACCTTCTCGCCAAACGCACGGAATGGCTGACCCGAAATACTGCCACTCTTGAAGAGAATGCCGCCAAAACCATTGTCTATTCCGGCGAAGATCTGTCCAGCCGTCACGACTTTGGAATCACCGAAAAATTCGCCGCTTACCTGCGTCAGTTCACTCAGAATATCGAAGTCATCTGCTATGTGCGGCCGCCGGTTTCATTCATGGCCAGCACCCTCCAGCAGAATGTCAAATCCAACAATCTTAGTCGCCTGAACCCAAACAAGCTCTGGCCTTATTATCGCGATCGTTTGGAAAAATTCGATCGGATATTCGGTGCGAACAATGTCCGTCTGGTCAAGTTTGAAAAGTCCGGCCTGACCAATGGCGATGCTGTAACGGACTTTCTGACGTGGATAGGCATCAACCCGTCAGACATCAACATCCTGAACACGAATGAATCCCTCAGCCTAGAAACACTGGCACTGGTCTTTGCCCAGCGCAAACTCACTGATGGCCTGGCCAAGGGCTTTAAAGGCGCAGGGCGAGCCAACCGGATTGCGGTGCGCGCTCTGTCAGAAACCGGGAATACGCCCATCGCTCTTGCGCCGGAATTTTACGAACGCGTCTTAAAACGTAACCGACAGGACCTTGCCTGGATTGATCAGCGCATGGGCACAAGCATGATGGATACGCCGAAATTCTCTCCGAACCCAATCCGCTCAGAAGACCAGTTGATCGACATCGCCTTGGGTCTGGTCGAAAAGCTCGATGAAACACTACCCAAATCGCTTTCGAACCAGAACACAGAAACCGACAGACGCGAAAGGCTGATCCGCTATTTCCAGCTTTTACAGGAAAACGCACAAGCCCAGCTCGCAAAGACCTGACTTCTGCTAAGCTGTCCCCATGTCCGACGCGCTTCTGGCCCTGAGACGCCAAAGAGACCGAAGCGTAAAAGACATTGAAACGAGCGTTCGAGGCGTAGACAAAACCTGGCGCACACCAATAAATTTCACTGGCAGCTATACAGAACCTCCACTTTCGCTTGACGCAATCCACCTGCCACACGACCATGACCTGAGTGGTGGCGGAAGCAGGGCGTGAGATCTCAGCCAGGGACTTGCGCAAGTAGAGTTGGGGGAATGGCTTGTGAAGATCATAATTCATGCGGGCATGCACAAAACGGGCTCGTCATCGATACAGCGTACGTTAGCCGATGCCACGCTGACAGATCACATCTATGCCCCTTGGAAAAAGCCCAACCACTCCAGCTTGTTTCAGCTCCTCTTCCGGGAGCCGGTCGAAGACTTTCACGGGTTCATCAAGGAAGGCCTGACTAACGAAGAGCTGCTAAAAGAACGACAGGTCTGGCGTGAAAGAATAACAAGAACCCTCAGCGAAAGCGAAGGAAAGACGGTCATATTCTCTGCCGAAGATGTGTCCAGCCGTCATGACTTTGGGATAACGCCCAGGCTCGCAGCATATCTCAGAGAGTTTACCGACGACATAGACGTCATTCTCTATATTCGCCCTCCGATCTCGTACATGGCCAGCGCACTTCAGCAGAGCGTCAAAACAAACAACAGAAGCACGATCAACGCCATTAAACACTGGCCAGATTTCCAGATGCGGATTGAAAAACTTGATCGGGTTTTCGGCAAACAACACATCGTTCTCCGAAAGTTCGACAAGTCCCTTCTCGAAGGTCAGGATGTTGTCTTCGACTTTCTGAATTTTGCGGGCATTGATCGCTCAGAAGTCACCATCCGGCGAACCAACGAGTCGCTCAGTCTGGAGACGTTTGCGCTGGCATTCGCTCGACACAAGCTGACCGGCGAACAAGCAAGCCGTTTCAACGCTGCTGGCAGGTTAAACCGCGCGACGATCGAAGCCATGTCCGGTATTGGTGACACACCGATCGCGCTTGCACCTGAACTTTATGAACCTGTCCTCACGTCCCAGAGCGACGACCTCGCCTGGATTGAAAATCGCATGGGAACCAGCCTTCTGGACACGCCGAAGCCCTCGCCGAATCCGGTCCGCTCGGCAGACCAGTTGATCGATATCGCCCTGGGCCTTGTCGAAAAGCTCGATGAAACACTGCCCAGACCGCTTGTGCGCAAGAACACCGAAACCGATCGACGCGACAGGCTGATCAGATATTTCCAGCTCCTGCAGGAAAACGCACAAGCCCAGCTCGCCAGATCCAAACGTCCGCTACACTCACCCCATGTCTGACGCGCTTCTTATCCCGACCATCATTCTCGCCTTTCTCATCGTGTTTCCGCTCTTGTGGAGCTCAATCGTGGGCCTGATCGCGTTTCAGGGCGGTTGGCGAAAGCTCGCGGCCAGCTATCCGGCTCAGCCTTCCGATCACGCAGAATGGCGGACAATGTGTACCGGCACTCTGGGCGGCATGTTTAGCCTGGGCCATTATAAATCATCCCTGAACGTCGGACGCGACAGCCAATATCTCCATCTCAAGCCCTTCATCGCTTTTTCGATGTTCCACCCGCAAATCTCAATTCCCCTCAGCGACATCACGCGGCACGGCAATGGCGACAGCTTCCTGACAATGTCCCGTCTCGACTTCGCCAAATCTTCCGTCCCATTGCGCGTTTCAGGCAAGCTGGCCAAATGGATCATGGGCTGACGACTGAATTTGACGAAGAGTCACGCGCCAGCAATTGAACTCCACCTCGATTCGGGCTTATAGAGCGCCATGACGGCACACGAACATCTTCTCATCATCGATTTCGGGTCTCAGGTGACCCAGTTGATCGCCCGGCGCGTTCGCGAAAGCGGCGTTTATTGCGAAATCCACCCGTTCAACAAAGTGGATGCGGCCTTCCTTGAAGCCTACGCCCCCAAGGCGATCATCCTCTCGGGTGGCCCGTCCAGTGTCTACTGGGAAGATGCGCCACTGCCGGATGCGAAAGTCTTCAAACTCGGAATTCCTGTCTTTGGCATCTGCTACGGCCAGCAAGCGATGATGCACATGTTGGGCGGCACAATTGAAGGCGGCACAAGCCGCGAATTTGGTCGCGCCTTCATCGAAAAAGTCTCTGACGATCCACTCTTCGAAGACATGTTCGTCGGCGGCGACAATGAAGAAGTCTGGATGAGCCATGGCGACCATGTCGCCGAAATGGCCCCCGGTTTCGGCGTCGTGGCTCGCTCGCCGGGCGCGCCTTTCGCGGTGATTTCAGATCCCGAACGCGGCTTTTACGGCACGCAATTCCACCCCGAAGTCGTCCACACCGTTCATGGCAGACAGCTCCTGCGAAACTTCACGCATAATGTTGCTGGTTTTAAAGGCGACTGGACAATGGCCGCCTATCGCGCCGAAGCGATTGCGAAAATCCGTGCGCAAGTCGGCGACAAGCGCGTGATCTGCGGCCTTTCCGGCGGCGTCGACTCCTCTGTGGCCGCCGTCCTCATTCACGAAGCCATTGGCGACCAGCTCACCTG
>NZUJ01000098.1 GCA_002701295.1 Ponticaulis sp. | reverse complement strand
CTCGAGTGCCGTTTCCATTCCCTGTTGAGCGAGGTCATCTCGCGCAAATGATAACTCCACCAGAATTCGCCACGGCGCCTCATTGGGTAATGGATCACGACACGCCGATATTTCCTTGCAAGCCAGCTCTACCCCGCTTTTCATCATCAGTTCGAAGCTGGTTACTGTGTCGCCCGCTGATTTGCGAAATAGCGATAGAAGCTGAAGCGCGTCCTCTGCCTTCTCAAGGCATAGCCAGGCGGTTGAGGTTTGTGGAACAGGGAAGAGTTTCAGGCAGGCCCCCGTTATCACACCAAGTGTTCCTTCAGCGCCTGCAAACAGGTGTTTAAGATCATAACCTGTATTGTCTTTGCGCAAACCTTTGAGGTTGCTCCAGACGTCCCCTGAAGGTGTGACGACTTCAAGTCCGAGAAGAAGATCACGCATCATGCCGTAACGAAGGACGGCCACGCCGCCGGCATTTGTAGACGTCAGGCCGCCAATCGTTGCGGTTCCCTGACTGCCGAGTGACAGCGGGAAAAAGCGATCCGCATTCTCGGCCGCTTCATGAACAGTGGTCAGCGGAGTGCCAGCATCAGCAATAAGTGAATTATTAAGCGCATCTACAGACCTGACCGAATTCATTCTGGTCAATGACAGAACGATCTCACCATGCGCCAGACCGCCATTTACAAGCCCGGTATTTCCGCCCTGTGGCGTGATCGCCACGCCGTGTCGGGCGCAGAGTTTGACGGTTTCAGACACTTCCTCGGTTGATGCTGGCTTGAGCAGGGCGGGTGAGTAGCCTTTGTAATTGCCCCGCCAGTCTTCGAGATGCGGTTCAAGCTCTTCAGCTGCAACTGAGACACCTTTGGTGCCAAGAATGTCTCGAGCTTCTTTCAGAAACGATGTCGGGAGTACGGTGGCTGACTTGTCCATGGGGCGAGTGTAACTTCTTGAAGGGCTTTATTTAAGGGCTGCTCGACGAAGGCGATCATTTATCGCTTCACCAAGTCCTGTTTCAGGTATTGGTGCGACCGCGATTTTGTCATGACCGAGATCGAGCTCTCGCAGCATGGCGTAAAGGTTGGATGCGGCCTCTTTCAGATCGCTGGTCTCCGAAAGGTTCAGCGCAAATTTTTCGGCTGGCCCGAAAGCCAGATAGGCTTCGTCAGGATCGGGGCTATCAATCATCAGCCGCAGGCGGGCATTTGGCGCATAGTGTTTGGACAACATGCCAGGCGAAATGGGTGCAGTATCGTCTTGGCCGGCGATTGTCAGAGGGCCTGTGATGCGTTCGATGTCTGCACGGTCGAGACTACCGGATCTGAGCAATGTGGCTTCATTTCCGATGATGGCAATTACCGTGGATTCAAGACCAAGAACCGACGCGCCGCCGTCAAGTAGCACACCCAAATCAGAGCCGAATTCCGACCGGACATGGTGTGATGTGGTTGGGCTGATGCGTCCAGATTTGTTGGCCGATGGCGCAACAACGGGCCGTTCGAACAGGCGGATGACTTCAGTTGCGACCTTGTGGGCAGGCCAGCGTATCGCCTGCGTGTCGAGACCAGCGCGTGCGAGATCGCAGACAGGTGAGTCGTCTGAAGCCGGGACGACAAGTGTCAGGGGCCCCGGCCAGAATGCTTCGGCAAGCCGGGTCGCAAGCTGAGAAAACTGGCCAATTTTGCTTGCCATCTGCATCGAGCACACATGGGCAATGAGGGGATTGAAAGCAGGGCGGTTTTTCAGGGCGTAGATTTTTGCCACACTGGACGGATTCCCGGCATCTCCGGCAAGCCCATAGACGGTTTCTGTCGGCATTCCGATCAGGTCGCCGTTTTTAAGAGCGTCTACAGCTGAATCTATATCTGAGGGCGTTGCGGTCATGCAGTCTGACATCTGGTGAAAAAGGTATAAGACCCCATCTTTGGAGACAAGCCATGAAGGCCCGCGTCCTGATATGTCAATTCTGGCACCAGATTTGAAGCGGCAGGCGTTCACTAATTGGCTTTGCGTGCGTGTGGGAGGCTGAACTGAAGAAACAGAGCAGTCTGCTTTATTTGATCGGTATAACGCTGATTATCCTGTGCGGGATTGGTTGGGGTGTGTCGATTGTTTTTCAAATCATCGCAGCTTCTACGGGCGGTCAGGGCATCGTCGAGACACTCGTCCTGGCAAGTCTTGTATTGCCTGTGCTGGGATGTCTGGGTATGGCAGTGCTTGTTCTGAAGGTTGTCCTTGATCGTCTGAACAACAAAGAGGACGACTATTACTCCAAAAACGTGGAGCGCTGAGGTTGATTATCTCGTCTACAGAAACGGTGCCGGGCCGTGAGGTTTCCGAAGTGCTGGGTATCGTGAGAGGAAATGTCGTCAGAGCGCGCTTTTTCGGTCGCGATATCGTTGCCGGACTAAGAACGATTGTTGGCGGTGAAGTCGACGAATACACGAAATTGATGGGTGAGTCGCGTGAACAGGCATTTGATCGCATGGTTGCAGACGCTGACCGTCTCCGGGCAGATGCGATCGTGAATGTGCGATTCTCCACAGCAATGATTATGCAGGGAGCATCTGAGATTTTGGCATATGGAACAGCGGTGCGCCTCAAATGAACGACATTGTAGATAGTGACGAGAAGGCCGAAAACGACGAGCCGAAATCCTTGTTTGAGAAGCTTCTCAATGAGCTCAAGGAACTCATTGTCACTGTTCTGATATTTCTGCCGATCTGGTTTGTGTTCTCCATGGTGGTCTATGAACTTCGCTCGATTCCGAGTGAAAGCATGGTTCCGACTCTTCAGGTTGGTGACCGGGTTGCCGTTTCTAAATTTACCTATGGCTATTCTCGCTATTCCATTCCGCTTGGACTGGGAAAGATGCTTCCTGAGGGAGACGGGCGCTTTCTTGGTGGCATGCCGCAACGTGCTGATGTTGTGGTTTTCAGACATCCGCATGTCGACAAGGTCATGATCAAACGTCTGATCGGACTGCCAGGTGATACTGTTCAGGTCGTCGACAACAAGATCATTCTGAATGGCCAGCCCATGGCTCAGGACCCGCAGCGACGGGTGAGATATCGAGAAGCGCGAGAAGGACGTTTGTTTACAGCTGATGAGCTGATCGAGACGACGCCAGAAGGACGCTCGTATCCGATCCACATACTTCAGCTCCGTAATTACTCGACTACGCCTGTTTTCAAGGTGCCTGAAGGGCATTATCTCTTCATGGGTGATAACCGGGATAACTCAACAGACGGACGGGCGTTGAGCGGGCATTGTCCTCAGAATGAGCAGGGCGTGATTGATCAGGCCGGATGTGAACCAAACCCATACGGTCAGGAGCCGAGCATCGGTTTTGTTCCGTATGAAAACCTGATCGGACGTGCCGATACGGTGCTGTTTACCCTGAATTTCTGCGACCGCTATGAATCTGGTTGCCCGAAAGGCCGGGTCTGGAAAAGTTTGTCGGATTAGTTAGGAACCAATTATCCCAATTATGAGAGACATTGCGTGACGATAGGGTGGCGCAATGCAGTGTAAACTTGTCAGGTTTTCGGAATTGACCGCGGCAGAATTGTGCCGATGGGAACAGCTTCGACTTGAAAACGGCGGCTATGAAAGCCCGTTTTACGCTGTTGCGTTTACACGCGTGGTTTCTGAACTTCGAAAAGATGTCAGAGTGCTGGTTGCGGGCATTGGCGACAAGCCTGAACTCTTCTGGCCACTTCAGATCAATGGGCGGAATGCCGAACCTGTTGGTGCGCCATTTTGCGATTACAACGGCCCCATCATGTCAGCTGCCTGGTGCGGTGACATGGAAGAACTGGTTTCTCAGGCAGGTTTGAGCTGTGTGCGAATGAGCAGTGCTTACGACCCTGAATCTCGTTTTGAAGACTATGCGTCTGAACGAGATGGGGCATATGTTGCCGACCTCAGCCAGGGCGCAGACGTCATCTTTGAGCGTCAGCAGAAAGAATTCCCCAAACACGCGAAAAAAATGAGACGTTTGGGTCGGAAAGTCGAACGAGAGATTGGCGATCTGACTTTCAGGTTTGATGACCGGAATATCGCAATGTTCGATCAGCTGATCGAATGGAAGCGTGCTCAGTATGTGATGACAGGTCGGCACGATGTTCTGTCTCCAGACTGGTCTCGTCAGATGCTTTGGAAACTTTGGGACTCAGAAGACCCGACTTGCCGAGGGTATTTGCATACGTTGCGAATCGGCGATGAACTGATCGCGGCAGAGTTTAACCTGACCTGCAGCGCGACAATTCATGGCTGGATACCGGCGTATGACCCTAAGTATTCATCTTACGCGCCGGGGTTTCTGATTCAGAATCACATCCTGCCTGAAGCGAGTGAGCGCGGCTATGTTCATTATGACTTCGGGACTTCTGCAGGTTATTACAAAAAGTTCTTCACCAATTTGCAGATTCCTGTTGTTCGGGCGACGGTGAGATCAAAATCTCCAGTCTCCAGACTCGCTGCATTCGGTGAGAAAAGCTGGCGCGGCCTGGAAGACGCGCATATCCCGAAACTGAGTCATCTCGCGGGTCAGGTTCGCCGCCGCTACGAAGTGATTCGAACCTGTGAACCGACTTTCTCGGGAAGACTCCGTGGTGTTGGAAGTGCAGCGCGCCAAATGCTTGGAAGTTTGTCCCATTCCGGCCAAAAACTGGCCGAAGCTGGAGAAGAGTGACGCGTTCTGTCGATTACCGTCTTGTTAGACTGAATACACAAGGCTAACAAATAAGTATCGAAAGCGCAGGGTGTGGCCGAGTGGCCCGGAAGTATATGGGTCACAGCGATTTACTAGTCATGTCTCCAACCAATTCCGATCAAACTGCTCCATCTGTTGAGCAGATAGGACCAATCATAATCTCAAGACATGGTCGTCCCGCTCTTGATCGGCGTTTGGGACCTCGTCTCAATTGGCGTGAATACAAAGACTGGTGGGCGCGATACGAAGCAGGTGGTCTCGCCGAGGATCAAAGCGCCCCGGACGATCTGAAAGACATTGTCAAAGATGCCCGACATGTTCTCGCTTCCAGTCGACCGAGAGCTGTTGAAACCGCTCAGATGGCGGCGCCATGGGCGGAGATTGAACAAAATGATCTTTTTTGGGAAGCCAATCTCCCTCCGCCACAGTGGGAGCGCGTGAGGTTTCTTCCCAAAACCTGGAATATTCTTGCACGTGCAGCATGGATGCGTGGCCACAAACTGGATGGTGAGGGAATCCATGATGCTGAGAAGCGCGCCGAACGCGCGACAGACTTCCTGATCGACTGCGCGAAGGATGGAAAAGTCTATCTGGCTGCCCATGGCTGGTTCAATCGCATGCTGCGTCCAAGGCTTAGGAAACGTGGTTGGGTATGCACACGCGACGGGGGAGACGCGTATTGGTCTTTCCGGATGTATGAATTCCGAAAAACTCGCGAAACACGCGATTGAGTTCCGCTCCGAGCGCTTCTATGGTCGGGCAGAAGGAGAGACTGATGTCTGAGAAATTGCCCGTTGGTGAACTGAGTTTCGAAGATGCGCTGAAAGAGCTCGAGACGATTGTCGAGAAGCTCGAAGGTGGCGAGGTTCCGTTGGAAGAATCCATCCAGATTTATGAGCGCGGCGCAGAGTTGAAGGCGCATTGTCAGAAGAAACTCAAGACCGCTCAGCTTAAGGTCGAGCAGATCGTTCTCAATCAGGACGGCGAGGCGCGTGCCGAGCCGAGTGATGTCCAAGCTTGATGACTGACTCTGTGACTGCTGAATTCGAAACATGTCTCAATGAAATAGCAGACCAGGTCACAGTGGTACTGGACAGGCTGATTGCGCCTGCTGATGGGCCAGAGGCGCAGCTGATGCGCGCCATGAGATATGCCGCACTGGCGACAGGTAAACGCTTGCGTCCATTTTATGTGCTGCATCTTGGAAAAATGTTCGAAGCGCCCGAGACGGCTCTGATGCGCACAGCTGCCGCGCTTGAGTGTGTTCACACGTACTCGCTGATCCATGATGATCTGCCGTGTATGGATGATGATGACCTCCGTCGGGGACAACCCACCGTCCATAAGCAGTTCGATGAGGCGACGGCGGTTCTGGCCGGCGATGCCCTACTGACACTCGCTTTTGAAATTCTTGCACACCGCGACACGCACAGCGACGGACATATCCGCTGTAAGCTCGTTGAAAAGCTCGCAAGAGCATCTGGCGCGCAAGGCATGGTTGGCGGTCAGATGATCGACATGTTGGCAGGTGATATCCGGCAGGATCTGAACTCAATCACGCGCATGCAGAGACTAAAGACGGGGGCCTTGATCAGCTATGCCGGTGAGGCTGCGTGTATTCTGGGTGGGGCTGGTGACGCTGAACGACAGGCGATTCAGGGGTTCACCCATGACCTTGGCTTAGCCTATCAGATTTCGGACGATCTTCTCGACATTGAAGGGGATACCGAAACGCTCGGAAAAGAGACACAGAAGGACGAGGATGCGGGGAAAGCGAATTTCGTTTCCGTTCTCGGCGTAGATGGTGCGAAACAACGAGTGCGACTTCTGGCCGCCCAGGCGAAAGATCACCTCGCAATATTCCGCAATCGTGCCTATCTATTGCTGCAATCTGTTGATTTTATTCTGGACCGAAGAAAATAAGAGAGCGAATACAAGCTCTAGAACTGGAAACATGAATGAGCCAGACGTCCTTACTCGATGAGATCAGCCTGCCGGCTGATCTGCGAGACAGAACGCCCACAGAACTGAAACAAATTTGCGATGAGCTTCGTAAAGAAGTCATCGACGCTGTTTCTGTGACTGGTGGTCACCTTGGCGCCGGACTTGGCGTTGTCGAGCTGACTGTCGCGATCCATCATGTCTTCAATACGCCTCATGACAAGCTGATCTTTGATGTTGGCCATCAGTGTTATCCTCATAAGGTCCTGACCGGTCGTCGTGATCGGATCAGAACGCTGCGTCAGGGGGGCGGTTTGTCCGGCTTCACCAAACGCGCTGAAAGCGAGTATGACGCATTCGGGACAGCACACGCATCAACCTCTATCTCAGCAGGTCTTGGTTTCGCCGTAGCGAGCGATCTTGACGGACGCGACGATAAAGCAATCTGTGTCATCGGCGACGGCGCTATGTCTGCGGGCATGGCCTATGAGGCGATGAACAATGCTGGCGCTCTGAACAAGAAGCTGATTGTCATTCTGAATGACAATGACATGTCGATTGCGCCACCTGTTGGGGCGATGAGCCATTATCTGTCCAAGCTCGTCTCCGGCAAACCGTACAGATCTCTGAGAAAACTCGCCAAGAATCTCGTCAGGCCTATCGGGCTCGAAAAGCCGGCGCGCAAAATGGAAGAATATGCGCGTGGCTTCGCCATGGGAGGTACGCTGTTTGAGGAGCTTGGCTTCTATTATGTCGGGCCTGTGGATGGTCATGACCTGGACGTGTTGATTCCTGTGCTTGAGAATGTCCGTGACCGTATCGATGGTCCAATTCTCGTCCATGCGGTCACGCAAAAAGGCAAAGGCTATGCGCCTGCCGAAAATGCGTCTGACAAGTATCACGGCGTTTCAAAATTCAACGTCATTACTGGTGAGCAGGCGAAATCCAGTCCTAAAGCACCGTCTTACACCAAAGTTTTTGGCGACACGCTGACCCGTCTTGCAGAAGCGGACGAACAAATCGTCGCCATTACGGCGGCGATGCCGTCGGGTACGGGTGTTTCTGTATTCGCAGAGAAATTTCCAGAGAGAACCTTCGATGTCGGGATTGCAGAACAGCATGCTGTAACATTCGCAGCCGGAATGGCGGCTGATGGGTTCAAACCCTTTGCAGCGCTTTATTCGACTTTCCTGCAGCGTGGCTACGATCAGGTTGTCCATGACGTGGCCATTCAAAATCTGCCTGTCAGATTTGCTATCGACCGTGCCGGACTGGTGGGCGCGGACGGTCCGACCCATGCCGGTAGTTTTGACATAGCCTATCTCGGTAACCTTCCCAACATGGTACTGATGGCGGCGTCGGATGAAGCAGAACTCGCCAGAATGGTACTGACATCAAGTATGATCGATGATCGTCCGTCTGCCTTCAGATATCCACGTGGTGAAGGCATTGGTGTTGAGATTCCAAAGGCCGATCTGTCTGCTTTGGAAATTGGTCGCGGTCGCGTAGTACGCGAAGGCAGCAGCATTGCTATTCTTTCGTACGGTACGCGTTTGCAAGAATGCCTCAAAGCTGCGGACATGCTGGCTCAGCAAGGCCTTTCAACGACGGTGGCCGATGCGCGATTTGCTAAGCCGCTTGATCATCACCTAATCAATCAGCTCGCTGAGCATCATGAAGTTGTTCTCACGATTGAAGAGGGCAGCGTTGGTGGTTTCGGGTCATTCACACTGCAATACCTTGCTCAGTCAGGGCGTCTGGACCGTGGCCTCAAAATCAGATCCATGGTTCTTCCAGACGTTTTTCTGGACCAGAACAAGCCGGAACTGATGTACGATATGGCAGGTCTGAATGCGCGCCATATTGCAGAAAATGCGATTTCGGCACTGGGGCGGGGTGACGTAACGGCACTTAAGATGGCGGCGATTTAATCGCAAAAATCGTCGAGAATTCTTGCATTTACCCTTTCAAATCTGCTGTCCTTAGAGTGAACTATACAAAAATCATTCTAGGGAGAGAGCCGTGACAACAAGTCCTGCAGCAGCCTTGCCGGAAGGCTGGCCAGCCATGAGTATCGAAGACGCGAACGCTGCACTTTCGGGTGAAGGCGCCGTATTCGAACTCGAGGACACCGATATCCGCGGTGTCACGGTCAAAACCTATAAGAATGCCTATCCACAATTGCGGGCAATGTTCGAGTATGGTTCCCAGATGTGGGCGCCAAGGGATATGCTCGTTTATGAAAATGAGCGTGTAACTTTTGACGCGCACGCTCGGGCCGTCGAGAATCTGGCTGCTGCATTGCTCGACCGATATGGGCTCCAAAAAGGCGATCGTGTGGCCATCTCCATGCGCAATTATCCGCAATGGTCGGTTGCCTTTTGGGCGTGTATTGTCTCCGGACTGATCGCTACGCCATTGAATTCCTGGTGGAAAGGCGAGGAGCTGGAATACGGTCTGGAGAATTCTGGTGCGCGGCTCGCTATTGTCGATCCACAAATTTTTGAGCGCATTCAGGAACATTGGAAGAATGTGCCGTCGCTGGATCGTGTGATTATCGCCCGGTGTGAAGAAGATTATGGCGATCCAAAAGTCATTCCGATGGAGCATCTTATCGGTTCCTCAACAGAATGGGCAGGACTGGACCATATCGGTTTGCCGTCGGTAACAGTCGATCCGGAAGACGAAGCGACCATCATGTATTCGTCTGGCACGACTGGAAAACCGAAAGGCGTTGTGGCTACCCATCGCGCAGTTGTTTCCAACCTGTTTAATTCTCTCAGCAATCAGGCGCGGGCATATCTTCGCAGAGGTGAGATGCCACCAGTGAATGGTCCGGATGAGCCGCAGAAAGCAAATCTGCTTTCCATTCCATTTTTCCATGTGACCGGCGCATTTGCCGTTCTGGTGCCAACCATGCACAGCGGGCAGAAAATCGTCAGCATGTATAAATGGGACGCGGGTGAGGCGCTTCCGATTATCGAGCGTGAAAAGATCACGGTATTTGGCGGTGTACCGGCGATTGCCTGGCAGGTTCTGGAGCATCCAGACCGAGACAAGTATGATCTGTCATCTGTGGAAGCGATTTCATACGGCGGCGCGCCATCGGCGCCAGATCTTGTTTCCACGATCAAGAAGCGTTTCTCGGAAGCTCACGCGGCCAATGGTTGGGGCATGACGGAAACCTGTGCGACGGCGTCTCTCAATCTGGCTGAAGACTATATCAACAAGCCAGATAGTGCTGGTTTGCCGGGGCTTGCTGTCAAGTTGAAGATTGTCGGTCCAGACGGCGAAACGCTCGGGCCGGGTGAAGTTGGCGAGCTTTGGTGTTTTGGGCCATCCAATGCGAAATCATATTGGAAGCGGCCCGATGCAACAGCGGAAACCTTCAAGGATGGCTGGGTCGTCACAGGCGATCTTGCCCGCATGGATGAGCAAGGGTTTCTCTATCTTGTCGATAGAGCGAAGGACATGCTCATTCGTGGTGGGGAGAACATCTACTGTATTGAAGTCGAGAATGTTCTTTATGAGCACCCAGCCGTAATGGACGCCGCTATTGTTGGTATTCCTCATCGCGTTCTGGGTGAAGAAGTCGGTGCAGTGGTTCAGTTGAAACCTGGAATGTCAGCAACTGAAGAAGAGATCAGGCATTTTGTGGCTGGTCATCTGGCGGCATTCAAAGTGCCAAAAGTCGTGCGGTTCCAGACCGACCCTCTGCCACGCAATGCGAACGGAAAAATCCTCAAAAAAGAACTGAAGGAACAGTTCGCAGACCTGGCTGAGGTTTAACCAGGCGAGAACTCGTTGATCAGAGTTCGGCGCTGTCGAACTCTGTTTCACACCCTGCCAGATCGACATCACTGCAACCGACATCCAGCGCGGCATAGAGCTGGATGATTGCAATCGCCAGACTGGCTTCTGTTTGCAGAATCGACTCCCGGCTTGAGATCAATGTTCGCTGTGCGTCGAGAACGTCGATAAAGCTCGCAAGACCCTCTCTGTAGAGAGCGTCGAGTTGTTGGTACGCGGCTTCACTGGATGCAACAGCCGTCAGTTGACGTTCGAGTGTGATCTGAAGGGCTTCGACCTGTGCGAGTGCAGATTCAACTTCGACAAGACCACTTAGAATACTGGCTTTGTAAGCAGAAGCCGCGGCTTGAGCGCGTGCGCGTTGGGCATCGACCTCAGACTGGCGCCGTCCAGCATCGAAGATTGGTATATCGACAATGGCCGTGAGACTGAGCGCAAGTTCATCGGCGCGTCCGGACACATCTCCAAAACCCGTCGAAAGCTGACCCGGTATGCGAATGGATGGCAGAAGATCTGCTTTTTCGACACTGATGCGAATCGTGGCGGCGCGTAGACGCGCTTCGGCCGCCTGAATGTCAGGTCGACGTCGAACGAGATCTGCGGGAAGGGCAATCGACGGACCGGCATCGAATACGGGAATTTCGTCTGATTTAGCGCTGCCGAAGGCGAGTTCACCAGGCAGCTGGCCCGTCAGAATAGATAGCGCGAATTCTGCGCGCTTCCGGTTTGCCTGGAATACGCTGCGCTGCGCTTCGGTACGGGCGAGGTCCGCAGATGTCCGATCGACGTCGAGTTTTGGAGACAGGCCTGCAGCATAGCGGGACTCAACGATTTCAAGAGTTCTTCGCTGCAAATCCAGCGTCGATTCCAAAAGTGCCAGTCTGGCGCCAGCGCGGCGCAGCTCGACATACTGTAGTGCAATTGACTGGGTGAGTTGCCGACGAAGATTGGCGATGCCGAACTGACTTGCGATGAAGTCAGCATCCGACGCGGAAATCTGGTTCTTCAATCGACCGGTGATATCAGGATTGTAAGTTCCGCCCACGCCTGTGGATCCCGTAAATGTGAGATCCAGACCTGACGTGAGTAGTGTGCCGAGCTGATTGTTGACGAAACCGTCAATCGTTGGAAGAAGGTCTGATCTGAGAGCCTGTGTTTGCTCATAGGTGGCTGCGAGCAGATAGACAGCTTCGATGACATCCAGATTGTCAGCCTGGGCTTGGTCGACAAGTTGATTGAGTACAGGGTCTTCGAACCCCAGCCACCATTCGCCGTTCAGCGTTTCGTCAAACTGGAGTGTTGACCCTGTCTGGTAGGCTTCAGGGAGTTCGACGTCCGCTGAAATATTCTCTGGTGTAATCTGACAAGCGCTTACGAGGAATCCAAGCGCCGTTACGCACAAAACTTGCCGCATCATTACTCTGCAGGCCCCGCAGGTCTCGATTGAGACTGTTCAAAATCATCCAACTCAGCAGCCAATTCAGCTTCAGTGTTGGATCCTCTGGAAGAACCGATCCGCGCCAGTCCCAGATAAATACATGGTGTCAGGAACAGCGTGAAAATGCTCGACAGCCCTAGGCCGCCAAATATGACCCAACCAATCGCGTTTCGCGCTTCTGCGCCCGCGCCAGTCGACAGAATTAGCGGAAGCGCACCAATGGCAGTGGAAATAACCGTCATGACGATCGGGCGTGCGCGAATGGTTGCGGCGTCGAAGACTGCCTCGTGAATTGACTTGCCTTCCTTGCGCAGCTGATTAGCAAACTCAACGAGCAAAACACCATTCTTTGACATCAATCCGATCAGAAGAATCAGGCCGATCTGAGAATAGATATTGAGGGAACCGCCCGAGAAATAGATGGACAGTACAGCAGCAGCGAGCGCGAACGGCACAGAGACCAGAATAACCAAGGGGCTGGTCAGGCTTTCAAACTGAGCAACGAGTACAAGAAATACAATGACGAGCGCGAACCCATAGGTGAGCATCAGATCGCGGTTGGATTCCCCCAGTGTCGCAGCTTCACCACGCAAGATCAGGCCGATCCCTTCCGGTAGAGTTTCGTCTGCAATACGGTTGATTTCAACGATGGCGTCAGCAATCGAAACATCACCGATAATGTCCATCTGAACATCAATCGCGCGCCGTTGTTCAACTCTCTCAAGCTCAGCGGCGACCCCTTCTTCAACGAGAGTTGTCAGGCTGGATAGAGGGACAAGTGCACCCGCACTGGACCTGACAAACAAGTTGCTCAGATCGGTTGGTGTCTCAATGGCTCGAGGCTCGGCTTCAAGCATGATCGGAATTACCTGATCCTGTACGTTCAGGTCGATTACATTCTCTCCGCCCACCATTGCTCGGAGGGTGAGAGAGACCTGATCGAGCGGAACATTCAGGTCCGCTGCACGGCGCCTGTCCACGTTGATGGACAATTGTGGTTGAGTTGGCTGATATGAAATTTCAGCGTTTGTGAGTATCTGAGATTGGGTTTCGACGGCATCTGCGAGTTTGCGAGTCGCCTGATAAATCGTTTCATAGTCTGGCCCCGTCAAAGCGACCTGCAATCCTTCACGACCGCGTCCGCCGAAGCTCAGGCTGCCCCGACCGAAAGCGGATGCGCGAACTCCAGGAATTTGGCCCAGTGGGCGGCGAACTTCGTTTACGATGTCGTCCTGACTGCGCTCTCGCTCCTCCCATGGGGCAAGCTCCGCTGTAATGCCGACCCGATTCGGGTCCCAGCGTCCGACGGTTGTGAACAGCGAAACGATCTCACCAGAGTCCAGATATGGCTGCAGAACAGCTTCAAGCTCATCAGCCTGACGTTCCATAAAATAGAGGCCAACGCCATCTGGACCACTGGCCATCACTTCAAATTTTGAACGGTCTTCATTCGGCACCAATTCGGAATCGATGTTCTGAAGCGCAAAATAAGCGCTGCCAGCGATCAGCAAGCTGACGAAAAAAGTTGTCAGCGGAAATCTGAGGCACAGTTTGAGAACACGCCCATATCCATCCTTCAGAACGTTTCCAAAGCGAGTGATGAATGTTTTCTTGTCCATGTTCTCGGCAAGATTGAGCTTTGAGGCGATTGCTGGCGACAGCGTCAAAGCCACGAATGACGAAATGATCACTGCGAATGCCAAAACAAATCCGAATTCGCGGAACAGCCGACCGACTGTCGACGGCAGGAAGGAAATCGGCACAAACACGGCCACGAGAACGGCAGTTGTTGCGATTACCGCGAAGAAGACCTGATGCGTACCGACGGCTGCGGCAGCCCGTCGTCCGGCACCGTGATATTGTTGTCGCTGAATGTTCTCGAGCACAACGATCGCGTCATCGACGATCAGTCCCGTCGCGAGCACAAGTGCCAGCAAGGTCAACAGGTTGATCGAGAAGCCCATCATCCAGATGCCAGCAATGGTTCCGATCAGGGCAACTGGGATCGCGACACTTGGAACGAGCGTTGCCTTCCAGGAACCAAGGAAAATCCAGATGGTCGCGATAACGATCGAAACAGTGATCAAAAGCGTGATCAGCACTTCGCGCACAGATTTCTTGATGAAGATCGCGTCATCAGATGTAATTCTGATTGTTACGCCCTGAAGCCGTTGGTTCAGCTGTTCGACCTTTTGGTTGACGGCGTCAGAAATCTGAATCGTGTTCGATTGCGCCTGACGAACAACACCCAGACCAATCACTGGCGCGCCGTTAAGTCGAAGAAGGTTATTGGCATCGGCCGGGCCGAGAACGACGTCTCCGACATCGCCAATCGTCACATCTCCGGAGATAATCACTTCCCGGATCAGTTCTGGTGTTGATGCGGTCGCCTGTGCGCGAACGATCAATTCTTGAGCGTCTGATCGGAAACTACCGACAGGTACATCAAAGGGCGCCTGTCTTAAGGCGGCGGCAATGTCGCTGATTGTCAGTCCAAAACGATTGAGTCTCTGCGGATCGATCACCACGCGCATCTGGCGTTCGCGGGTTCCGAATTCCTGCAGTGTGGCAACGCCATCAATCGCTTGAATCTCAGGTGAAATGTCAGTCTTGATGATGCGTGTCAGCTCGTCTTCAGCGAAAATGCTGCTTTCGACCGCGAGCTGGATGATTGGTCGGGCATCGTCATCCGCTTTGGTGACGAAGACGTTTTCGACACGGTCTGGAAGGCGCCGCTGAACGCGATTGACGGCTTCGCGCACATCGGAAGCCGCGGCGTCCAGATTGACGCCTGTATTGAACTCGATACGAATGCGAGAATTATTTTCCTCACTGCTCGCATTGATTTCTTTTACTCCGGAAACGGTGGCAACAGCACCCTCGAGGACGCTTGTCACGTCTGCATCCATGGTTTCGGGTGCGCCCCCGGGAAGCGAGGCCGTAACAGAGACGATCGGTCTATCGACGTCAGGAAGCTCACGCACCTCCACGCCAAACAAGGCAGCGACACTCGCGATGACGATCAGAAGGTTGAAAACAGCAATGAGAAGCGGTCTTTTGACCGCAAGTTCCGGTAAGCCGAGGCGGTCAAAGTTCATCATCGGCCGGCAGCACTTGAGCTAGGTTGACCAGAGATACGCTCGCGTTCGGACTGGGTCGGTCCGGCGTTTGTCGTGCGAACAGGGCTACCCTGACGAACTTTCTGCACCCCTTCCGCGATGATGTAGTCACCCTCTTCGAGAGGGGCCCGGACCAGCACCATCCCATCCTGACGGCTTATGATCGTGACAGCGACGCGTTGTGCCTGATTGTCGACAACAGACCAGAGATATGGGCCGTCACCGCCCCAGACAATTGCTGCTTCAGGCACGGAAGGAAACATATTTCCAGGAAGGTTCAGTTCGACTCGAAAACTCATGCCTGGACGCAGACTATCATCCGAATTATCGACTTCCGCACGTACCAAAAAGGAACGGCGGTCAGTATCAATTCGGGAGTCCACGACGGTCACGACACCTTCGACGACTTCCTGCGACGCGGCAAACGGCACCATCGGTAGCACGTCACCTGCCTGCAGGCGTCCAAACACCTGCTCGGGCAAAGCGAAATCAACATAAAGCACCGAACGGTCATCCAGTCTTGTGATTTCTGTCTGTTGGGTGATCATCGCGCCGGGGTCGATATCGGTGAGTCCAACATGTCCTGAAAATGGCGCGCGGACGGTTCGACGCGACAGAGCCTCACTCGCGAGATCGAGTTCAATCTTAGCGGCTTCAACGGCCGTTTTTGCGGAATCGATCTGGCTTTCGGAAATCGCGCCATCAACATCGATGCGCTCATAGCGCGCCAGAAGTTGTTCCCGATCCTGAAGATTGACCTTTGACCGCGCAACAGCAAGCCGTTCTTCAGCGCTGTCGAGCGTTGCGAGCACGGCACCTTTTTCGACAAATTGCCCCGACTCGAACTGTATGCTGAGGACTTCTCCGGCAGTCTGCGGATAGATCGTTGCTGCCTGTTTTGCGCGGGCTGTACCAACTGACTCGATGCTGTCAGAATCCTGGCGGAAAACAACTTCTTCGGAGACGATCAGCGTGGGAGGCATCTGACCCCCTGCGCGAGGACCGCCAAAACCTCCAGCTTGCGAACTATCGCCGCCTCCCGAACATGCCGAGATCAGAAAAAGCGGAACCAGGATTGATCCGTATAGGAAGGCTTTGCGGCTCACTGCAGGTACTTTCCGTTTGAGTAATTCTTGTATTGGAATAGTCGCAGAATTCGATGACCGATTCAAAAAGACTTTCCGTTACGTAAGACATGTACACCAAATTCTTTCCACTTCGATGGGGATGAAGAATTTGTGATCCAGTCCACGCGATAAGTGACTATTTGTAACGTCTCAAATCCAGTGTGTGCGAGAAACGCCGATCCTTTACGTTTGCACGTGGAACGAAATTCCCTGCAGTATGACCGTTCGGATCGAATGACGCAATTCGACGGCCTTCGGCTTCCAGAGCGTTCACAGGCCGGGTTTCAAAATTTCGACCACCCGGATGGGTCGGGAAATACGTGCACCCACCAATGGATCTGCTGAGGCGCGGATCATAGAGATCAAAAGTCAGAGGACCGTGCGGGAAGATCGTCGGATGGAGACAGGAAGCCGGAAGCCAGGACCTGAATCGGATACCTGCAACCTTCGACGCGCCTTCCGGATTCTCTGTCAACGGGACGGTGATGCCGTTGCACAAAAGCTCGCGGTGACCGAGATTGCCAGAGACCTTGACCTCAATGCGTTCAAGTGAGGAGTCGACGAAGCGTGCAGTGCCGCCAACGGCGCCTTCTTCTCCAAGAACATTCCACTGCTCAAGGGCGTGACGAAGCTCTATTTCGACGCCGTCATAGGACGTCTTTCCGATCCATGGAAACCGGAACTCGAAATGTGCGTCAAACCAGCTTTTGTCAATGTGAACACCGGTGCCTTCGCTGACAATGCGCAAGACTTCGTTGAGGTCTGCACGCAGATAACTTGGCATCATGTACTGATCGTTCAGCGCTGTGCCGAGTGGCTCGAGCGGCTCAAGATAAGGTTTGTCCCAGAACCATGCGATAAGCGCACGCAACAGCAATTGCTGTGCGAGGTTCATTTCCGGATGGGGCGGCATTTCAAACGCGCGGAACTCGACAAGGCCTAATCGTCCGGCTGGACCATCAGGCGAATAGAGTTTGTCGATGCAGATTTCGGCCCGGTGGGTGTTGCCAGTTGAATCGACGAGAATATGCCGAAGGACGCGGTCAACGAGCCATGGCGGGGCGTAGTCGCTGACTGGCGGAAGTTGATCGAGGGCAATTTCCATCTCGTAGAGCTGATCATGCCGCGCTTCATCGATGCGTGGATGCTGGCTTGTCGGGCCGATAAATGTGCCTGCGAAGAAATAGCTCAGTGAAGGATGGTTCTGCCAGAACCGAATGATAGATCCCAGAAGATCTGGTCGACGCAGGAACGGGCTATCGCCGGGGCTGGAGCCGCCAAAGACGATGTGCGACCCACCGCCCGATCCTGTTGGGCGGCCATTTACTAGAAATGAAGAGGCATCTAGTCCGCACTGGCGTGCTTCTTCATACAGCGTTCGGGTCAGGTGAGTGAGATCATCCCAGTTAGATACGGGCTGAACATTCACTTCAATGACGCCTGGGTCTGGAGTCACCTTGATTTCACTAATTCGCGGGTCGCGAGGCGGTGGGTAGCCTTCCAGACGAACAGGCAAACCAGTCAGCTCGGCTGCTTCTTCAATCGCATAAATCAGGTCAAGAAAGGCCTCGGCGGAATACACCGGCGGAAGAAACACACACAAATGTCCGTCGCGATGTTCTACTGACAATGCGGTGCGCACGCCTGTCTGAATGTATTCACGTTCCGGTTTGTGTTCAGGCCGGACTTTGCCGCTCGCACTGCCACGCGCTGGCTTTACGTTTGGTTGCATCCGAGGCGGGAGCGGCGCTGCCGGCGGAATATTACCTGAAATATCGAATGGATCGATTTGAATGAGACCCGGATAAAGTACAGGATCGAGCTCATTCAGGGCTTTTAGGGGGAGGCGGAAGCCCGCGGGACTGTCGCCTGGAACAAGATACAAGCGACCTCTTCGCGTCTCCCAGATCTCGGTCATCCACTCAAACATTCGGCCTTGCTTATTGCTGGCCTGTTGTGCCTGAATTGGAATGACAAAGCCCTTTGGTTGACCAATGCCCTGTTCAAATGCCCGTGCGAGAGTTCGCCGCTCTTCCGACAATTTCAGCTTCGGGTCTTCCGGATCGAGGTTTATCGGAAGATTGCCTTCACCCATGATGATTTCAGCCGGGTCTTCAAAGACTGGCTGAGCGCATTCCGTGTCCAGATCAAGGCGAGACGCGATGGCTTGAGCCAGCGTTTCTGCATCATCGGATCCGAATGAGGCAGGTACGTCCTCTCGCTGAATCAATTCTGTGTTGCGCCAGAGCGGCTCGCCGTCATTTCGCCAATAGAGGGCGAATGCCCAGCGGGGCAGGGGTTCGCCCGGATACCACTTGCCCTGGCCGTGAGTGAGCAGGCCGTTCGGAGCGAATTTATTCTTCAGGCGATGGATAAGCCGATCTGCAAACACGCGTTTGGTTGGGCCGACGGCTTCTGTGGTCCACTCGCCTGCATCGCGGTCAGATGAAGAGACAAACGTCGGTTCGCCGCCCATGGTAAGGCGCACATCGCCCTTGTCGAGCAGTTCGTCGATCTGACGACCAGCGGACTGAATTTCCTCTGACTGTTGAATAGTCAGCGGTTTCGAGTGGCGTGGCGGGTCAATCAGGCGATCGACCTTCATTTCGAAGTCAAATTCGACCTCGCAAGGCTCAAGTCCGCCGCTGATTGGGGCAGCTGACATTGGAGACGGTGTCGCCGCCAGTGGAATGTGGCCTTCGCCGGCAAACAATCCCGATGTTGGGTCTAAGCCGACCCAGCCCGCGCCTGGCAGATAGACTTCTACCCATGCGTGGAGATCTGTGAAATCTTCCTTTGGGCCCGAAGGTCCGTCAACGGCTTCCATGTCGGCAGTCAACTGAACAAGATAGCCAGATACAAATCGAGCAGCGACATTCAGGTGTCTGAAGACGTTGACCAGAAGCCAGCTTGAGTCCCTGCAAGAACCCTTGGCGATCGTCAGGGTTTCCTCGGGAGTCTGCACACCCGGTTCCATTCGGACGATATAGCCGATTTCCTGTTCGACGAGCTGGTTCATCTGGACCAGAGAATCGATGGTCGACTGGTCTTTGGCTTTGCCTTCATTCCAGATGGCTTCAGCCTTTTTCAGAAACTTGCTGTAGTTTTTGCCTTTGATGTCAGTCTGAAGATAGGGCCGCAGCTGATGCGCCAGATCATCTTCATAAGCGAAAGGCGTCTGTTGAACGGAGTCTTCGAGAAAAAAATCGAATGGATTGATGGCAATCATGTCGGCCACCAGATCGATCTCTACTGAAAATTCCCGTGTTTTTTCCGGAATGACGACGCGCGCCAGATAATTTCCAAACGGGTCCTGCTGCCAGTTCAACCAGTGATCATTTGGCGTGATCGTTTGGCTGTAGCTTACAATCGGTGTTCGGCAATGCGGTGCCGGGCGAAGACGAATAATCTGAGGTCCCATCATCACAGGACGGTCGTATTTGTAGGCGGTGCGGTGCGTCAGTCCAATGCGTATGCTCATACAGGTTTCGCTAGCCTCTATTCATGACGGTCTGCAACCAAAACAGACATATACAATATTTTTTTTCTGAATCTATTGGATTAAAGGCAAGCTCGTGCCAGCTTTTCTAGCAATAGAGGTAACAGGGGCGCGTCACGAGTATGTCGAGTGAAATGGTCGTAAATGGCATCGTCCGCGAGGAATACAGCCGAATTCAAGCCTGGCTGGACGCTACCGGGCTGAACGATCTGAAGACAGCTTCAGCTGAAGCTGAAACGCTTTTTCGCAAAATCGGGATCACTTTTGCCGTGTACGGCGAGGGTGGAGACCCGGAACGACTGATCCCATTCGATATCATTCCGCGCATCTTCTCCAAAAACGAATGGTCGACTGTCGAAAAAGGCGTGATCCAGCGCGCCCAGGCGCTCAACGCGTTCATTGCCGACGTGTATAACGATGCGCGTATCGTCAAAGAGGGCATTGTTCCGAGCGAAATCGTTTTCGACAATGAAGCCTACGAGCCTGTGATGAAGGGGTTCCGGCCGCCGAAAGACATTTACTCCCATATTTCGGGCATTGATGTTGTTCGTACAGGTCTGGATGACTTTTTTGTTCTTGAGGATAACTGCCGTACGCCATCGGGCGTGTCCTACGTTCTTGAGAACCGAAGGATGATGTCTCGTCTGTTTCCGGACTTGTTCATGAATGGCGATATTGCTCCTGTGGACACTTATCCCGACCTGTTGCGCCAGACGATGGAAAGCGTGGCGCCAGCTGGTTCGGGTTTTCCGGGGGAGGTAAATTGTGTGATCCTCACACCGGGGCACTTTAACAGCGCATACTATGAGCACTCTTTCCTGGCTGACGAGATGGGTATCCCGCTTGTTGAAGGTGGTGATCTGTTCATCGAAGACGACAAAGTTTACATGCGTACGACACGTGGCGCTGAGCGCGTTCACGTGATCTATCGCCGGATTGATGATGCCTTCCTCGATCCGGAACAATTCCGCCCTGATTCAATGCTTGGTGTGCCGGGTCTGATCCGGGCCTATATGGCCGGCGGTGTCACGATCATAAATGCGCCAGGTACGGGTGTCGCCGACGACAAAGCTATTTACTGCTATGTCGAGGATATGATCCGCTTCTATCTGAGCGAAGAACCTATCCTCAAAAATGTCGAAACGTTCCGCTGTGGCGAACCTGCGCAGCTGAGCCATGTGCTTGCCAATATCGACAAGCTTGTCATCAAGGAAGTGCATGGATCGGGCGGTTATGGGATGCTGATCGGGCCGAAGTCGACACAAGCAGAGCGGGATGCTTTCGCCGCAAAGCTGAAAGCGAAACCGAACGCATTTATCGCCCAGCCGACACTTTCCCTGTCATCCTGCCCTACGCTCGTCGAAGAAGGAATTGCCGAACGCCATGTCGACTTCAGGCCGTTTGTTTTGACTGGCCAGACGACGCAGGTATCACCAGGCGGTTTGACACGAGTAGCCCTGCGCGAAGGCTCTCTGGTCGTGAATTCGAGCCAGGGTGGCGGCGTTAAAGACACTTGGGTTCTGACGGAGTAATCGTATGCTGAGCCGAGTTGCCGAAAATCTCTTCTGGATCGCCCGCTCGATAGAACGGGCTGACAATGTTGCCCGACTGATCGATATGTCACGCCGGATGGTCACCTTACCGAATGAGTCAGGCCGACCTCTGACCAATGAATGGTCTTCGATCCTCATTGCGGCAGGCGCAAGCGGGACCTTTGAGGGCGATCTGGATACTGCCAGTCGGGAAGATGCCATCGAGCATCTGGTCGCCGACCCAGCCAACCCTTCCAGCATTTATAACTGCATCAAAAATGCACGGGAGAATGCGAGAGCGATCAGGTTCGGATTGACCACTGAGGTCTGGAATAGCCTCAACTCGACCTGGAATGAGCTGCCTGCTCAGATCAGTCTGCTTCGTCAGCGCAGATCCTATCTCGCCGAGTTCGTTGACTGGGT
>NZUJ01000097.1 GCA_002701295.1 Ponticaulis sp. | reverse complement strand
TTCTCAGACAAGATTGGAAACTTTCTCAGTTTGCTCAGCCTGCTGGCTGGAGCGTAGAAACACATCGAAGGTCTGAATGGCGGTTTCCACCATACGATCTGCCTTCTCACCCAAATGCGGTTGCGATTTAAGACTCGCCATCAAATCCCTGCACGGAATGTCGAGACTGTTATCGCACAGAAAACGTCCGGCCCGCAGAACAGTTTCATCTGTGCTCGTCTGCCAGATTTTTCGCAGAACGCGCGCACCCATTGTTGAGCCCAGAACTACATAAGCCACGCCTTCCGGGTCTGCCGGTTGGTCGGGCGGCGTCAGACTGTTCGTTTCGGATTCAAATCCTAAAACGTTCAAGTCTTCTTCAATCATGGTGGATCGCTCAGGGAGCAGGAGACAGGATTGCCGACACCACTCATCCAGACACGAATAGGCCCTCAGATTCCACTGCAGAAAAGTGCAAACACCTTCCCTCGTTGTGAAATCGAGTTTGCCAAAAACGTCGTCGACGCGATCATGGCAGATACGCGTATCCTGACGCAGCCGCACCCGAAGGTTCTGCGCCCCTGACTTTTCTATCCCCGACACGGCAGTTACGGATGCCATGCCTATTCCTCTAATTAGTTGTATTGTTACTATCTATTGCGCTCTGAGAACGTCAACACACTTTCCTGTACTGTTTAGTCTACTCAGTGCTCTACTGTAGCTAACCTATGTTATGAAAGGGGGCAGACTGTCGCATTTTTGGAGGTAGAAACTCAGTAAAGTCTCGCCAGAAGCGCCTTGAGCAAAATGATGAGCAGTTCGATATCCTGAGGCCGCGAGAGTCGGTGCTCACCATCTTTGACAAGATGGAATTGGCAATCTGTCGACACCAACGCATCCTCCACCTTCAAAGCGTGTGTCCATGGCACGTCAGGATCCATCTTTCCCTGCACAATTGTCACCGGCACTCTTAACTCAATCGGCGCGTCGAGCACGCTCCAGGTTTTGCCATCTTCGATCAGTTGTTTCGTGATTGGGTATGGCTCGCCATATGGCGTTGGCCGCATCCAATATCCCTTCTCCATGATCTCCGCTTGCGCCTCGGCAGAGAGCTTCGGCCACATCAGTTTTTCCGTAAAATCAGGCGCTGGCGCGATCAGCAGCATGCCCTTCACCCGATCCTTCCGCGCAAGCGCCGTGAGAAGAGACATCCAACCACCCATGGAGGATCCGACAAGCACGAGCGGACCTTCTGACAGAGCATCAATTGCTGCCAGGCAATCCTCCCGCCATCGGGAAATCGTCCCGTCTGCGAAATCGCCCGAGCTTTGCCCATGCCCGAAATAATCGAAAGCAAGATAGCCGTAGCCTTCCTCGCGAGCGAAGGCTTCAACAGTCAACGCCTTCGACCCGGACATGTCGGAATTAAAACCGGACAACCAGACAAGTGTTGGCTTATTGGCAGCGGGCTCAACTTTCGTGTAGGCAAGTGTTTCGCCATCGTCGCGCTTTAACGTCTGTGTCATTGTCCGGTCTCCGCCCGCTTTCAGAAAAGGTCTCTTCTGTTTTGGTTAAGCCCGGCCTCACCGTCCTGCAAGTCATACCCGAACTGGATGCAGGCGGGGCAGAACGAACAACTCTGGAAATCGTGGAAGCGGTAACCACTGCGAACGGGCGAGCTCTTGTTGCCAGTCAGGGCGGACGGCTTGAAAGCGAGCTGGAGAAGCTGGGAGGTGAACTGTTTCGGCTCCCTGTCAAATCAAAGTCGCCTTTCACTCTATGGAAAAACCGGTCCAGACTGATCGACATCATCCGGTCTGAACAGGTCGATCTGATCCACGCCCGTTCCCGCGCCCCTGCCTGGAGCGCACTCTGGGCTGCAAGGGCCACCAACACGCCTTTTGTGACCACTTATCACGGCAGTTATGGCGGCAAATCGGCGCCGAAAAAGCTCTATAATTCGGTTATGGCACGCGGCGATCTCGTGATTGCCAACTCTGAATTCATAGCCGCACACATTCGCGAAACTTATCCGCTTCCTGAAGAGCGGCTTGTCACCATCCCACGCGGCGTTGATACGCGGCAGTTCGATCCGTCTCAGCTTGACCCGTCGCGCACGCAAGACCTCAGAAAAAGCCTTCAGTCGGCGGGGCGCTATCTACTCACCCTGCCCGCACGCCTGACGGAATGGAAAGGCCAGCGATTGCTTCTCGAAGCTCTGGCTCAACTCTCTTCGGATGAGCAAACATTGCTGAGCGTTGCCCTGATTGGTGACGCACAAGGCAGGACGGGCTATCTCGACGCGCTTGAGTCAGATATTAAGCGCTTGCACCTTGACGAATTGGTCAAGATTTCAGGACATTACTCGGACATGCCACACCTGTATGCCGCCTCTGATCTGGTTCTCGCGCCGTCTGTTCGCCCCGAAGCGTTCGGACGTGTCGCCGTGGAGGCACAGGTGATGGGAAAACCGGTCATTGCTTCAAATCATGGGGGACAACGCGAAACCGTTCGTCATGGCGAAACAGGCTGGCTGGTCGAGCCGGGAAATGCGCACGCACTGGCCGACGCGATCCGGTCCTTCCTCCACCAACCGGATACCCAACGCCTCCACATGGCAGAAACTGCCCGCGCGAATGTTCTCGAACATTTTACGACCGCCGCTCTGCAAGAGAAAACATTGGACGTGTATGATCGCGCAATCAGCCTCAAAGCCCGGGCATCTGATTAATGGCGAAGACGACTGAAAACCCGGGCGATGAAGCCCAGAAAGTCCTGATCATAAAGCTGAGCGCACTCGGCGATTTTGTGCTCGCCATGGGCGCAATGAAAGCTGTACGCGACCACCATCCATCGGCGCAGATTACACTGCTGACGACACCACCATTCGAGCAATTCGCCAAAGCCTGCCCCTGGTTCGACCGGGTTGAAACCGATGGCCGGCCAAAAGATGCGTCTGGCACAACCTCACTCATCCGCAGGCTCCGCTCAGCAAAATACGACATCATCTACGACTTCCAGAATAGCGGCCGCACCGGAAACTATTTTCAGGCGCTACGCCCCAATCCGCCGCTATGGTCAGGTGCCGCGCCGGGTGCTGCCTTTCAGCACGATACCGAACACAGAAGCCAGATGCACTCGATCGAGCGCCTGGCCGAACAGCTCACCATTGCAGGCATTGGTCCGACTGAAGGCTATTCCTATGCCGATATGCCTCGGGCCGATTTCTCGTGGATAGAACCCGCCTTGCGGAACGCTCCGCGCCTGACGCCCGCCTTCTTTTCACTCAAAGGGCCGTTTGCGCTTCTCATCCCGGGGTCGTCCGCCCACCGAACGGCCAAGCGCTGGCCTGAAGAATGTTATGTTGAACTGGCCAAATGGCTTGTCCGTCAGGGCGTCACACCTGTCGTGATTGGCGGCAAAAGTGAAAGCCCAATCGGCAATCTGGTCGTTCGTTCCGAACCCAAAGCCAAGACACTCTGCACTCGCACAGACCTGTTTCAGGTCGCCTCTCTGGGCAAGCATGCAACCCTCGCCATCGGGAATGATACGGGCCCAATGCACATGGCAACTCTTGCAGGTTCACCTGGAATTGCCCTGTTTGCGACCAGCGAGTCAGATCCCGATCTCGCCCGGCCACGCGGCAGCAATGTGATCGTGGTTCAGGCGGAAACTCTGGAACTCGTATCCGTAAATGACGTTAAAAACGCAATTAAGGCGCTTCACGTCCTGCCACAAACTTGAATTTTGGCCGCGAATACGTCATATTTCGATCAACAATAACTGTATTAGGAGCACCTGCCATAGCACGTCGTCCCATGCCGGCTAAGCCGCCTCAGAAGTCTGGACCCCGGGTCAATGAAGATATCCGGTCCCCCCGTGTCCTTCTGATTGATGAAAACGGGGAAAAACAAGGAGAGATGCCCACATCTGCTGCGCTAGACGCGGCGCGCGACGCTGGGCTGGATCTTGTCGAAGTCTCTCCGAACGCCGAACCGCCGGTCTGTAAAATCCTCGACTACGGGAAGCTGCGCTTCCTTGAGCAGAAGAAAAAAGCCGAAGCCCGCAAAAAGCAGAAATCTGCTGATCTCAAAGAGATCAAGATGCGGCCGAATATCGACACGCATGATTATCAGGTGAAGGCAAAAGCGATCACCCGGTTCTTTGAAGAAGGCGACAAGGTGAAAATCACGCTTCGCTTCCGTGGACGGGAAATGGCTCACCAGCATCTGGGTATGGAGCTTCTTCAGCGCGTCAAAGGCGAATTTGATGAAGTCGCCAAAGTTGAGCTGGAACCAAAGCTTGAAGGCCGCCAGATGACCATGGTCATGGCGCCTCGATAAGGCAGAAGTTGGGTGTTACCGCCCGACAAATTGCCAATTTTCTACCTACAGTCACAATGAACGCGTTCACGCTTGCCGGTTGGTAGCCCCTATCGGCAAGCACTGCTAGTTGAGCCTCTGCCTTTTGGAGGGGTGAAGTAGCCAGTGAACAAAAATCTGCTGGATAATGTTGTCTGGGATCTGATTGATCGGAACGCAGACTACAAATCCGTTGAAGATGCCATGATGGCCCTGATGCGCCCCTTTGGCGTCGAGGTTGTCTCCTGCGTCGAAATCCGATCGCCTTCCAGAAACAGCAACCCTTTTGTCGGTCGCCTCATCGGCAAGCGCGACGGGGAATGGCTCACCCGCTATCGCAAGGAAGAGCTTCACAAACACGACGTTGCGCTGAAAACCGTTTCCCAGTCTCAGGAAGGTTTTTCATGGTCGCATGCAGAAACACGGGTGATCACACCAGAAGAACAGCGAGTTTTCGACATTGCGCGCGAGCATTGGGTCTCTGACGGATTTCTTGTCCCGTTTTTCGGTCCCGATGGCCGGATCGGTTTCACCGGCTTCTATGGTGACCGGATTTGTGATGACCCGGTAACGCGTCGTCTGTTCAATTTTGCCGGCCTGTCCTTTTATCGCTACGCCTACAGCAAAGCGCTGCAGGAAAAGGCCGCAGAAAGCCCGGAAATCGAACTCACCGATCGCCAGACCCAGGTTCTCTACTGGATTTCAAAAGGCAAGACAGACACTGAAATGGCAGAGATCATGAATATCTCGCCGGCAACAGTGAACCGCCACGTGGAAATGGCCAAGGAACGGATCTGTGTTCGTTCACGTACTGAGGCCGTGCATTATGCCCTTATCCATAACCTGATTTCTGCCAGCTGATCCCACACCAAGCCATCTTGCAATAAGAGCCCTTCGACGCCACGTTCAGACTCTCAGAGTGTTCAAGTCGGGAATGAGCATGGCCATCGATCCAAAGCTGCAGGACTGGCTGAACCAGTTTCAACTGCCTGATCTTTTCAACCAGTCAACGCCCGACAAAAGCGCTCCGAAAAAAGAGTGGAAGGATTTTGTCGACCGGCTTCGGTCGAAATTCTATCAGGCAACACGCGCCTGGGAATCCGATGCACCTGAACTTGCCCAGATCGACAATATCATCGTGGATGGCGCAGATGGCCCGCTAAAAGCACGCGTCTACACGCCTTACGCTGTCGGCATCGGCCAACGGCCTGCCATTCTCTATTTCCACGGCGGCGGGTTTGTTATTGGCGACCTCGACGGACACGAGATGATCTGTATCCGTCTTGCGCAAGCTGCACGTTGCCGGGTCATTTCCGTCGACTATCGTCTCGCCCCCGAACACAAGTTTCCTGCCGCGCACCTTGATGCCATGGCTGCCTATGAATGGGTTCTGGACAAGTGCGATACACTGAATGTCGACCCCGAACGTCTGGCCGTCTGTGGTGATAGCGCCGGCGGCAATCTCGCCGCTTTCATCTGTCAGGAAACCCGCCGAAATCACGCCCCTGAACCGTCTTATCAGCTGCTGTTTTATCCGCTTCTCCAGTTCGTGGACATCAAGTCCAAGGGCCTCACTTTTCAGGAAGGTTCTTTCCTGTCACCCGGCTTTTTCGATTTCTGCAAGAACGCCTATCTGGACGAGACTGCTGATCCCATGGATGTGCGCATCTCTCCGCTCTTTGCGCCGGAAGCCGACTTTTCCGGCCTTCCGCCTGCCCATGTTGTGCTGTGCGGCTGGGATCCGCTCAAGGCTGAAGGGCGCGCCTATGCCGACAAGCTTGCCGCCGCAGGCGTACCTGTCACCATTCGTGAACATCCGAACATGGTCCACGGATTTATGAACCTCACCTCAATCTCCGTTCCGGCCCGCGATGCCATCGCCGATGCTGGCGAGATTGTCGGCAAGGCGCTGGGCAGTTTGTGAGTGTCGATCAATAGACCTTACCCGATCCCTCAGCTAAGCCATCCGTCATGACGGTTTATACCCCCGAAACAGCACTTACCGATCTCGGCCCGGACTTTTCAGACCCGGTCGAACCCGCCAACTTTCCCAAAACCATTCTGCGCTATCGGAACGACCGCGCGGCAGAAACGATCGGACTCGCTCAATTGAACGATGAAGACTGGCTGCGCCATTTCGGTCGTTTCAAACCCCTGCCAGATAATATGCCGGAACCACGTGCCATCCGGTATCACGGCCACCAGTTTCGCTCTTACAACCCACAGATTGGCGACGGACGCGGCTTTCTCTTTGCCCAGCTTCGCGCGGAGGACGGACGGCTCCTCGATCTTGGCACCAAAGGGTCCGGTCAGACCCCATATTCGCGGTCAGGTGATGGTCGACTGACCCTCAAAGGCGGCGTCCGCGAAATCCTCGCCACCGAAATGCTGGAAGCTTCAGGCGTGCCGACCTCTAAAACCTTCAGCCTGATCGAAACGGGTGAAGAGCTGGCCCGCAATGATGAGCCATCGCCGACCCGTTCATCTGTCATGGTCCGGCTTCAGCACAGCCATGTGCGCTTTGGTGCCTTTCAGCGCCTCGCCTTTCTGGATGAGGCAGAGAACATGGCGACGCTGATCGACCATGTCCGCGCGGTCTATCACACTGACATCCCGGCGAGCGCCCCAGCTACACTGGCGCCGGCCCTTCTTGCTCGCATCGCAGAACGCACAGCCAATATGGTGGCCAGCTGGATGGCCGCCGGGTTTGTTCACGGCGTGATGAATACCGACAACATGAATGTCACCGGCGAAACGTTCGATTTCGGCCCATACAGATTCTTGCCCGTTTCAGACCCGAAATTCACAGCTGCCTATTTCGACGAATACGGCCTCTACGCATTCGGGCGGCAACCCGCGACGGCCATCTGGAACCTGCAACAGCTCGGCGGAGCCTTCACGCTTCTCGCAGACGCTGATGATCTGACCGAAGCCCTGAAAGCTTTCGAACCTGCCTATCAGAACGCCTTGCGAGATCACTGCTTCTTCCAGCTGGGCATTTCAGCATCATCGCTGGAAGACGACCTTCGAACGCTCGAGCGCCTATTCACATGGATGACAGAAAGCCAGGTCCCTTGGCATCAGTTTTTCTTTGACTGGTATGGCGGCAGCGAAAGCGCGCACCGCGCAACCAAAAGCCCTGTCGCGGACCTTTATGCACAGGAAAGCTTCGCACCAGTTCGCGCAGACCTGATGGGAAGATCATCCTCCCCCACAGCTCAGCTTGATCATGCCTATTTCGCTCGCCGAACGCCCGAAACGCTTTTGATTGATGAGATTGAGCACCTCTGGTCTGCCATTGCGGATGACGATGACTGGTCACTCTTTCATGCCAAGCTTGATGGCATTGCGCAGAAGCGTGATGCGATGATCCTCGCGCAATAAAAAAGGCGAGCCGCAGCTCGCCTTTTCCTTCAGTCGGTTCAACCGGACTTAGCTTTTGACTTTGGCCGGCAGAAATCGCGGTGCAATCTGAAAATCCTTCGCCCATCTCAGCTTCTCGCACATCAGGAAGAAGGTGCCATTATAGTCGAAGATACGGTTCCAGAACCCACGCTTTGGCAGGTGAAGAATAGAGACAGGCTCGTCATGATGGTGGTCATGAAAGGCCTCTCCACCAGTCAGAAGCGCCAGCGTGTACGTAAACCATTTCGGCATTTGCAGGTGACCGAAAACATTGATGCCCAGAACCGTTGCGTGGAACTGCATGGCCCGGCCAATCACCACGGCCGCATGGATCAGAAGCGTAATGACAAGGTCACCACCTGCCGCCCAGACGATCAGATAAATTATCGCCGGAATGCCAAAATGCATCAGAGATGCGAGCAGATTATAGTTCCGGTCACAGATCCGAACGATCACATTATTCTTGATCCAGAGCGGCATTGGCCGCTTCAGGTCTTTCTCGTCGCGAAACATGATCCAGCCAACCCAGGCCCAGGTTTTGCTCTCAAACGGGTTGTGTGGATCGCCCGGCTTGTCCGCAAACCGGTGATGTTGGGAGTGGTAGTTGATCCAATCCTTGATCGAGCCCTGCATGGCTAGGAGAACATTGATCATGACAATAATCTGTGCCGGCGCACGCAGGTCTCCGGCCTTGTGCTGCCAGATGCGGTGCAGCCCACCAATACCGATATTGCAGACCACCACCGTGACCGCGATGACTGCCAGAACGATTGGCGCATAATACCAGTGAAGTTGAACGCTCTCCATCAGCAGTCCGGCAACAATCGCTGTGACGAGGCCGATTACCCCGAGAGCCGGATAGATGAAGGCAGAAAATACGCTTCCAAAATCGAGTGTTTTCCATGATTTTGGGATGGCTAAAGATCGCGGCAGTATCTGTCGCTCTGATGTCATTGCAGGTGTCTCACTTTCAATTTCGATAGCCCGATGTGGATAACGCCGAGTTCCGCACTCAGTTATTGATATCCATTCTCAACTTTGACCATGATACAGTTTCATTGGTTTGTCAGTCACCAATATGTCGCATGTCTGTTTTTTAACTGAAAATCCAGCGCGAAAACCCCTTACAGCAATGCTGCTGCGAAGTCCTCCGCAGTCTGATAGTCGGCAGCTGCTACATATTTATTAAGCTCTGCTGCCCGCACCTTCACACGCTCTTCAAGCGCGTCCGATGCCTCTCTGGAGATAACCATCCTCATGATGGCTTCAATCTCATCGGCATACTTTTTTGCATTCAGTGCGGCAAGGGCGCGTCCATACTGCCATTGAAGTACCAGATTCTCCGGATCCAGTTGCGTCGCCAACTGATAATGCATCTCCGCGTCCTTGAGACTGATCCCGGCAAAACCCGACAGAAATGCCCCCGCCTTGCGTCGCCCCTCAACATGCCATACGGCCATGAAACCATGCACCCAGGCATTATCCGGGTCGCGTTCAAGAAGATAATCTGTCAGCTCATTCGTCCGCTCGGGAATGCCCTGCTCATCGATTTCCCATATTCCCAGGCTTCTGGCCTGCAACGACATGGCGACGGCGAGCTGAAATCGCGCCTCAAGGTGCGAAGGGTCTATCTTCAAAGCGAGCCGTGACAGATCTTCGGCTTCCGTCAGATTCTGATCAATAACGTGACCGAGATAGAGACATTCCGCAAGCAGGCTTCGCGCCTGAAAGGCCAGCGAGTCTGCTGAAACGACCTCCTGTTCTGCATAGGTCTTGGCTTCAACAAAGGCGCCGGCAGCATAGGCTTGCTCTGCCAGATCATCAGCATGAGCTGGCAGCTGCGAACTCAAAAGAACCACCGCAAGAAATCTGCAACGCATGGCAAGTCTCCCACCGAAATTATAGCTCAAAATTCAGCAACGCCAAATATTGACTTGCACACATACCAACCAGTTGGTATGCATTAGACAAGGAGAAATTGATGGCCCCCAGAACAACTGCTCGCGAAAAACTGCTGGACGCCGCTGTGAAGCTCATCCGTCAGCACGGCTACACCGCAACAACTCTCGACGACCTGTGCGCCGAGGCGGGCGTCACCAAGGGCGCATTCTTTCATCATTTCAAAAGCAAGGATGATCTTGGTCAGGCTGCTGCGCAGTTCTGGGATGAACGCACGGGAACGCTGTTTCTGGAGGCGCCCTATCATGATCACGAAGATCCGCTGGACCGCGTACTAGGCTATATCGACTTTCGCGGATCCATCATGGACGGCGAAGTGCATGAATTCACCTGCCTGGTCGGCACCATGGTGCAGGAGGTCTATCGAGACGCGCCTGAGATCCGGAAGGCCTGCCGCGACAGCATATTTGGTCACGCAGGAACGCTGGTCGAGGATATTCAGGCCGCAATGGATCAACATGGGCTAACCCCATCATGGACCGCCGAAAGCCTCGCCAACTATACGCAGGCCACGCTTCAGGGCGCTTACATTCTCGCCAAGGCGACTGACAGCAATGAGGCATCGCTCGAATGCGTTGCCCATCTCAGAAACTATGTTGCCCTGCTATTCGCCAATAAACATTGAGGGAGTGGAACATGACGAAAGTGATTGAAACCGGAACCGGCTTTGACCTGAACATCGATCGCATTATCGACGCGCCGCGAAGCGTCGTCTGGCGCTGCTGGACAGAGAAAGAATTCCTGAGCGAATGGTATTGCCCCAAACCCTGGAAGGCTGACGTGCATCAGCTGGACCTATGGCCCGGCGGAAAGTCATCCATGACCTTCATCGGGCCGGATGGCGAGCAGATGCCACAGGACGGAATTCATCTCTATGTCGAACCGGAAAAAATCCTGATCTTCACCGATGCCTACAAGGAGGGCTTCGTACCGCAACCGCAGTCCTTCATGACGGGGTACGTTCTGCTGGAAGATGCCTCTGACGGTAAGACCAGAATGGTCTGGGGCGCGAAACACGCCACTGAAGAGGGTATGAAACAGCATATCGACATGGGTTTCGAGCAAGGCTGGGGCGCGGCGGCTGAACAATTGAACGAACTGGCGAAATCTGTCGCCGCAGCCTGACGCAGTCCTTTTGACCGGAGGAAGCAAACAATGAGAAGAATGATCTTTCTGAATTTGCCCGTCACAGACCTGCAACGCGCGACGGCATTCTACGAAGCACTCGGTTTCAAAAGAAATGACCAGATGTGCAGTGATGACGGTTCGGCCCTTACATGGTCCGATGCCATCAACATTATGCTCCTCAAGCACGAAATCTTTGCTCAGTTCACGCCGAAACAAATCGGCGATGTCCGAACAACGTCAACAGCTCTGATCAGCCTCTCGACCGATGATCGGGAAGACGTCGACAAGATTGCCGCTACTGCAGTGGAACTTGGCGGTAGAGCGGATGTCGGCGGTATTCACGAAGAAGATTTCATGTATGCGCGCGACTTTGAAGATCCGGATGGCAATGGTTTTGGAATTCTCTGGATTGCTCCGGTGGTCACAGATCCCGCTATCGCCGAACCTTGAAGATCGATTGAGAGGAAACCCAGGATGAAAAAGCTCGTCACCTATCTCTGGTTCGACAAAAATCAGGCTCGTGAAGCCGCTGAATTCTATTGCAGCCTTCTGCCAGATAGTCAGGTTCATCTGGAATGGGACTCGCCCAATGACAATCCATCCGCCGGCAAGGGGGAACCGCTGGTCGTCAATTTCACGCTGAACGGACAACCTTATGCCGGCCTGAACGGCGGTCCTCATTTCAAACCAACCGAAGCCGTGTCCTTCATGATCCTGTGTGAAGATCAGGACGAAATCGACCGCCTCTGGACTGCCATCACAACGAATGGGGGTGAGGAAAGCATGTGCGGCTGGTGCAAGGATCGCTGGGGCTATTCCTGGCAGATCACACCGCGTCGACACATGGAGATTATGGAATCATCAGATGAAGCCACGCGTGAGCGGGTCATGAAAGCCATGATGACGATGAAGAAATTCGACATCGCTGCGATCGAAGCCGCCGCAAAAGCCAATTAATTCGCCTCATGGCAAATCACGAACCAGCACCTCGCTACTCACCCGCGTTGAATAGTCCATATTTCCCACAAACGGGATGTAGGGCACCAGCTGGTACAGGATCTCGATATTGGCGTAGGTCTGGCCGTATTTCTGGGTAAAGGTCACCTGCGGGGTAAATGTTCCGGCAAGCGTCATACCCAGTTGCCCCTGAACCAGAGCCTCAATCTCACCGGGCGTCGGATCATCCAGCGTATAGGCAATACGGGCCACACGCTCTGTGGTCTCCTGCG
>NZUJ01000096.1 GCA_002701295.1 Ponticaulis sp. | reverse complement strand
GGGTTGATCTTGATGATCTGAACTTTGACGGTCTCGCCAACGTTCACAACCTGGCTTGGGTGCGAAATACGCTTCCAGGACATGTCTGTGACGTGGAGCAGGCCATCAATGCCGCCGAGGTCAACGAACGCACCGTAATCGGTGATGTTCTTGACGACGCCTTCACGGACATCACCTTCAGCCAGTTCACCGACGATCTCAGCACGTTGCTCTGCACGGCTCTCTTCGAGAACGGCGCGGCGAGAGACGACGATGTTGCCACGTGGGCGGTCCATTTTCAGGATGGCGAATGGCTGAACCTGGTTCATCAGAGGAGTCACGTCACGGATTGGACGGATATCAACCTGCGAACCTGGGAGGAAGGCGTTTACGCCACCAAGGTCAACTGTGAAGCCACCTTTGACGCGGCCAACAATGGCGCCGTCTGCAGGCTCTTCTTTCGCGTGGAGTTTTTCGAGACGGGTCCAGGCTTCTTCGCGGCGGGCTTTGTCGCGCGAGAGAACAGCTTCACCGAGCGCGTTTTCGATACGCTCAAGGTAAACTTCAACGATCTGGCCTGGCTCTGGCATTTTCTCGTCTTGAGAGAATTCGCGTGCCGGGATGCGGCCTTCGGTCTTCAGACCGACATCGACAACGACAGCGTCGTTTTCGACTTCAATAACAGTCGCAGGAACAACACGGCCTTCCTGCATCTGGCTGCCAGCAAAGCTGGCTTCGAACATGGACGCAAAGTCCTCTGTCGTAGGGTTCATTGTATCAGTTGACATTCATACTCCAAAATTCATTCAGTGCTGGCCTGCCGGTTGACTCCGGCGGTCAATTGAAAGGACACTTCGGGTGTCCGGTCTCAAAAGGCTAGAAAAGTCGATCTTCTGGGTGCGTAGTCTGGGATTTTAGAAGCGGCGACTGGCGTTTTCTAAGACTGCGCGAGACGAGCCCTGACCTGATCGACGATTTGTCGGGCTTTTTCTCGTGCCGCGTCTATAGACAAATGAGTCGTATCTAGCAAGTAGGCATCTTCTGCAGGCTTCATCGGTGCGATCAGTCGGTTTCTGTCGCGCTCATCGCGCTCTTTCAGTTGTGCGATCATTTCATCCTGAGTGATCGGATCGCCTTTGGCGTTCAGTTCGGCCACGCGTCGGGCCGCACGGATTTCCACATTGGCATCCACCCAGAACTTCACATGCGCGTCCGGGCACACAACCGTGCCGATATCACGGCCATCCAGAATGGCGCCGCCGGGCTGGAAGGCGAAATCGCGCTGCAGCTGGAACAATGCTTTCCGAACCGCAGGGTGAACCGCCACTTTCGAGGCGGCTTGCCCGACTTCAGAAGTGCGCAGACGTTCAGGGTTCATCGTCGCGACGTCAATCGCGCTCGCCAGCTTTGCCGCCTCATCAGCGGAACCCGGGTCTACGCCGGCATCAAGACAGGCCTTGGCGGTTGCCCTGTACAAAAGCCCTGTATCCAGATGTGGCAACTCATATTCGCGCGCCAGCCCCTTGGAGAGCGTGCCTTTGCCAGATGCCAGCGTGCCATCCACGGCAATGATAATGTCAGAGGAGGTGGTCATGTCTTTGGCGTCCTGGATGGCGTTTTCTATTGCGCGCGCATTCGTCTTATCAATGGCGACCAGCCAGATATCGAGTTCGTAATCGTTTGCAAAGGCCTGACACGCTTCAACGGCAATTCCAGCTGCTCTTTCCGCGGGAAACCCGTAGGCGCCCGTCGAAATGGCGGGAAAAGCAATGCTTTTCAGTCCGCGCCGGGCCGCTTCTTCCAGGCAATTCCAATAACAGGCATCAAGCGTGTCATCTTCATTGATCATCCCGCCTTTCCAGATCGGGCCAACCGTATGAAAGATCAGGCGCGGCGCCAGCCCAAAACCTTCTGTCACACGTACGTCGCCAGGCGGGCAGGGGGCGACCGGCTTGCAAGCCTCTTTCAGTTCCGGCCCGGCTGCGCGATGGATGACGCCATCCACGCCACCCCCGCCCATCAGCGAAGAGTTTGCTGCGTTGACGATCGCATCAACCTCGAGATCAAGCAGACTACCGCGAAAGAAATGGATCATGGGAGAACTCTGACGCAAACTGTCCGCGTATGTAAGCCCTGTCGACCTCAAATGCCTGATTTCGCTTGTGGTCTACAGCTCGTCCTTCACCTGTTCAGAGGATTTGCTATCCGGCTGTCGGTCGATAGTATTTCCCAAGACAGTGTTGGGAGGAGTGCATGTATAAGGGCGTTAGTGTCGCGACATGCTTGTTGTTGCTCGGTCATCAGGCGTTATCGGAGACGCAGGCTGAGAATAATGTCGATTGCGGGCCAAAGGGTTCTTACCTCGTCGCGGCGAATGCTGCGCCCGCCCTCCAGGATTTTGAGAAACTTCGACAAATACTCGGAGCAATCTCGAATGTTGCGGATGCGTGCCCCAACAACAATTTTGCGCAGTATTACGCATCGCGACTATGGCATGTTGGTATGGAGACGCAGATCAGGGGAAGAGCGCCTATCGAGCAGTCCTGGGCGTCATGGCAACGAGCATACGCCTACAGTGAAGCCTACTTCGCCATGCCTAGAGAGGATCGTTTTAGAAAGGCGAGTGTGCCAGACAGCCATCAACAGCTGGAGTTGGACGCATCAGCGATCTCTGACCTCAGAGAATCTTTGATCAAGCGCGGCCTTGAATTTGGTTTCAAAGCTGAAAAGCCGAACGAACTCCTGATGACAGACGCGGCAACAGATTGCCCGGCTTCGGTGTCGACCGATATAAATGCCATGAGGGGTTGGGCTAACGAGAATGCTGAGTTTGCCGTTCAGATTGCATCTATTGCTGCGCGATACGAAACGGCTTGTCGCGCCGTTACAGACCCCATCATTAAATACGGACTACGTCTATATTTTGCGCGACTGGCACTCATTCGATTGATAGCCGCTGAGCAGGTTGTTTCTAGCGACCCTAAGCTCGCGCGCGAGTTCATTCAGAAGGTCAAGGAACACAGGGACAGTGTGATCGATGCCGATGGCGTTAGTATCACAGATTGGAACGAGTATTCGACCGGGAGCAGATTGGCAGAATTAGAATCGCAACTGCCCGCGATCAGATCCATCCCGACAGCCTCCAGCGACCCCTTGGTTTCGTCCGGTCGCATTCCCGTTGAAAGCTGGTTCTCTGGCGAGCACCCGCGCATCGCGGTTATGGAGGCCATAGGTGCCACCATGGATTCCTATGTCGCTGAAACGGGTCCGGCCGGGTTCATCCGAGTGGTCGGGAAAGCTTACCAACTGTTCGACGGTAAACCTGAGCAAATCAAAGCGCGCGAATTGCTATATTCCGCAGCGCACGCCTATGCGGCTAAAAAAGCCTATCGTTCATCCGACACCATAAATCTGACGATCCCTCAGATCGGATATGACTGGCTGAAAAATCCGCCAGAGGATGATGAGGGGTAATCAATGGTCTCCAACCATACCAACTTCTAAACAGCTCCCTTGGCAGGAGTATGATCAAACCAACGTCTTTGCATCCTGTTCGGCCGCCCAGACAGAACTTGGATGGTCTGTCACCCGTTTCACCCAGTCCCGAACGGCAGGGTTTTCCGGCATGAAATCTGCTGCCCACTGAAATGGCGAGGCCATAATGAAGTCTGCAGCGGTGATCTCATCTCCCATAAGATATGCCGAGCCAGAAACAGCGTTTTCTAAAACCTCGTGGAGCTCTTTCATTCCGCGGAAGGTTGAGGTGAAAACCGGATTGTCCTGCAATCCAGCGAATGCGGCAACGAAGACGGGTTCAACAACGCCGCCATAATAGGCGAGCCAGCTGAGATATGTGCCGCGGCCTGTTTCCCCAATCTGACGTCCGAGCGAGCTTTTGAAATAGTCGGTCAGGTAAAGCATGATGGCCGAGCTTTCCCGGACCAGTTCCCCACTATGCACCAGCACGGGCACTTTCTTTTCGGGATGAGGATTGGCCTCATCCGGTCCACCGCTGCCATCCTGCCGGGGTACGGAGACGGTTTTGATGTTCACCTCATCTAGTTTGCCCATGGCATGAATGAGTGCAACCATGCGCGTCGAGCGCGTTCGCGGAGAATGATTGAGTGTCAGCATGTTTTTTCCCTCATTGTGAACATGCTCGTGACACAGCTCTGCTGACAGCATTGTGTCAGCAGGCTGTCAGTAGAACCAGAAGAACTAGAACATCCTAGCCAAGCATCAAAAGAAAGCCGCACTCGTCGCGGACGCACACCTTCAGAAACTCCTGCAGATCCTTGAAATAAGGCAGCACATACTCGTCGAAATCTGAGCTTCTCCAGTCCAGGGCAGGGTAGATGTCATTCTCTTTGAAATCTTCAGGCCTATAACCTGCACGCAGGCTTTCTATCGTATAGTCTGAGAGCGCATCGCTAATTTGTCTCGTCTCAGCGGAGGTGAAGCTGCGCGTCGGCGGATCTTTCAGGATCATCTGGCCGCCGGTTATCAGAAAACTCTTGGGATTATCCCCTGCCCAGACCTCACCTGTCAGAAGGAAGTGAATGCCGTGCCAGGCTTTATCGAGATCAACGGTTCGGCCTTCCATGCCGCCGTCCGGAAACTCATAAAGTACACGGTCCCGCTCTTCGTTGCGTCCACCGAAAATGCGCTCCAAAACGTCGGGCCTGTGGCGTTCACTTGTCACTGCTTTAAGCGGCGAGCCAGTGAGCCACCATTCTTTTTCCTGAAGATTGGCTAGTGCATCTATTGAGCGATCGCTTGCAGAGATGAAACTAGCAATCATACCCATGGGTCAGCCTTCCCGAATATCCGCTCCAAGCTGCGCCATATGGTCAAAAAATTCGGGATAGCTTGTGGCAATCATGGAGATATCATCGACACTGACGGGCTTTTGGGCCTTCACGCCCATCACCAGGGCTGACATGGCAATCCGGTGATCATGCCGCGCCTCTACTGTGCCGCCGCCGGGAACCTTGCCGTCGCAACCCTGAATGACGAAACCGTCTTCCAGCTCTTCAACCTCAACGCCATTCACCCGCAGCATGTCGACCGTGGCTGTGATCCTGTCCGATTCCTTGACGCGGAGTTCCTCAACGCCGGTGACGCGCGTCTCACCTTTGGCGAAGGCCGCAAGCACAGCAAAGATCGGAAACTCGTCAATCATGGCGGGCACAATCTCGGCAGGTGGATCGCAGGCCTTCAGGCCCGTTTCGCCCTTGATCACAACGGTCACCACATCTTCTCCACTGACCGTGCGTGGGTAGGTCAGTTCCACATCGGCCATTTTCTGGATCATGCGCAAAAAGCCGTTACGCGTTGGGTTCATCATATGCCCGTCAATCACGACGTCCGAACCGGGGTCAATCAGCGCAGTTGCCAGAAGAAAGGCCGCAGATGATGGGTCCGCCGGTACAGTAAAATCGCCAGCTTTTAACGTCTGACCACCTTCAATGCTGACGACCTGGCCGTCACCATCCTGTTTCTGCGACAACTCCACGCCAAACCCGGTCAGCATTCGTTCTGTATGATCTCGCGTGAAGCGGGCTTCCCGCAAAATCGTTGTGCCCTTTGCCTTCAATCCGGCCAGAAGCACACAGGATTTCACCTGAGCAGAAGCCACAGGCGAAGTGTAATCAATCGACTGAAGCTGATCGCTGCCAATCAGCGTCAGCGGGAACCGACCATCTTCAGCATTCTCGGCTTTTGCGCCCATTTCATAAAGTGGGTTCAAAACGCGGTTCATCGGGCGCGAACACAGGCTTTCATCACCCGTCAGCTCAGCGCGCAAAGCATATCCGGCCATGGCGCCCATCATCAGCCGCGAACCAGTGCCTGAATTGCCAAAGTCAATCGGCGCATCGGGTTGAGAAAACCCGCCTTTGCCGGTGACCGTCCAATGCCCAAAACCTGTGCGTGTGATGTTTGCGCCCAGCTGTCGACAGGCCGCAGCTGTTCGCAGGACGTCATCCCCTTCCAGCAGCCCGGAAATATAGGATGTCCCTTTTGCGAGTGATGCAAAGAGGATGGCCCGATGAGAACAAGATTTGTCGCCAGGAGGGACAATCTGCCCGGAAATATGCGTCACAGGGCTCGAAAACCACTTCATTCCACGTCTGTCCTGTTGTTTGTGTCAAAACTGCTTTGACAGGAGGCGTCTCTCATGGCAAGCGCTCGCTCTTAACGAGAATATAGACCGACCGATCAAGGGGGCTGATGTGCCAAGACAAGATTTGGGAACCAAACGCACCTGTCCGGAAACCGGAAAAAACTTTTACGATCTGAACAAGGATCCGATCGTTTCTCCCTATACGGGGAAAGAATACCCAGTTTCCTTCTTTGAAGAAACACCTGTGTCTCCGACGAAGCCGCCGCGTGGCGGTGCGAAGCCGGAAGACCCGGAAGATGATGATGACGATGAAGATGATGACGTTGATGACGCCAACTCTTCAGATGATTCTGACGATGATGATGACGATGAAGTCGATGATACACCTGAAATCGACGAAGTGGATCAGGATGCTCCGATCCCGACAGGTGATGACGATGATGATGAGGATTCCTCACCAGGTGGCGTCCCTGATGGCTTCTCGGAAGATTCCATTGATGACGATGATGATGTCGTTCTGGATGACGACGAAGAAGACTTCGATCTTGGCGATGACGACGTTGATCTCGGTGACGATGACGACGACGTCGTTGACGAAGATGATGATGACACGAAATGACGGGATTTTCGCTGAAATTCGGGCTTGATTACCGCCCGGTTTCAGCGTAACCCTCCCGGCTCGAAAACTGGGGCTATAGCTCAGTTGGGAGAGCGCTTGAATGGCATTCAAGAGGTCAGCGGTTCGATTCCGCTTAGCTCCACCAGTTTTCCCTTTTCCTTAAAATCTCCAGATCAGTACCGCACCTGAGTGTTCGGCAAATTGTGTGTTTTAACGCCGCTGCTTCGACATGCATTGGTGCGCGTTGCTGTCGAAGCTTCTTTGATCTCAACTGCTGCACACAATTCTGGCAGCTTGAACACATCTGATCCGAGAGCTTCGGGGGCTATTGATACCTGCGGCCCGTCACAAGTATCCCAAGTGAACGGAATGCAGCAGGGACGGGATTGTCTTCATGACCAATTTGGGAAAATGGACAGCCCGATTAGCCGTTATTGTTATTCTGGTTCTGGCTTTTGTGGCGATGCTTTGGTGGGACCCGCGACCACACTTCGAGAGGGTGCGCCAGGATCACGTTGTCCACTTTGTCGTGTTTTATGCATTGATGTTGAGCCTCGTACTCAGTCTTCCAAAGCTTCCTGTTTGGGCTATCGCGATATCATTGTTCGCGCTGAGCGTTCTGCTCGAGTTCGTGCAGCCTTATTTTGGGCGGGAATGTTCGCTGTCAGATATTCTGACTAACCTGATAACCGTTGCCGTCGCCACATTTCCCATCTGGATTGGCAAGACAATCAGGCCGTCGGACAATTGAGATCAGTCTATGGCCGCTAATGCGCGTTCGATCCGCACGGTGATTTCTGGTTGGCTTGTTTTGCCGAATTCCCTGAGCCATCGTCTGGCTCGCCAGTCATCAGCAATGGCGGTCACCTGAGCAAGACTTTGTGCCTTGATGTCGTCGGGCATAGACGCCCAGTAAGCATTGGTGAATTCAAGCCGCCATTGCATATCCTCTATCTCACCGAAGGGGCTTCGAAAAAAGGATTCTTCAATAGCATTGATACCTGCATCGGTCGGCTGACCGTTTTCTGCGACGTCGATATAAACAACCCGGTTCCAGTTTGAGATACGACGTGGATTTTTCGCGATCGAAAGCTGTGTTGCCGATTTTGCGAAGTCCAATTGCCAGGGGGCTGTCTGTAACGCGCGCGTAGCCAGTGCATCCAGCCGGTCTGCGGATGCAAGCTCCGGAGGCGTCTCAGGGAATACGATCTCGGCTATGCCTGCGCGACGCAGATGCTGCGTCTGGAATTCATCTATCAGGTACCAGACAGACGCACATGCCGCAGCCAGTAAGAAAGCGGCCAGTGCAAAGGAGACAAAACGTTGTGCTGCCATATTCAATGCTTTGCGCTCAAAGATTCAAAGGGAATCTGGCCACAAATCTTCCATGACTTCGGTCAATGCAAAGTGTTTTACGGTCTGCCGGTCAATACACTCCAAGTGCCTCAGACAAAGACTTGCCCACTGTTCAAGCCGTATCCTTAAAATGAGCCTTTTGACAGAAGTACGACGGGTACCGTTTGAGCCACAAGCTTCACGTCACCAAAAAATGTCCAGCTCTTTACGTATTCTGCATCCAGGCTGGCACGTTCTTGAAACGTTTTTTCGTTTCGCCCGCTGACTTGCCACAGACCAGATAGTCCAGGGCGCACGGCGCAATAATGGTCGAAGTTAGAACCATAATCATCAATCTGGTCTGACATGATTGGTCGAGGTCCTATGACCGACATATCACCTGTCAGAATGTTGATCAGCTGTGGAAGCTCGTCGATGCTTGAGCGACGAATGAAGTGCCCGATTTTCGTTATTCTTGGGTCTTTCTTGAGCTTCTTGTATTTATTCCATTCCTTTGCCGCTTCTGCATCACGCTGGATCAGTTCAGCCAATGCTGCTTCAGCATTTACGGACATTGAGCGAAACTTCAGGAAAGGAAAATGCCGACCATCTCGCCCGATCCGGCGCTGTCTGAACAGCACAGGGCCGCCATCATCGAGCTTAATCAAAACGGCTATCGCCAGCAGTAATGGTGAGAGAAACAGCAAAGCGCCTAATGCGCATGCAACATCGAACGCGCGCTTGGAAATACTGTTAATACTTGCATGAGTCGCGTCGTGCCGTGTGTTCCGGCGCACGAACTGGATCCCTTTTGCTTTACTCAACAAGGTCCGGCTCATTATTGATCCCCCAAAAATACCGCAGACTTAAAAACACTAATTAAACGGGATGGTAAAAAGATCAACTTCAAATTTATGCTTTGTTAAGCAGTTACAGATGGTTGCTTCGAATCCTGGCAGCGCTGCTCAACCCTAGGTCAGCCATAGGGTGCTGCGAGCCACAAGTGAGATCTTCCGAAACAGTTAATGTCGTCGATTGAATTTATGTTCTGTTGCCGCCCGCAGTACAATCAATGGCCATAGCAGGGCGGCGTTCAGCGCATGAATGAAAGCATCTGAAAGCGGATCGGATTTATCCATGGCTTCTTTAAATGTCATGCCGAAAAAGAATGCACAGACGATCAAGAAAAAAAATACGAGTGATTCCAAAACGCTGTTCTCTTCTTCGCAGCCAACCAAGCTTCATTGAACCGATTTGCATACAATTTCAAAATGAAAACATACATTTTATTTATAATGCCGACAATTTGGAGCAAAATTAAGCATGATTTCGAATGCTGGCGGCTGATCAGGCATCCTGATCAATTGCAGCTTGTAACTGCCCGGTGTCGGTGAGCGCAGTTAAGGTTCATCCAGAATATTCGGAAAGCTTAAACCTATTCTGGGGTAAGGTGCCTTGATCAGGGTGCTCGACAGTTGATTCTGTTTTCAGTGACTGTCTGCTGTCTGCTGTCTGCTGTCTGCTGTCTGCTGTCTGCTGTCTGCTGTCTGCTCGGGCTTTGACTGATAAGTTTCAGCCATTTGATCTGGCCGTGGCGCTTGGTGGTTTGTCTCCGGTCAGTCCGACCAGCAAGGACAACATCAAAAAGACAGCTGGGATCTCCAGACCATAATCGAAAATACCATGTGCAACGACCAGAACGATAAGCGATGACCGAAGGGCTTTAACCAGCTGGTTCGTCGAATTGTAGAGCGTAGAATACAGAACCATTCCGATGATGAGGCACAAGGATAGGAGTCCTGGCCAACCTGCTTGTGCGAACCATTCAGCAAAAATGTTGTGTGCAGCATTTTGCGACACAATTGGGCCGTTTGTTTCTGCGGTACTCATCATAGCCGATGCACTGTTTAGATTGTCGAGCCCGTGACCCAGCCACGGACGAAGTCCGCCCGCTTTCCAAGACGCAGAAAACATCACCTCTCGAGGTAATAAGTTGTCATTCAGGTCTGTTAGCCGGGTTTCAAGCATTGTGCCAGAAAGAGACCACACTGCAATTCCGGCTGCCGCTACTGAGAAAATTACGACGTATGTTGGCAGCCTAGTGGAAGAACTCTCTTCACTGCGAGTTCCGGCTCGGCCAAAAGCAAAGCCAATGAGTAGTGTGGCGACAGCAAGGCTGCTGGCAAAGAAGCCGGCTCGTGATGCCGTCAACAGTAGACAGGTCAAAGTCACGAATAGCGCCGAAACTGTGATGGGAAACGCTATAAGCCAGTTGAACCAGCCGAGTCGCTGATCGCTGTGTTTGCCTTCGTCTCCCCTCTGAATGCTGTGTAAAAGACGAAAAATCAGAAATAACAGCAGCATACCAAGAAACGTAGCGGTCGTATTCGCTGACAAGAATGGCCCGGTCAGCCGGTTGTGATGATATTGTTTTTCCAGCCCCAGCACATAATCAGGCGCAATGACGTGCTGAAAAAAGGCAAACATGCTGAACAAAAATGCGAAAACGGCGACGGCTTTGAATAAACGTCGTCTGCGTCGCCGCGAAAGTGCACCATGCCGACCCAGACAAAACATGCATCCACCAGTGAGCAACATCAGGTACTCGTGCTCGCCATCGGCTGCGAGGCCTGTAAAGGCATGAACACCAAACAGCACGGCCCACCACAATAGAAATGGGAGCATCCACCACCGAAACTGCATGTCTTCAAAGATGATCAGCGAGACCCCGGTGACAACAAGCACCATAGTGGAAATCAGCAGGGACGAAGCGGGAGAATCTGCTCCGAAAAGGCATAGTGAAACCACGATGATCAACAGAGCCAAAAGCGTTGGAATATCATTCCAATCAAAGAGTTTGACTTTTCTCGACATTCAACACGCTCTCTTTTTTGATGGCTGTAGCCACGAAAAACTGAAATCGCAAGTTGTTGCACGATCGAGCCAGCTTAGACGCGCCGTCTCGGTCTCCTTGTGGGAGATTTTTAAGGTTTATGAAACCGCATGTTAATCGCCACGTTATAAAGACTTAGATATCTGGAGGACATTATGGCGCAGGCAATAAATCTCGTTGGTCGCGAATTCTATCGAGGGACTGGCTCAACCGCGATCACATCATGGAGCGTGAGACGTACTGCTCTATTTTGTTTATTGGCCTGCGGTACGTTCTGGGCGTTGGCAGGATTCGCTTTTTTCTCGGTCTTCTAAAGCTCAGAAAATATATCGAAAATGAACAGAGAAAAAGCCGCTTTAAAAGCGGCTTTTTTCATATCTTGAATTCTGGTTTCACATCTTCAGGATTGAGTTCGCGCCCAGGTCAGCGGGTCATCCGACGACTGACGCGAGATCCAAGTATAATTTGTGGACTGCCATGGACGAATTTCCGACGTCATATTGTCCAGTACGTAGTCACCTTTGTCCGTTGATATAACGAGTAGCGCATGGCGGCCTGTTGCCGGCGAGTGGGCAACCGCGAAATACATTGACGATGCTGGAATTCCAGCTTTTTTGAGTGCTTCTCGCTTTTCAAGAGCATAGTCTTCACAATCACCAAAACGGCTTTCTCGAAACGTGATTGGCAGTGTCCAGACTTCGTTGAGGCCATATATTTCTGCGTCCGTTCGCGGGATGATTTGCCCATTCACTGTGCGATTGATCCTCTCAATCTGAGCGAACAGCTGTTGATCGAAGACGAGTTTTGTTGCTGGCACGGGCTTAACAGCCTTGTCATCTACGGAATATTCACTCCGGACAAGTTTGCTGCTGGGTTTTTGAGGCGTTGGCGATGGCAGACTTGAAACCAGTTTGTTCAGTTCACTGGTGTGCCATTCATTCGGCTCGCCCGCTATCACGACCTGAAAATTCGGAGACGACGTTTGCAAATTGCTCGCGTTCATAGAAGCAGGTTCTTCGAAGAGAGCATTGAGCCCAGACGTCCATTGTGAAGCAATCAGATCTTTGTCAGCTGTCTGAGTCGATTTTGTCCAACGAGCATGACGAACCGCGCCAAAGCTTGGATCGATCTCTGCGAGCACATTCAATACGCTGTCGGAAAATATCAGCGGTTTTGTGTTGATGCGGTCAGCCATCTCACCTGAGGTTTCTGATGGAGACGGGACGATCCTTGCATCCAGTGACGCCAGGCGTCCACGTAGCGGGTTTTCACTGTTGCGGTCTGCGGTCAGATAATCGTTTCTGATGGAGCCGGTCGCACTTATTGCGTCTATTTCATCAGCTGCAAAAAGAGAGATATTGGGCGTTTCAGATCGGCAGATTTCAGGAGAGCGCTTGCAAAGCGAAACCAGCCCGGAAGGAGCGGACGTGACCTGTCCTATGGGCATGGGGCTGGAGGCTTGAGGCATGGTTGTTGAGCATGCGCCAATCGTCGCGCCAGCAACAAGTAGAAGAAACTTGAGCGAGCTGTTACGCTTTAGTCTGTCTGGTCTTTTGCTTGGAAGCATTTTGCCTCTCCTGTTTTCTTTACAGGAGAAGGTATTTCACAAATATATTGAGTATTGACTTTGCCGATATGGTAAACTGGTTAACCGGTATTTCAATGTTGTTAGGGTTAATAAAGTTTTACTTCGCGCACTTGTCGATAACCCACCCGAATATGCGCGAATTAGCGGCCAAAGTTTGGGCACCGAGGGTACAATTCGCAGATTATGCGCGAAAGGGTTGAAAGCTTCCCATCAATATGGTTAGCCGATCTCAGTTCAGCACTTTTGGGGGTGATGATGGGGAATATCAAGACTGCAGTCCTGCCAGTGGCAGGCATGGGAACGCGGGTTTTGCCCGCCACCAAAACAATACCTAAAGAGTTACTGCCAGTCATAGACCGACCTGCGCTACAATATGTCGTGGATGAAGCGCGCGACGCAGGCATTGAGCATTTTGTTTTCGTCACCGGGCGCAATAAAAACGCTATCGAAGACTATTTCGATAATGCTTTCGAGCTGACCGAAAACCTGAAGGCGAAAAACAAGACGGAAATTCTGGAGCGAGTCCAATCGAGCGAACTTCCGGCCGGCGCTGCCAGTTTTGTCAGGCAAAAGTCTCCTCAGGGCCTCGGGCATGCGGTTTGGTGTGCAAAGCAGATTGTTGGCCGCGAACCTTTTGCGGTGCTCTTGCCAGACGTCATTACACAGGCAGCCACTCCCGTCATGAAGCAATTGGTTGATGCCTTTGATCGCGTTGGAGGAAATATCGTGGCGGTTGATCCGGTTCCGATCGAACGTGTCTCGTCCTATGGCGTGATCTCGCCAGTTGAACGGGATGGGCGCCTGGTCCGCATGAATGGTATGGTTGAAAAACCCCCGCGTGATACCGCGCCGTCAAACCTTGCCATAACGGGCCGGTATATCCTTCAACCCGAAATTTTTGATCTGCTTGAAGATCAGGGGCCCGGAGCTGGAAATGAAATCCAGCTCACGGATGCGATGCTGCGTCTTATGCAGACTCAGAATTTCCACGCATTTGAGTTCGAAGGTCAGCCGTTCGACTGTGGATCCATTCCTGGGTATTTCGAAGCTGTGCTGGCGTTTGGTCTCGCGCGAACAGATACAAAGGACGTGTTCGACCGATACGCGAATAGTTCCACATTGCAGCCGGCATGATTTCAGGAACCAAATCAATGTCTGACAACGTCCTCGTAACAGGGGGCGCCGGGTATGTCGGCTCCCACACCTGTCTTGCTTTGCATGACGCCGGATTTACACCTGTGGTGTTTGACAATTTTTCAAACGGTCACCGTGAATTCGTCCAGTGGGGACCGTGTGTAGAAGGTGATATCCGCAGCCCGCAAGACCTCGAACAAGCGTTTGAAACTTACAAACCAATCGGCGTCCTTCACTTCGCCGCTCTGATCGAAGTGGGTGAATCGGTCAAAAATCCTATCGCTTTTCACGAGAACAACGTCGTTGGAGCGATCAATCTCATCTCATTGGCTAAGAAACACGCTGTTCGTGCGTTTGTTTTTTCATCCACCTGCGCCACTTATGGGGAGCCGCAATACCTCCCCATGGATGAAGCGCATACACAAATCCCCCTTAATCCCTACGGTCGATCAAAACTGATCATTGAGCAAGTGCTCGCTGATCTGCGCGAATATTCAGATTTTCCATCGATCGCATTGCGTTATTTCAACGCCGCTGGCGCAGATCCAGAGTCACGGATTGGCGAATGGCACGACCCGGAAACGCACGCCATTCCAATTGCGCTGGATAATGCACTAGGGCTGCGGTCAGGCTTCAGGATCAATGGTGATGACTATGACACTCGAGATGGCACCTGCGTGCGCGACTATATTCACGTGCTGGATCTCGCTGATGCGCATATCCGAGCTCTGAAGCATTTGCTCGCGGGAAATCAAGGCGGCGCCTATAATCTGGGTACAGGAGACGGTACAACCGTCAAAGAGCTTCTTGAAACGATACAGGATGTTACGGGTAAGGCATTTGACGCAGCTCCTGGCCCACGCAGACCTGGCGACAGCCCGAGCCTGGTGGCCGATAAATCAAAAGCCTTTCAGGAGTTAGGCTGGACACCCAGCCGCCATTTGAGCGACATTCTGCGCGATGCATGGGCGTGGCATCGGAAATTACGTGACGCATGATGCCATCAACGCTTGCTTGTTTGAAAATTTCGAGCGTCTTATTTTCGACGAAAGCGTGTGGGTACAGACTCGGAAATGAATTGGACGACTAAGTTCTTCGGTAGTAGCGGTGCAGGAACGGCTTCGCAGATGCCGCTCCTGCCGGATGGCGTGCTCGTCTATGCTATAGGCGACATTCACGGCCGAGTTGATTTGCTCAAGAAGCTTTTCGCGCTCATTAAGACAGATATTTTATCCAGTGATTTCAAAACGGTCTATTTTGTCTTCCTGGGCGACTATATTGATCGTGGTTTCCAATCGAAACAAGTGATCGACCATCTGCTCGATCAGGATTGGGGAGATCTTAAAGCGGTCTTCCTGAAGGGGAATCACGAGCAAACCATGCTGGATTTCCTTACTCGTCCCGAAATCGGTCCACAATGGATTGAATATGGCGGGCTTGAGACGCTCAATTCCTATGGCATCAAACCTCCAGATCAACGAGCCGATCTGTCCGCCTGGGGAAGGGTGTCCAGTGAACTATCGGCGCGTTTGCCAAAGACGCATTTGGAGTTCCTTGAAAACTTGCATTCGTGCTTCGAACTCGGCGAGTGCTATTTTGTGCATGCGGGTGTCGATCCTTCGAGACCCCTTGACTCTCAAAGCGACGAGGATCGGTTGTGGATAAGAGATCGATTTCTTGGAAGCACCAAAAAGCATACTAAAGTCATTGTTCACGGCCATACACCAGAAGATCGGCCTGTCTGGAATGGGCGTAGAATTGGCGTGGATACGGGCGCTTATATTACAAACCGACTTACAGCTGCAAAAATTCAAGGCTACAACATCGAGTTCATCGCCACATGACTTGGCACGCATGCGCTTTTTGGTTACCGGTTTCTCAAAGAGGGGTGTAGTTATGTTGGCTTTCAAACATTTTATCGCGGTTGTCTTTTCGGTTTGCTCGCTTGCTGCATGTGAGACTGGACAGCTATCTACAGAGCCGACGAATAGCGATGGTACGGTCGCACAAGTTCGGGAAGTTGGCGATTACCGACTCGGAACGGGTGATCAGTTGCGGGTGATCGTATTCGGTGAAGAAGAGCTCTCCGGAGAATTTGTTGTCGATGGGTCCGGGTCAATTTCGCTCCCCTTGGTGGGCGAGGTCGCCGCGAGAGGAAAAACAGTTCGCGAATTTCAGCGTAGCGTCGAAGCGGCACTTAGCGAGGGCTATCTCAACGATCCGCGTGTCAGTGCAGAGGTGTTGAACTATCGTCCGTTTTATATCCTGGGTGAAGTCGAGACATCTGGAGAGTATCCCTATTCAGATGGGCTGACCGTCCTGAATGCTGTCGCGACTGCGGGTGGATTTACATATCGCGCCAACACTCGTTTTGTTTACATTAAACGCTCAGGTGCGGCCAATGAAGTTCAATATCCACTTACTGCAACAACGCCTGTCCAACCTGGCGACACGATCCGCATTTCAGAGCGCTTGTTCTGATCTGGATAAGTGAAATGAGCGCACGATAGGCAAGTCATCGTCTCGGTTATGCACTCTGCATAAATAATGATCGATTTCTACTCAACGCACAATCCTTGGGTTGCCGCTTTGTGTTATTTCGCGTAATCGTCGAGTGGCGTATTTCAGGGGATACCTGCATGAAAACCTTATTAAGATCGGCAGCAGCGGCATTTGTGCTGAGTTCTGCGCAAACTTTCATTTTGCCTCTTCACGCAGCGTATGCGGCTGAAGCGGATGACGTCGTAGCGGCCTCGGCTTTGGCCTCCAGTATTCAGGACGCGATTGACGATCTGCCCGAGGATGCAACTGAAACAGAAATATTTGTGGCAGCGCAAAGTGTCTTGGCTGAGTCGGGGGAAGCAGCAGAAATTCAACAGGCTGCTATCGACATTGTTAGAAATGCAGCACTCCAGGCGGGCGATCTGGTTGTTGTTGCGGCTTTGACTAATCTTGTTCCAGTTGATGCAACCGGCGGCGTTCCGGGACAAGGGAATGGAATAGGACCAAATGGAAATGCTGCTGGGGGGAATCCTCCGGTGAGTCTTCCGCCCAGCGCAAATGCTGGCGGCGGCTCGGACTATTGATGTTCTCTTTTTGAAGGGGCTCAAACTTCAAATGGGGCGCACGTGGGCGCCCAATCTCGAATTTTTGTTGGGGGATGATGCTCATGCGCTTAGTCGGTGGTGTTGCTCTGGTTTGTGCTGTTAGCTCGCTAGCGATCGCATCAGCTCAAGATAGTGGCGGGATGTTTAATCGCGATCGGAATGTAAGTGTTATGGAGCGTGTGCGCCCTGAGTACCGCTCTGGTGGTATCCAAAGTGGTGCTTTTGTTTATTCCCCCGTTTTGAATACTCAGCTTGAACTCAATGACAACATTTTCGCCACCGGCTCAAATGAGCAAAGCGATGGCATTCTGGTTTTTAGTCCGAGTTTGAATGTAGTTTCGACATGGTCCCGACATTCGTTTAGTGCCGATGCTTCTCTCAGTCGTCGGGAATATTTCGATTTTAGCGATGAATCTGTGACGAACGCATCTGTGTCTTCTGATGTGGGGCTGGATATTGGTCGCGGTTATACTGCTGGTTTCGGCGCCAGTTATGACAGCTCGCATGAGCCTCGGACATCTGCAGGGGCAGCCGGACGAGCTGCAGATCCTATTTCTTATGATACATCAGGGGTGTACGCGACTTTGAGGCGGGAAGTGGGGCGCACGAGAATTTCGGGTGGCTTCGCACTCAACAGTTTTGATTACGATGATGCTCTGCTTAATAATGGAGTTGTCGCCGATCAGGATGATCGCGACAGGGATGAGGTGCTGGCCGATGGCCGTGTCGATTATGCGATAAGTCCTGATACCGCTATTTTTGGGCGTGTGCGATACACAAACCAGAATTATACAAATCCAGGGCTTGCGCTTGCTCGGGATCAAGAAGGATTCACCTTCGATGTAGGTGCAAGTTTCGACCTGTCTAACTTGGCACGTGGTGAACTTGGCATCGGCTATCTGACACGGTCATTCGACGAGACAGCATTTGATGACGTGAGTGGATTGAGCGTGGACGGCCAACTGGAATGGTTTCCAACACCACTCATCACAGTGACATTAGCGGCAGGTCGGAGCGTACAGGCTGCAGCAATCGCCAATTCACCGGCATATGTCAGCACGACGATCTCTGCGGGCGCTGATTACGAACTTAGAAGGAATATTATTCTTTCGGCTCAAGCTAGTTTCGGTGATGATGACTATGAAGGTGTAGATCGTAATGATCGGCGATCTGACCTAAGTTTGAGAGCCAATTATCTCATGAACAGATATGTGGGCTTTTCCGTGAACTTTTTGAATTCGAACCTAGATTCAACTGGGCTGAGCGGTCAGCCGGATTTTACGGTGAACAGACTATTGTTCGGTGTCGTTCTTCAGCGCTAAAATAACGTGTAAAAACCGATTAATTCCGAAGCCAATTATGTGAGTATGACTTTGCGTAACCAAATACGGTCGAATAGTGACGAAGAAGAATTTCTCAATATACGAGGCCTATTAGGCATATTTCGACGCAGGATAGGTCTTTTTCTTTCGGTTTTGTTGCTCGTGTTCACCTTGGTTGCGGTGGTTACACTTCAGATGACGCCCAAGTATACGTCCTCTGCAAGTGTGATGATGGAATTGCGACAGAAGGAAATAGCTGATTTTGAAGCGGTATTATCTGGTTTGCCTCCCGAATCTGCTGCAGTTGATACTGAGGTTGAGATCATTGAAAGTCGGGCTATGGTGGAAAAGGTATGCGATTCGCTGAACCTATACGCAGATGAAGAATTCAATCCGAATCTAAAGAATGAAAGTGGTTTTCAGTCAATCAAAGACTCATTGCCGAAGCTTTTTACTCTTCTTAAGCCTGTGCAAGTCGCGCCGGAACCGAACTTTGACGAGGCGGCTCTTCGCGCAAAGGAAAAAGTGGTAAGCGCGGTATCAAGTAAACTCAATGTTCGTCGCGCAGGCCTGACTTATGTTATCAAAATATCGTTTGAAAGCGAGAATCCGGCTAAATCAGCCAGGATAGCAAACGAATTTGCTGATCAATATTTGGTGTCTCAGTTTGATGCAAAATTCGAAGCGACTAGCCGTGCGAATGACTGGCTGAACGACAGATTGTCTGCATTACGAGAAGAAGTTCGAGTTGACGAAAATGCGGTCGAGCTATATCGCGCTCAATCAGGCTTGTTGAGTGCAGAGGGGTCTTCTCTTACTGAGCAGCAAATATCAGATTTGACTGCTCAGCTTGTGATTCAACGGGCTGAGTTTGAAGAATCTAAAGCGCGATTAGATTCTGTTCAGGCTCAAGTTTCTCGCGGAGCTTCAGCGGAAACAATAGGCGAGGTTTTGACCTCAGAAGTTATTCGAGAACTTCGGTCACAACAGGCCGAAGTAACTCGACGCCGCGCCGAGCTATCGTCGCGCTATGGATCCAGGCATCCTGAAATACTTAAAGTAGAACGAGAGGCGGCCGATATACAGGCACAAATAGATCAGGAGATTCGGCGAATAGTATCGAATCTCGAATCTGAAGTGGAAGTAGACCGACAAAAAGTTGGTTCCTTGGAGAGAAGCCTTGGGCAGCTAAAAGCCGAACTTGCCTCGAATAACCAGTCACTTGTCCAACTGAGAGAGTTCGAAAGAAACGCTGAAGCAAGCCGATCATTGTATGAGAGTTTTTTGTCACGTTTCAAAGAAACAGGGGAACAAGAATCGCTCACAGAAGCTGATGCGCGGATCATATCTCGAGCTGCTTTACCAACGAATCCAAGCTCTCCTAACACAATCCTCAATCTCGCTCTCGGAGTATTATTAGGAGGAGTTGCTGGTGCTGCAATGATCTTTCTTATTGAGATGATGGACAGCGGGTTAAGAACCGGGGCTCAAGTTGAGTCCGATTTAGGTGTGCCATTTATCGCTTCCGTTCCTACTATCAAAAGTGGAATGGTGGACAGCTTGAAAAGACTGGCTGGCGCAGAAGTCTCGCCGCAAGATTATCTTGTTGAAAAGCCTCTTTCGAGCTTCGCAGAAAGCTATCGAGCTTTGAGATCATCGATTTTGCTCTCTAATGTTGATCATCAAACCAAAATTGTGACAATCACATCCGCCCTTCCTGGCGAAGGAAAGACCACATCTGCTTTCTGTCTGGGGCGCATGACTGCGATGTCAGGGGCGCGTGTTCTAATTGTTGATTGTGACTTGCGTCGTAGATTGCTTTCAAAAACGTGGAAATCCAGTGACGACATTAAAAATGGCTTAGTTCAATATCTGTTGGGAGAAGCGAAGTTATCAGAGGTCATATTCAAGGATGATCTGACGGATTGTGAAATCCTTCCCTTGGCCAAGGTTACTTACACACCGACTGACATTTTCGGATCCACAGCTTTTAAAAACCTAATTGTTGAACTTCGCAAAGCATATGATTTAATTATATTTGACTCAGCTCCAATTTTGCCTGTCGCTGATACGAGGACACTAGCGCATTTGAGTGATGCTGTCGTTATTGTTGCTAAGTGGCGCCAGACCAAAAGGGATGCAGTCGCTTCGGCTATAAAACTTGTCGACGATGTGGGGGGGAATCTATCTGGAGTATTATTGACTCAGGTCAATCAAAGAGCGCGCAATCGTTATGGGCAAGGGGATGAAGGTTATTATTACCCTTCATATCGTAAATACTACGTCGACTAGGTTCCATGGCATTTGATTTATTGTTCAAGGTATAATTTCAAGCTTTACTTAGTTACGACTACCTCGCATTCGCCTCAACCATAATTTATCGTTTCCCAAAATTGCGTCAATGCGCGTGATGCAGTGTAGCGTTCTGACCCAGCTATGGATTTTGATTTGAATTCCTCAATGTGGGGATGAGAGACGGCTAATACAATTGCACGGCTTAGCTGTTCAACGTCGTTTGTCGGAGTTAAGATTCCATACTTAGCAAGTCTCATAGAGCTAAGCTTGAGCTCAATTTCATCGTCCAGGATTTCGGATGGACCAGTCAGACAGTTTGTGGCCACGACAGGTATCCCAAGGCACATTGCTTCTACAAGTGCATTTGGAAAGCCTTCGGCATTTGATGAAGAAATAAAGGCATCCGCGTTTGCTACAAACGGAAATGGATTAGATTGGAAGCCTAAAAACTTTACTTTATCCTTCAGTCCTAGGTGCAATACAGATTCTTCTAATTGTTGACGGCTCGGTCCGTCACCAAGTATTAGCAGTTCGTGATCAACTTGAGATTTAGCATAAGCTTCCAGAAGAAGAGGGTAGTTTTTGTTTTCGACCAATCGCCCAGTAGATAAAATATATCGACCTGATGTTGGACAGTCGACATGTTCTCGAGCTAATGTTCTGATACGGTCATGATCAACAGGATTGAAGATGACAGTCAATTTGCTTTTCTTGATTTTAAAGACGCGCGCTAGCTCGTCTGCGATGCCTCTGGATGGACAAACAACTTGATCAGCAAGTGGATAGAAAAGTTTTGTCAAAAGCTTTGAGCTTTGGCCCTTAAACGAAGTTCCATGGTGCTTTGAGGTGCTTACTCTTTCGCTAATTATACATCGGTACCCGAATATACAAGACCAAAAAGCGTTCGCAATATTTGATCGAGTTAGAAAACTCAAAACAGTATCAGGTCGGTGTTCTTTAAGAAAATCATAGCAATTTACAATAGATTTCGTGAGGCTGCCGTTCGCATTTGCAGAAAGTACAGTTATACCCGGGTCTATATGATATTTTTTTTCGCTCTCATCCAATAGCAGTACGAACAAATCGAGATCGCTTGAATATTTGTCATAGGCGTTCGCTATGCTGGCAAATACTCTTTCAGCACCGCCACCTTCAAGCGAATTGATCATGAGGATGACGGTTTTTTTAGACATATTTCTCAACAACCTCTGTTAATTTTTTTAAAACAATAGCACATAATTTGTGTGCTCGGCATTACCTATAGGTTTGAATATATAGTCTAAAGATTACTCGCGCGGCCATTATTCAGAGCTCGTGGACAATTTTTTCTCCTGATAAACCCTTCAAACTCCAACCACAAAATGATGCGACAGTTTGTAGTTAAGCGATTGAGATTGATTTGATGCTGGCACGAAAGTGTGGTCAAGACAGGTGATCCAAGAGAAACTGCCTCTTATCCTTTCGGGTCAAATTACGACATTTGACGAACCTCATTTCATGCTTGGATAAATAAACATCCAATGTACTTAATACCTTAGCAGGTGTTCCTGCGGCGACACTGTTTGCAGGTATATTCTTAGTGACTACAGAGCCAGTACCAATAATTGAGTTCTTTCCGATCTTTACACCTGGCAATATCGTTACCTTCATACCAATAAAAACGTTATCTTCGATGGTGATTTTGTCGATCAAGTCAATGTTTGACAAATGCGGGTAGAGCTCTCTGAGCGGCCAGACACCACCATCATGTGTGATGAATCTGACTCCTTCGCTAATCGAAACGTGTTCACCAATTTCGATCAGGTAAGGCTCGCTACCAAATGTCTCAACTCTTGGCGCAATAAATCTGCACCGAGGTCCAAAATTTACGCCATACTCTTTAGCAAATTTGGTGGGTGAAAGTCGACAAACCAGTTCCCAATAAAGTCTTAGAAGAATATTGTAAATCACGTCGTCTCCCCACAATACGACTAGATCAAGTTTAGCAACCCATATATATAGGTATCTTCTATAAAAAACTAGAACATAGACAATTATTCAATCAGAAGCATTTTTTGACCGATTGATAGGTAGCTAACTGAGAAGAATTTGTGCAGGCGATAATGGCGTTAGCTGTACTTCTCGGGGCGTGGGGCAATTTTGCTATAATATGTGAAGCCAACTAATATTCCATAGTAAATTATTCCTTCGATATTCCAGAGAGGCATTGTCGCAAAATTCACTATGAAAAACCCTAAGTGTGCCGCCAATAAAACAGAGCGGAGCGGTTTAGATGTTCCGTGTAGACTTAATCGGGCCAAGCTCCAAAGGGCCCAAATAATGAGTGTGCATCCAATATAGCCAATCTCATAAAGCGCACTCACAAAAGTATTGTGAGCATACTTTGGGAAAGTTTGCTTCCAGGAGTCCGGGCCAAAACCCACGAATTGTTGAGCAAAGCCGCCTTCGAAAAAGGCAGTCAGATATTTGCTCCAAATGTAAAATCGAGCACTCAACAATTGTTGCGCCTCCCGGGTATAGGCATCCGGCGGAGCGATAAGCTTGGGAAATAACTCTACAGTTTTTCCGAGATCAGAGAAGCGATCCTGAAATTGACTAGCTAAGGCTATCAAAACGGCTATTCCTGCAACGGCTAGGCCTGGAAGTAGCAACTTGTCTTGCCCTTTGAGTTTAAGATCACCATAGGCGATGAACACGGTGAATATGACCGGAATGCCCGCAATCATCGTTGTTCTGTAGTTTGATGCGAGGAGAGAGATCACGCCGATCAGGATGAGCGACCATCCAAATCTCAGCCGACACACGACACGAAGGGCAGCGACAAAGATTAAGGTTAGTGCGATCAGTGAAAATCCTGATTCATGATTGTATCCGCCAATCCAGCTTGCTGAGCCATCTGCTTCACCGGATTTTGAATATCCTAGAAAAATCGATAACAATTGGAAACAAATCGGGCAAAATATCGCCAATGTAAGTGCGTCCAAAAATTGTTTGTTGGTCGAGTTTTTAAGCGCCTGAGTGCTGACAATGCAGATAACAAGCAGATAAACCCACCGTAGTGATGCCTCTAAAGAATTGATCAAATAATTGTTTAATGCTCCGCTGAACAGCATGGCAAAAATGACAACATATATGCAGGCAAAGGGCTTCAAAACTAGATTTTTTGAGTTATGCCAAATCACCAGCAACAAGCCAAAGAAAATGGTGGCCAAAGAGACCAATGAAATTATCGAAAAGCCTCCGATATTGGAATGTGTGGTGCTCGGAAACTCAGAAACAAAATATCTCAGGAAAATAGCCAAACTCAAAAACTTGAGCCAAATATTTGCTCCAGTTGATCGTAGCATTAATAAAAAAAGTACGATTGAAATGAACACTCCTACAAGCGCTAGGAGTGGTGGTGTGGTCCGTAGAGGCTCTATGACCAATGCGCTAGTGCTCATTAATGTAATGCTTCTTAGACATAGATATCTCGCTGCGGATCTGTTGGCTGCAATTTGCAGTAAATTAGGTTAACTTATTTTACCCTTTTGGGGGCGAGTAAAATAGCACTTCAGACGAAAGTTATTGCCCCTCGTTTACGGCCTGAGAAATGTTTGCCTCAGAAACTTAAATATGTAATGTCGGGTGGGCCCGAAGGCGAACATTATCCTGCTTTGCAAAGTTGTCTATTATTCAGAACAAGAAGACACGAAATAATGCTGTAGACTAAAAGACTCAAATGAGCTGCTCCGACTGCATAGATCGCGCCTTTAACTGAATAGTTATGAATGAGGATTGGGCATGCGATAAGCGAGACGGCAAGCATGATGATATTTCCAGTCATGAGCGACCTGAACATTCGATAACTTGCTGATATCGTTATGACCGCAGAGGCGAGATAACGT
>NZUJ01000095.1 GCA_002701295.1 Ponticaulis sp. | reverse complement strand
CGTCGAGTTCGCAGACGATCAGCTGGAAACGGCAACTGGATTAATGTTCAGGGAGAGCATTGCGGACGACAAGGGCATGTTGTTCGACTTTGGTGAACCACGCGAAGCCAATATGTGGATGCGAAATGTTTCGTTTCCAATCGACATGGTGTTCACCGACACCGATGGAAAAGTACTGGCGGTTGTCAGCCACGTCCAGCCTTACTCAGAGCGTCGAATCAATCCGGGCTTTCCAGTGAAGTCTGTGTTGGAGCTGGCCGATGGTAAGGCGATATCGCTCGGAATAAAACCAGGCGATCAGCTGATCCATCCAATGTTTGATTCAGCCACAGAAACAGCGCCAGAGGTCGCGCCGGAGACCTCTGAAGACACTGCTGCGTCGGAAAACTGACCTTCGGCGATGCCGGACAGTAACAAAATCCCAGATGGCTTCTTTCCCGCAAAGGGCAGGGGGCCATTCACTCAACACAATGGCCCAATCTATCGGCGATATACTGATGACCGTCTGGAAGTTGGTATGTTGGTGCTGGAACGCCACTGCAACGGCCTGGGATTTCTCCATGGCGGTATGGCCGCGGCATTTGCTGATGGCGCGCTGGCTGCAGCTGTCTGGCAGGCGAACGACCAAGCTAGTGTCACGATGAAACTCTCCATGGATTATCTACAACCGGTCAGGCGCGGCGATTGGCTCGTCACTGAACCGCAAATTGTTGGGCAATCTGGACAAATCGTTCATGTCAGAGCAGAACTTTACAGAAGCGAAAGTCAGATCGCTTGCCAGGCCACAGGTGTTTTTCATCTTCTTCGACGGAATGTGAATTGAGGCTTGTGTTCTTCGACAGACCGGATTATCTCGGTCGCTCGTCGGAGTGTAGCGCAGTCTGGTAGCGCATCTGGTTTGGGACCAGAGGGTCGGGAGTTCGAATCTCTCCACTCCGACCATTTTGAAGGGGCGTCTTAATGCATGCACGGATCTTCAGACCAGCCAAGACGGCAATGCAGTCTGGAAAAGGCAAATCGAGCCTCTGGGTTCTGGAATACGTGAATGATGCAGGGCAACGTCGTCCGGACCCGCTCATGGGTTGGATTTCGTCAAATGACACCAGCGGACAGGTCAGACTTTCATTCGATAGCAGAGACGATGCAATCGCTTTCGCAAAGCGTGAAGGCATGACGTTTTCGGTCGAAGAGCACCGGCCATCAAAGCGTCTGGTGAAGTCATACAGCGCAAATTTTTCTGCTGATCGCAAACAGCCCTGGACGCACTAAGCGCGTCTTACGGCCCCTTAGCTCAACTGGATAGAGCACCGGACTTCTAATCCGACGGTTGCAGGTTCGAGTCCTGCAGGGGTCGCCATTGCGAATTCTGATTGCCTACAAATTCGCCAGAAACCGGTCCAGATCGCCAATCAGGTCTTCTGTTGATTCCAGTCCGGTATTGATTCTCAGAAGATAGCCGTGAGGCTGTTTCCATTTCGGCGACTGCGTTCGTTTCAATTGTGGCTCACAAGGTAGAATCAGACTTTCAAAGCCGCCCCAGGAGAATCCAAACCCGAACAAATCAAGCGATGTGAGAGCTTCATATATCTTTGTCTGATCTGTTTCTTTGAGACAAAAGCCAAACAAACCAGCCGTCCCGTCGAAATCTCGTTTCCATATGTGATGATCTGGATGAGATGGCAGCGCGGGATGCATCACTTGCTGTACTTGCGGGTGCGCTTCCAGCCATGTCGCGAGTTCAACACTCGATTTGCCTTGAGCCTTTATCCGGTTGTGAAGCGTTCTTAGCCCTCTTTGGGCGAGATATGCGTCATCTGGAGAAATCGTCATCCCCCAGTCTTCGGCAGTTTCTTTTAGCTTTCGAGCAAGATCAGACCGATTGGTCGCAACCATCCCTCCAAAACCGTCTGAGTGACCGATGACGTATTTTGTCAGCGCCTGAACCGACAGATCAAAACCCAGTTTCAGGGGGTGATAGCAGATACCAGCGCCCCAGGTATTGTCCGCAATTGTGACCAGCTCATGGGCTCGGCACACGGGCAATAATGCCTCGATATCCGATAACTCGAATGTCAGTGATCCGGGGGATTCGAAAAACACAGCTTTCGTTTCCGGGCGGATCAGCGCCTCCAGTTCTGATGCGGATATTCTGGGATCGAAGATCGTGTGTGAAACACCCATCTTTTTGAGGTGGCGCTGAACAAACCGACGGGTTGGCCCGTAAGCGGCGTCTGTCAGCAGGAAATGATCACCCGCTGTAACGCAGGATGCCATTGCCATCGAACACGCGGAAAGACCATTTGCTGACAGCTGCACGAACTCAGCCGTCTCAAGCGCTTTTAGCCCGTCAATCAAAACATCGTGCACTTCAGTGCCCAAACGCCCATAGAGCGACTTCGGTCCTGCATAGAGTTCGTCAGGATGTTTAGCGAGTATAGTGGAAGCCCGTTTGATGGGCGGATTTACAGCGCCGTTAAATCGCGTCGCAGACCTTCCGGCATGAACTAAACTGGTTTTATCTGTGAGGCCCTTAACGCCGTTCGTCATACTTTTTCGATCGGGTTAGAGGAGTTGCTCGCCCATTCCGTCCAGGCTCCATCATAGAGCGCAATGTCATCTCTGCCGAGACGGAACAGCGCCAGCAGAATAAGTGCTGCACTCACGCCAGATCCACAGGAGGCTGTTATCTGAGGTGCTTCTGCTTTGTTGCCAAATATACCGGCCAATTGATCGTTAGACTTCAAGGTTCCGTCCGGATTCATCAATGATGTCGCTGGCAAGCTGACAGACCCCGGAATATGCCCGGACGACAGGCCTGCGCGAGGTTCCGGCTCGGTACCGTCAAAGCGGCCGGCGGGCCGGGCATCAAGAAGTGTATTTGAAGCGTCTTCAAGACCTTGAGATATCTGATCCTGCGTCTTCAAAAGCTGGTTTTGAAATCTGACTGTGAAATGACGTTCGGAAACCATCGTGTCCAGGTCTTCAACCGGACCATCTGCAGCGTGCCAGGCCTGAAGCCCACCATCCAGGACCTTTACATCGTTATGGCCGAACAATCGTAGCATCCACCAGACACGCGCTGACGCCATGAAACTGGATCGGTCATAAACAATGATGGTTTTCCCATCACCAAGCCCGAGTTTCCTCGCACGAGACGAAAACTTTTCCGCAGAAGGAATCATGTGCGGAAGATCGGTCGTTTCATCGGCGATGTCGTCTATATCGAAAAAGACTGCTCCCGGAATGTGCTCCTGCAGGTAAAGACGCTTTGCAGCACCTTCTCCATAGTCCGCTCCCCATGGGGGAATCCAGCTCGCATCGACGACCCTAATATCAGGCGCATCAAGATGTTCTTTGAGCCAGTCTGCTGATACGAGCGGGTCTTCGGTTTGCATGAGTTTTTCCTATGTCTCAGGCCAGCCAAGCAGGAACTGGCAAGTCTTTCTGGCGAAGGAATTCCGGATTGTAGAGTTTGCTCTGATAACGATTTCCATAGTCGCACAAGATCGTCACAATGGTGTGTCCCGGGCCGAGCTCTTTAGCCATTTCAATCGCACCGGCGATATTTACGCCAGCCGAACCGCCAAGACACATGCCTTCTTCCTGAACCAGATCGAAGAGGATATTCAACGCTGTCGGGTCATCGATTCGATAGGCGAGATCGACCTCTACACCTTCAAGGTTCGCAGTGATCCGGCTCTGACCAATACCTTCCGTCACTGACGTGCCTTCAGACTTCAGTTCGCCATCTTTGTAATAGCCGTAAAGCGCTGCACCACCCGGATCGGCCAACCCGATTTTGATGTCTTTATTGCGCTCCTTGAGCGCCATGGATACGCCGCCCAATGTGCCACCGGAGCCAACGGCACAGATGAAGCCATCGAGTTTTCCGTCAAGCTGGTCGTAGATTTCAGGACCCGTCGTTTCGTAATGGGCTTGCCGGTTAGCCGTGTTGTCGAACTGATTTGCCCAGATCGCTCCATTCGGTTCACTTTTGTTCAGCTCTTCTGCGAGCTTACCGGAATAACGGGCATAATGGTTTGGATTGGCATAGGGAACCGCATCTACTTCGATCAATTCAGCTCCAAGAAGTTTGATAGCGTCCTTTTTTTCCTGCGACTGTGTGCGTGGAAAAACAATCACTGTTTTGTAGCCAAGGGCGTTCCCGACAACAGCCAGTCCGATACCTGTATTGCCGGCCGTACCCTCGACAATAGTCCCTCCGGGACGAAGCGCACCAGTCTGTTCAGCATGGCGAATAATACCCAACGCCGCTCTGTCTTTTACCGACTGGCCGGGGTTCAGAAATTCGGCTTTTCCGAGAATATTGCATCCGGTCAGTTCCGAAGCTTTTTTCAATCGGATCAAGGGCGTATTTCCGATCGCCTCGACAACATTTTGCATGACGGACATCTGGTTCTCCTGAATTACAAGACGCTAAATCGCTGAAGCAGGAAACTCAACCCAGTATCCTCCTGATCCAACATAGCGGATCAGACGTATGGAGTCAGAGCGCAATAACAATGAGCCTGGCTAATGTGTTGATGACGAAAAACTCGCTTCAATGTTTTTTTAGATCACAACTTTTTCCAGTCGGGCGCGTTCCACCTTTCAGAAGAATGGACTCCCTGATCATGAAAGCACTTCCACAGATAAAAAAACTGATCGCCTCAACGATCGTGTCGATTACGCTGGCGTCATGGGGAGCAGTGTCTGTTGCACAGGCAGAGAGCTGGACGCCTTCCGACGGTGAAGTGTTGAAGTTTGATGTGCTCAGGAAGGGCAAACCGTTTGGCTATCATACGGTTGAATTTGATCGTGATGGTGACACATTGAATGTTACAAACGATATCGAACTGAAAGTCAGTTTCGGCCCGATTCGTGCGTTCTACTACAAACATGACTCTGTCGAAGCCTGGGCTGATGGCAAACTGGTTTCAATGGAGGGCTCCACCCGTAAGGATGGCGATGACCTCCAACTGGATGTCGATCAGACTGATCAGGGGCTCGATATCAACGGTTCGTCATATGACGGATCGGTCAGCGCGGAAATGATCCCCTCCAGCCACTGGAACAAAGCCCAGATGGCTGCCGATCAGATCTTCTCTTCCGAAGATGGATCTCTTCTTGATATTGACGTGACTTATGTCGGTGAAGAGGAGATCACAGCGGCGGGTGAAACCCTAACCGCTGACCGGTATACGATGGCATCCGAACTCTCTGTAGACCTCTGGTATGACAAGTCTGGACGTTGGGTGAAATGCGCCTTTGAAGCGCGCGGCGAGACGATCGAGTACGTTCTCACGAGCTCCTGAGTCAGGGTCTGCTCACGACAAACTGGCCGACATCGGTACGACCTGTTTTGAATCCAGCCTCGCAATAGCAGAGATAGTATTCCCAGAGATTTCTGAACCGGACATCAAAGCCCATAGGCTCAATCTCGGACCAGGAGTTTCGGAACTCATCTGCCCACTGTTTCAGTGTTGAGGCATAGCACTGCCCAAACATCTCGGCTGACTCGAACTTCAGGCCAGCTTTGCTGAACTGCTCCTTCAGCGCGGTCGAACTCGGAAGCATTCCACCCGGGAAAATGTATTTCTGAATAAAGTCGACCCGTTTGCGATAAGAAGAGAACAGCTCATCATCAATCGTGATGATCTGCAGCGCTGCCCGGCTTCCGGATTTCAGTGAATTCGCAATCTTGGAGAAATAGCTCGGCCAGTAGGATTCGCCCACGGCTTCGAACATTTCAATAGATGCCACGCCGTCATACTGGCCTTCGCAATCACGATAATCGCAGAGTTCTACGGATACTTTTTCATTAAGACCCTGTTCGAACATGCGTCGTTGGGCGTATTCGAACTGAGCATCGGAAATGGTGATGGTCTTCACCCGCGAGCCGTAAGTCTTTGCGACATGTTCAGCGAATCCGCCCCAGCCTGAACCGATTTCGAGCAGGCTTGAATGTTCATTCGCACCAATCCCTCGAGCAATATTGTCGTATTTCAGATTTTGAGCACTTTCGAGACTCGCTTGATCTCTGAATATTGCCGACGAATAAGTCATGCTTGGGTCTAACCACTTTTCGTAGAAATTATTTCCAAGGTCATAGTGAGCCAGAATATTACGCTTCGAGCCCCGCTTGGTATTCCGCCGAGTGACAGCATTCAGCAGACTTGAAATCAGATTGCGAAGCTTGCTGCCGCGACCGAGAGCGCCGGCGTTCTCAAAGTTTACAGCAAAAAATTCAAGAACTTCGGTCAGGTCAGGGGTTGAGAACTGCTGATCCATATAGGCTTCAGCAAACCCGATATCGCCCGCGGCCAGAACTCGGCCGACCATCGCATAGTCATGCACGATCAATCTGGCGTCTGGGCCGGGGTTTTCGCCTCGGAAAAGGTAATCACGGCCATCAGGAAGAGTGATGTGGATGCGACCATTCTCGAATGATTTAAGAGCCAAAAACGCCAGACGTACTGTCGTAGGCAGATGTTGGGCCTTCTGAATGTCCGAACGGTTTTGAATTTCGGTCACTAAGGTCATGATTGAATCCTCAACTGTTCATACTCTTTTTCAGGAATTTTGTCTGCCAGGGTGACTTGGTTTGACGTCTTTTGTTTTCTGGAATGGTATTTTGCGCCTTTGCGCCAAAGCTTCAGTGCCTGCCAATGAATACGCAGCGTAACGGCGAGAGCAGATAGCGGTTTCAGAAAAGCGAGCTTGGCGAATGAAACATCATTCGCGACAGATCGCTCCAGAACCAGATTAGCAGTGTGGGGGCGCTGCCCGTCTTTTAGGTTTTCAATGAGAAGAGAAAATGTCTGATCTTCAGACGTCAGCGTGAACCGATATTGGCCAGATACATCAAAGAATGGCGAGACGTGAAACTCTCTGTCCGCGACGTGGCGAGACGCGTCATTCGCTACTTTTGCTACGTAGGCGTGGTCGTCTCCAAACGTATTGTGAACTTCATAGATGACGCCACGAACACGGTCTTCACCGGAAGTCAGAAGCCAGATCGAGATTGGGGAGAATTTGAATCCCCAGACGGATGGGAAAGTTATCAAACGAATTCTGCCGTCTGCCAGATTGATGCCAGCCTGACGAAAGCGTTCTGAAGCCCAGTCCTTGAGCGAAGTCTCGCCGTGGTCACCATGATCTGCGGTTCTGAAGCCAACGACATTAAACCGATTGACCGAGAACCATCGTGATTGTTCAGACGCCTGTTCGCATTGATCAACATCGATATTGATCATACGCACCGGGTACGTGAATTGATTTTTGAAAGGCATGAATCTGACATGCGTCGTCGTGCCAGTCATGAGTGAAAGTGCCGACATTACTGCGCCGCGACCGCTGAAACATTGATGTCTTCGTCTGTCACTTGTTCGCTTAGATCCAGATAGGGTTTGACGCCGACAGGTTCCCACGGAAGTGTGGCGCCAAGCGAAACGGCAACGCGAAGTCCAGCTTTCAGAGCATCCTCGTGAAATCCATTCCCCATCCAGGCGCCAGCAAACCAAAGTCCGTCGCGGCCATTAACAAGTTCTAGTCGGGACAGCGCCTCATGTGATTCAATCGTATAGAGTGGGTGTGTGAATTCGAATTCGCCATGAACCTGATCGATCCGCGGCGGTTTCTGAGGGTTGAGAGTCACGAAGAGCGGTATTGAGTTATCAATCCCCTGAAGACGGTTCATCCAGTAGGTAAGTGTGACCTCCTGATCCTCTCCTTTCAAAACATTCCACGATGCCCAGGCGGCGCGGCGCTTCGGCATCAGCGACGCATCGCCATGAAGCACGGCCCGGTTTGGGATGGTCTTCATGGGCGCCAGAATGCTTGCTGCATTCTCAAAGCCATCTCCTAGCAAGCGAAACGACTGGTCCGCATGGCAGGCCAGAACGACGTCATCAAAACGCTCGGTTCGATCGGTCAGGCGAACATCAACACCACCGTCTTTTCGCGTGACCTGATGAACGGGCTCGCCAGTTTTGATCCTGTCACCGAGATCCTGGATGAGCTTGTTGACATAACTACGGCTTCCGCCCTGAACAGTGCGCCATTTCGGACGCTCTTTATGCATCAGCCGGTGATTATTAAAGAACCGAATGAAGGGTCTGGCTGGATAGCCGTTGATATCTGCTTCAGGGGTCGACCAGATGGCAGCCCCCATTGGATAGATGTATTGATCCCGAAACAGTTGAGAAGCGCCAATCTGGTCAAGATATTCACCAAGAGTGAGATTATGAGGCAGTTGATCAGCTTCTGCGTCAGCGATAGCTGTTTTGTTGAACCGTAAAATCTCAGTGAGCAGTTTCCAGAATTCCGGCCTTACAAAATTCCGCTTCTGTGCAAACAGCCCCGTCGGATCACTCGACCATTCGAACTTGTCCGGATCACTGACAGAAAAGCTCATATCGCTTTCCTGGGTTTCAACGCCAAGGCACTGCAACATCGCCATAAAGTTTGGATAGTTGATGTCATTACAGACGATGAATCCAACATCTACGGGGATGTTTCCCGAATCCGTCGAGACATCAACCGTATAAGCATGACCTCCGACGCGCGCATCACTTTCGAACATCTCGACATCAGCAATCGTACGGAGGGCCCAGGCTGCACTTAGTCCGGCAAGTCCGGACCCGATCACGGCGATTTTCTTGCGAGGTGCATTCATTCAACTAATTTCCTCATAAGCAGCCAACGCGGCTTTTCGTGCAACGTCATGACTGACAATGGGTTTGGGATAGGTCTGGCCAAGCGTCACTCCGGCTTGCGTCAGCGTGCTTTTCGGCGCCGTCCACGGTGAAAACAGGTATTTTGTCGGAACCTTCTTGAGCTCTGGCACCCATTGGCGAACGTAGTCACCATTTGGGTCGAACTTCTCGCCCTGGGTGATCGGGTTGAATATTCGGAAGTAGGGCGCAGCATCTGCGCCGCTGCCTGCAACCCACTGCCAGTTTGCCGGATTACTCGCGAGGTCCGCATCTACGAGCGTATCCCAGAACCATTCTTCGCCAACGGTCCAGTGCTGTCTCAAATGTTTGGTGAGGAAGGACGCGACGATCATTCGAACGCGATTATGCATCCAGCCCGTCGTCCACAATTGCCTCATGCCGGCATCGACAATTGGATATCCTGTCAGACCTTTCGACCATTTTGTCTGAGCGAACTCGTCGGTCTCCCATTCGAAACGATCAAACTTGCTGTTCCAGTTCTGCCGGTGGAGTTCGGTCGCCTGATAGAGGAGGGAATGGCAGAAGTCTCTCCATCCAATTTCTCTGAGAAATGACCATCCGTCTTTCTCGAGGCTGGTGTCTTCGTCCATACGCGACCGCGTAATTTCCCAAACAGACTGAGGCGAAATCTCGCCAAACGAGAGATAAGGGGAAATTTTGGATGTTCCGCTGATATCCGGTCTATCCCTGTTTTCAGAATACCCCTTAAGCTCTGTCTCCAGAAAATCAGAAAGTCGTTTTCTGGCGCCATCTTCACCTGGCACCCAGGTATCTTCCAGTCCCGACGACCAATCAGGGTTCTTCGGATGAAATTTCCAATCATCAAGATCTTCTGAGTCGACATCTGTCTGAAACGGAAGTTCAGGCACGCCATCAGGGTGCGACCGCGCATATTCGGCTTTGAGTGAATTCCAGAAAGGTGTGAACACGCGATAAGGGTCACCTTTCTGAGTTTTCACGGTCCATGGTTCCGCGAGAAGACTTCCGTTAAATGTCGAAACGCTCAGATCACGATCACAAAAGTGAGCCTTAATTTCCCGGTCTCTATCTATTTCCTGAGGCGCGTATCGTCGGTTCCAGACGATCACATTGACGTTGAACGCATCGACGATCTCTTCGATCACTGTCAGTGTTTTTTTGCGATCACATCGGCGGAGAATGAGTTTACCACCAATACTATCCAGATCAGTCGCGAGGCTGCGTAGCGATTTGTCCAGCCACCACTTTCTGGCGCCGCCTAAGGGCCTGAACTCATCATAGCCATCTTCCCAAATATATAGACAGATCACCTTTTGCCCGCTCTCTGCCGCAGCATGAAGGGCTGGATTGTCGCGCAATCTCAGGTCATTGCGGAACCAGACAAGCGTGTGTGGATCAGTAGTAATTGGAGTGGCCTTTCAGTATACCCACTATGTACGCTGCCACACCTTGATTGGATCAGGAAAATCGTTGATCCGAATGAGGTTTATTTCATAAGCGACACAGCTCATTATGAACGAAATCATTGAAAGGGACTGACTTGGAGTCGGCGTATCTTGAACTCGAAAATCTGTGCGCGCTAGCGGAAGAGCAGAATTTGCTTTGCGTTGGTGACATAATGCTGGACCATTTTGTCTATGGCTCTGTCTCTCGAATTTCGCCCGAAGCGCCAATTCCGGTTCTGAGAAAAACCTCCGCTGCTACAATGCTCGGAGCCGTCGGCAATGTCGCAAGAAATGTCGCGTCACTTAAGTCAAACGCGGTCGTTTTAAGCATCGTCGGGCCAGACGAGGCCGCTGAAAGTCTCGATCACGCAATGGCAGGCTGGGACAATCTCGATGGTCACTTATTGCGTGAAACCGGCCGGGAAACGACGGTAAAAACAAGGTATATAGCAGGCAGCCAACAGTTGCTGCGCGTCGACCATGAATCGACGACCAGTGTTATATCGTCGTCGGCGAAAGATCTCTGCCAACTCGTTGCCGAAAACGCGAAAAACGCGAATGCGATCTTGTTGTCAGACTACGCAAAGGGCGTCGTCACAGATGAAGTGATCGCCGCCTGCCTCGAAAGTGCAGAAAGATATTCGATACCGCTGATCGTCGATCCAAAAGGCGTGAACTTCGAAAAATATGGCGCGGTGGATCTGATCAAGCCTAACGCCTCCGAATTATCAGCATATCTGGGGCGACCACTTTCGACCGACCTGGAGATTGAAGAGGCCTTGAAAGATGCTCTCAAGCGACTGAGCGTAAAGGCAATTCTCGTCACACGTTCTGACAAAGGCCTGTCATTTTTAAAGCGCGGCGGAACGGTTCGTCATCTGCCCGCAGAAAAACGTGAAGTCTATGACGTGTCAGGGGCAGGGGATACCAGCCTCGCGGCCATCGGTATCGCGCTAGCGTCTGGCAAGCGGCTCGATATCGCAGCTCAGTTTGCGCTCATTGCCGCAGGGATCGTCGTCGGAAAATCCGGAACGGCGACAGTCTCGAATCAGGAAATTCGCGCGATGATCTCGCAGAAACGAAATAAGTCCGTGCGAGAGAAAGGCGAGACATTCAGCACCCTCGAACTTGTGCAAGCCTGGAAGGCAGAAGGATTAAGCGTCGGTTTTACAAACGGCTGCTTCGACATTCTTCATGCCGGGCATCTAAGCTTGCTCGACTTCGCGGCCAGCAAGTGTGATCGGTTGGTTGTCGGTCTGAATTCGGACGCTTCGGTCAGACGCCTGAAAGGCGAGACCCGTCCAATCAATATTCAAGCTGACAGGAAATCACTCTTACTGGGTTTGAAGTCTGTAAGCGCTGTCGAAACTTTCGACGAAGATACGCCGAAAGAACTCATTGATAGTCTCGTTCCTGATTTGCTCGTTAAAGGCGGCGACTACACCATTGAGACCATTGTTGGCGCGGATGTTGTCATCAACAACGGCGGCAAGGTTTTGATTGCGCCGCTCCTCGAAGGGCGCAGCACGACCAGCATTATCGAAAAGAGCCAGACTGACTGAGTTAGTCGTCTGTCTCACCAGGCCGGCGAACGGGCGAGAACTCAATCGTTTCCATTGGCGGCAAAGGTGCTGCAGGCTTGGTGACATTGCCATCCAGCCACTGGCTGAATACTTTTGATGTCTGATCGATTTGCTGCACAACGGCGTCAGCTTCAGAGATTCCTCTCAGATCCAGAATGCAAGGGTACTCTGATGCAGTTTCGGCACATGCGGGCCATGGCGGCATATCCTCTGGCAAGTCTTCGGTTTGCATAGGGGATATGATAATTCCACCGAGCAGACGGTCATAAGGCGCGGTGTCAGCTAGCCGCATTTCGACAACATCTATTGCGGCGCTCAAGCCAGACCCACGTCCACCAACGAATATGCCGCGCATAAGGTGGTCGGTTTCGAGATAGTAATCCGTGGCTCTCAGGACATCTTCGCGCTCAAGAGCTTCGGCAAGAGATTTGTCCTCATCGGAGCCGGACAGCGACGACACATGCCGGCGCCGGGGAGAAAAGGCAACGTAGGATGTACGCTCACTGGTCTGGAGCCAGGGTTCGGACGACAACTGCCCGTCCAGAGCAGACCAGTCGATTGGCGTGTTCCAGCCGCCAAGATAACCGTCGGGCTGGTCAGGAAACCAGATCAGATCAATTGGCCATGGACGTTCCCATCCACCAAGTCGCTCGCCGGTGGGGCGCAAAAGCCATGACGTCGTATTTGAAAAATCGGGCGCCGCAGGTGCATTCTCACGACTGAATGATGGGTGTTGTGGTGGTGATAGCGTGACAACGTGAAAAACAGCGGCTGCGATCATGATCAAAAGCACCAGAATCGTCAGACCAGGGACCAGTCGCGTTACGGCACTTGTTTCGGACACTTCAGACATTGGACGCTGGTAGCCTTCACTTCTGTCAACAATGGGGCACGCTTTCGACGAAAGGCGAGGAATCTCCATGAGGTCACCCGGCATAGCGAATTTTGTCACGGTGTAAAATGTCTTTTGCACCGGCTGTCGACCAAATCAGCTGCGTGCGGTTGTGATTGTAAGAAAACTGTATTCTTCATCTCGACAGGCCAACAAAGCCAACCCATCTTTCGTTTGGAATCGGTCAAACGTGACCAAATTCAATTCCTCCAGACCGGAGCCAAATGTGACGTCCAAGAAACTCGAATCCGATAAATCAGAACATGCTGAGAAGAAGCACACAGGTGGCTTTTTCGGATGGTTACGCGCGCGTTTCATTGCCGGTCTCGTCATCGCCACACCGATCGTCGTTCCGATTCTCCTGATTGTCTGGATCGTCTCTATAATTGACGAACGTATTAAACCTATTCTCAGGTCCGCTATCCCTCAGAATGTCCGTAATCTGGACCTGGGATTTTTCACGGTCGATAATCTGATTGGTTACACGCCTGGCATCGGCGTTCTGTTCGCTGTGATCGCGCTGACTTTGCTCGGTGCGCTTGCCGCAAACCTCCTCGGCCGGACGCTCATTCGAACGAGTGAGCGGGTTGTCGAAGCCGTACCAATCTTGCGAACGCTCTACACGCCGCTTCGCCAACTTGTTGAGATTTTTTCGGACAAGGAAAGCTCGTCCTTTAAAGAGGTCGTCCTCGTTGAGTACCCGAAAGAAGGCACTTGGGCTGTCGGGTTTCTGACATCGCGCGCAAGAGAGGAAATTGCCGTCAAGCTTGAGGATAGTTTCGTGGGCGTCTTCGTGCCAACGACCCCGAATCCAACGTCAGGTTTCTTGATTTATGTTCCTGAAGACAAGATCCGACATCTGAATATGAGTGTTGAAGACGGCGCGAAACTCATTGTGTCTGCCGGCGTTGTCGTTCCGAAAGCAACTGACCAATCAGGCCTGGGGTCTGATAATGTCGCTCTGCCCGAGAAGTGACAAAAGGCTCACCAGCTTCGGATCGAACCCACCGCCTTTCTCGAACTCGTAGTCTGCATGACGTCGCGATATATCCAGTAAGTTCTGATCCTGCGTAAGATCAACGAAACGGAAATCAGGCAAACCTGATTGGGCAAGACCCAGAATGTCACCCGGGCCTCGAAGCTTGAAATCCATTTCCGCAATCTCAAAGCCGTCCTGACTATCTCGCAGAATATTCAATCGTTTTTTTGCCGTTTCGCCGAGCGGAGGATTAAACAACAACAGACAGTATGACGGTTTGCTGCCGCGTCCGACGCGACCACGCAGCTGATGAAGTTGAGCAAGACCAAACCGTTCAGCCCCCTCAATCACCATAACGGTTGCGTTTGGAACATCTACTCCAACCTCAATAACGGTTGTCGCTACCAAAACCTGGTGTTTCCCGGTTCTGAAAAGTTCCAGTGCTTCGTCTTTCTCACTGGCTTGCAGACGCCCGTGAACAAGCCCGGCTTTTCCTGGCAGAAGTTCACTCAGCATTGAATGCCGCAGAATGGCGGAATTATTGTCGTCCTCGGAATCGACTGTCGGGCACACCCAGAAAATTTGCTCACCTCGTTCGACAGCGCGAATGACGCCGGACATAACCTCTTCCAGTCTGGAAAACGGCAGGGCTCTGGTGTCGACGGGTTTCCTTCCGGGTGGCTTTTCATCCAGTATACTCAGATCGACATCTCCGAAGACGGTCATGGCGAGCGATCTGGGGATCGGTGTTGCGCTCATGATCAGGAGATGAGGCATGACGGCTTTGGTTGTCAGTTTCGCGCGATCATTCACGCCAAACCGGTGTTGTTCATCGATGACAACCAATCCAAGCTTCTGAAACTCGACCTGATCCTGAAACAGCGCGTGCGTACCGCACATAACTTCGATCTCGCCTGTCGCCAATCGATCGAGAATGGCGGTACGTTTCTTTCCTTTATCCCGACCCGATAAGCACTCACATTTCACACCGAGCGGTGTCAGAAGTTCATTCAGTCCGGCGAAAAGTTGCCGTGCCAGAACTTCGGTCGGTGCCATCACGGCGACTTGATACCCACTCTTCGCAGCAACAAACGCTGCAATGGCTGCAACGCTCGTCTTTCCAGACCCGACATCCCCTTGAAGCATTCTCTGCATGGCACTGATCTGCGACATGTCTGAACGGATTTCACCGGACGCGCGGATCTGTGCGCCGGTCAGAGGATAGGGAAAACTCTCTTTCAGTTTGTCGAATTCCTCATCTGACACACTCAGACGAGGCGCATCTGTTTGGGTGGTGGCTTGTCGAATGCTTCTGAACGTAAGTGACCGCGCAAAACATTCATCATAAGCGAGACGCTTTCGACTTCTTCCAAACTGTTCCATATCGATTTCGTCAGGAAGATGGATGCTACTCAGCGCCTCTTTAAATCCTGGCCAGTGTTCACGCATTAGCAAATCACTCTGCAACCATTCCTGAAGGTCGGGCAGCCTGTTCAGGGCCTGATGAATAAATCCATGCAGACGACGATTGGTGATCCCCGCGGTTAAATGATAGACCGGCTCCACGGACGGTATCAGATGCGCCTTGTCGCTGGTCACAGCATAATCTGGATGGGTCATCTGCTTTTGACCGTGAAAATCTTCAACATGCCCAGACACGACCATCGCCTCACCCACAGGATATTGACGCCGCAGATAATCAGATCGCGCATTGAAAAATACGAGCGTCAGAAAACCTGTCTCATCTACCAATCGTATTTTCTGTACTTTTGAGCCTCGCGGTGCGGTGTCGAAATGCTGCACAACGCCTCGGATAGTCTGAATTTCCCCAAATCGTGCCAACTCGATGGAGGGTTGGACACCACGATCCGTCCATCGCACTGGCCAGTGGCAAACCAGATCGAACAAGGTCTTTCCACCAACAAGCGCTTCGAGTTTTTCAGACAATTTCGCGCCAACACCATCAAGACTGGCAATTGGTCTTTGCCACAAGCTGATCTTCTCTGATTCAGACACAATTTTTCCCTGATTCACTTGTTGGGTTTGAGAAAACGTTGAGTTGGCTTATGTCGCAAGAGAAAGAAGCCGGAATCTGAGCAATGGATCAATATCGCAGAAAACTACTCTTCAGGGCCTGGCGTCGCGGTTTCCGCGAGTTGGACCTTATTATCGGCAGTTTTGCTGAAGCTCATCTTCCAGAGCTGAGTGACGAGAACCTTAAGGAATTTGAGCGTCTTCTTGATGTGCCCGACTGGGATATGTACGCATGGCTGACAGGCGGTGTGGCGGTGCCGGAAAATTATTCAGGACCAGTCATGGACCTGCTTCTTGGTTTCAAGTATTCCCCGCAGCCCGGCTAACTCTTACATCCAGCGCGCAATGTCAGTTCTCGATCACGTCTCTGCAGGGGCTCCTGTACAAGCAATCTATGACGCTCCGTTCGGGACAGAAATACTCGAACTCGTGTCTTACATTGTCGCGCACAACAAGCTCGGCGTTTATGTTGCTTCAGACGATCGACAAGCACAAACGGCTTACGACATTGCTGAATTTGTAGCGCCAGCTCTTCTGAAGCTCAAACTCCCTGCATGGGATAGTCTTCCATACGATCGCATTTCCCCGACAGCCGCTGTCGCGTCGCGAAGGTGTTCCACCTTGTCTGCGCTCACGCATCTGAAGGAGAATACACCGACACTCGTCATCACGACCGGCGCAGGGCTGATGCAAAAATCAGCGCCAAGATCCGCAATGAAAAGCGCGTCGCTCGCATTGAAGCCCGGCGTCAGCATCCCTCCGGACACTCTCGATACATTTCTGATTACAAACGGATATTCGCGAGTTGCAACTGTTCACGACCGAGGTGAATACGCACAGCGCGGAGGTATTGTAGACATCTTTTCGCCAACGGAGGCAGAAGCCGTCAGGCTAGACTTTTTTGGTGACGAACTCGAATCTATTCGGAGCTTCGATCCTGAAACACAGCGCACGACAAAGCAGCTGAAGTCCGTCAGTTTCTCTCCCGTAAGCGAAATTTTGTTCACCGATCAGGCGCTGACCACTTTCAGAGCGAAATTTCTCGAAACTCTGGGGCCGCCAGCAGGTAATCAGATGTTTGAGGCCGCTCGTTCCCGAATTCGGAAACAGGGACTGGAAAACTGGCTGCCTCTTTTTCACGACGAGCTGGAAACGCTTTTTGACTATATCCCGGATGACACCTTTATCGCTTTCGACACAAACGCGCTGGAATCATGTCGCGAAAAATATCGACAGGTCGAAGACTATTTCGAAGCGCGACTGACAGCAGCCGGAAGCGCTGAAGACGGAAAGGTTCTCGCACCTGGCGCGCTCTATCTGAAGCCCAACGAAATCGAAACCTCAGCAGCGTCTCATGCGTCAGCCCGCTTTCTTCGGGGCACAACCGATCTCGGCGATGGAAACCTGTCGATTGGTGCCAAACCGGGCAGGGATTTCGCACCCGAACGGGTTCAGAACAGCAATGTATTTGACGCTGTTATCACCCACATTCGAGCACTGAGAAAAAAAGAAACGACAGTTGTTCTCGGGGCCTGGTCTGACGGGTCCGCCGATCGTCTCATCAATGTTCTGGAAGATCATGGGATGTCAGGAATTGAGCGGGTCTATAGTCTCGACAGCGCCCGTTCGACAGGTTTATCGATTGCCGAACTTCCTATCGATGCCGGATTTGAATTGGACGATCTCGCCGTTCTTTCAGAACAGGACATTCTGGGCGAACGCATCAGTCGTCCAAAGAAGCGCCGAAAGGCAACCAACTTTATTGCTGAAGCTGCATCTTTGGCTCCAGGTGACTTCGTCGTTCACGTCGAACATGGCGTCGCGCGCTATCATGGCCTGGTAACAATCGATGTGTCTGGCGCGCCCCACGACTGTCTCGAGCTTCACTATCAGGACGGCGCAAAACTCCTTTTACCCGTCGAGAATATCGAACTTGTCTCAAGGTATGGCTCTGATGCGTCAGACGCGTCGCTTGACCGGCTAGGCGGTACAGGCTGGCAGGCCCGGAAGGCACGCGTCAAAAAGCGCATTATGGAAATGGCTGACGGCTTGATCAAAATCGCGGCACAACGCCAGATGCGAAAAGCCGCTGTGATCGACGAAAGCGAAGGCATTTACGAAGAGTTTGCCGCGCGCTTTCCATATGAGGAAACTGAAGACCAACTCCGTGCGATTGAAGACAGCCTGAGCGATCTCGCATCCGGAAAGCCAATGGATCGATTGATTTGCGGAGATGTAGGCTTCGGAAAAACGGAAGTTGCACTCAGAACCGCATTTGTTGCGGCCATGTCCGGCGTACAGGTCGCTGTGATTGCGCCGACAACGCTCTTGGCGCGTCAACACTATAAAACCTTCAAAGAACGCCTTGCGGGATGGCCGATCAATCTCAAACAGTTGTCGCGTCTGGTCTCGTCAAAAGAAGCCAGCGCGGCCCGTGAATCTCTTAAATCCGGTCAATGTGATATCGTCGTCGGCACACACGCAGTCCTCGCCAAGTCTGTTGAGTTCCAGAATCTCGGTCTGCTCATCATCGATGAAGAGCAACGCTTTGGTGTCAAACACAAAGAACGGCTGAAAGAGATCAAATCAGGCATTCACGTGCTCACGCTGTCCGCGACACCAATTCCGCGCACACTGCAGATGGCGCTAACAGGGATCCGCGAACTCTCAATTATCGCGACACCACCTGTCGATCGCCTGTCCGTCCGGACTTACGTCACTGAGTTTGATGAACTCACGATAAGAGAAGCGCTCCTGCGCGAACGTTATCGTGGCGGTCAGGCGTTCATTGTGGCACCACGCGTGAAGGACTTGCCCGGGCTTGAGAAATTCCTGAAAGAGAATGTTCCAGAAGTGAGTTTCGTTACGGCTCATGGCCAGCTTGCGGCCGGTGAACTCGACGAAATCATGACTGATTTCT
>NZUJ01000094.1 GCA_002701295.1 Ponticaulis sp. | reverse complement strand
CGCGCTGCAGGCAGCCAAGCTTCAGGGCTTTGACGTTGTCATCCTTGATACCGCGGGCCGGACCACGCTCGACGAGCAGATGATGAATGAGGCCGATGAGGTGGCGAAGATCGCCAATCCTCAGGAGACGCTTCTTGTTGCAGACGCGCTGACCGGTCAGGACGCGGTTGAGACGGCGAAACGCTTTCATGAGCGTCTGCCGCTGACGGGCCTTGTGCTAACCCGGATGGATGGTGATGGCCGCGGTGGTGCTGCGCTGTCTATGCGTGCCGTCACGGGCCTGCCGATCAAATTCCTCGGTGTTGGCGAGAAACTCGACGGGCTGGACCTGTTCTCCGCCAAACGGATTGCGGGCCGTATTCTGGGCCGTGGCGACATTGTCTCTCTGGTGGAAAAAGCCGGCGAGCAGATGGACGCCGAAAAAGCTGAGCGTATGGCCAAAAAGATGGCCAAGGGTCAGTTCGACCTTGATGACCTGGCTATGCAGCTGAAACAAATGCAGCAAATGGGCGGTCTTGGCGGCATTATGGGCATGTTGCCGGGCGCCAAGAAGGCCAAACAGGCCATGGCGGGCATGAATGTGGATGACAAGACGATCAAGCGTCAGGAATCCATCATTTATTCCATGACCAAGAAAGAACGTGCCAAACCTGCATTGTTGAACGCGTCACGCCGCAAGCGGATCGCAGCGGGTGCTGGTGTCCATGTGTCTGAGGTGAACAAGGTGCTGAAGATGCACCAGCAAATGTCCACCATGATGAAGAAGATGGGCAAGGGCGGCATGAAAGGCCTGATGAGCGCCATGGGTGGTGCCGGGGTCAGCCAGGCCGACCTTGCGAAAATGGCTGCGCGCAATGGTGGCCTCGGCGGCGGCGCTGGTGGTGCTGGCCTTCCCGGTCTTGGCGGCGGTGCGGGTGCGCCAGGTGGTTTGCCGGGCCTCGGTGGTGGATCTCTTCCGGGCGGTCTGCCGGGATTACCGGGGGCTAAGAAGAAATAGATGAATTGTAGCCATCACGAAGGATTTCTGTCATCATCTCACACGACACCAATTAAGCAGGTCCGTTACGGCCTCGTTGATTTGAATTCATCGTATTTCTCCTACCAATACATTGAAAACGGACAAGGCTTCCTGATTTCCCGAACCTTGGAAGGTTGGTATCAAGTTCTGCACGTTATGGTCTGTGATCCTTGTGGAGATTACCTTGATTGCCTGGGGACGTTCGAAAGCATTCGAGCTGCTATTCAGGCGATTCGCGACAATGATCTGGAATTATTGCCTGACGGGTCAGAGCTTGGTCCAATAAACGTGCCTGAAGATCCCAATGATTGGTGGCAGCATTTTGCGGGATTTTTACTGTGACAACACCCAAGGATGAACTTCTGCGTCTGCGCGCCAGCATTGATAATCTTGATGCCGTGCTGCTGCACACGCTGGCTGAGCGGTTCAAGCTGACCAAACAGGTCGGCGTTCTGAAAGCCGAAAACAGTTTTCCGCCGTCTGACAAGACGCGGGAAGCCGAACAGATTTATCGCCTCCGCAAACTGGCCGATGACGCAGGTCTCGACCCGGCCTTTGCAGAGCAATTCCTGACTTTCATCGTGGCGGAAGTGATCCGCCATCATGAGAAAATCCGGACGGAGGGGACGGACTAAATCCCTCCACACCGGGCCTTCCAATGTGGTTGGCCTAAAACCTGAAGCCATAAGACACTTAAGGAGAAACCCCATGGCTCTTAAAATCCGGCTCGCCCGCGGCGGCTCGAAAAAACGTCCATTCTACCGTGTTGTTGTTGCAGACAGCCGCGCGCCACGTGATGGTCGCTTCATCGACAAGATCGGTACTTACGACCCACGTCAGCCGAAAGATTCTGAAGCACGCGTCCAGATCGAAGGCGAAAAAGCCGTTGAGTGGATCGCAAAAGGCGCGAAGCCCACAGATCGTGTTGCTCGCTTCCTGAGCCAGATCGAAGTTGACGGTAAGCCAGTCTATCAGTGGGAAGCTGGCAACAACCCGAACAAAGGTGAGCCAGGCACAAAAGCCAAAGAGCGCATCGAAGAGAAAAAAGAAAAAGAAGAAGCTCGCAAAGCTGCTGAAGCTGAAGCTGCGGAAGCCGCTAAAGCTGCTGCTGAAGCACCAGCCGAAGAAGAAGCTGCTGCTGAAGAGTCTTCTGAAGAAGAAAAAGCCGAATAGGCTTTTCTGGTCTTTTGATTTGACTGCTAAGCCCTCGCCTCACGGTGGGGGCTTTGTTTTTTTGGGCCTGATCAGGGGAACAATCCGCCTGAACGGCCGGTTATCTCACATTCAGGTGCCGTACGATAAGTTCGGTGCAACGGGAAAAATCCCGGGAGTTGGAGATACAGACATGAAATTGACCCATCTGGTTTCATCGCTGGTCGCTGGCGCCGCATCGCTTCTGATGGCGGCCGGTCCGGCTGCAGCAGACAATAATCGATACGGAGACCGAAACGACTATCGCTATGGCGGCGGTGGGTATGGCGGTCTGGTTCTTTTCGAACACAGCAATTTTGGCGGACAGGCTCTGCCGGTGAATGACAATATTGCACGTCTCGACCGGTTTCGGTTCAATGACGCGGCAAGTTCGATCCAGATTCGGGGCGGCGGCGTCTGGCAGGTGTGTAGTGATGCGGACTTCCGCGGAACATGCCGGACGATTGATGCGTCTGTCGCTCGCCTGGACTATCTGGGCCTGAATGACCGGATTTCATCCATTCGCCGGTTTGATGCCAGCATTCCGAGGCCTTATCCCGGCAATGGCTATGGCAGAGATGACCGCTATGGCGACCGCGGCTGGGGCAATCGTGACCAGCGGCATGGATATGGCGACCGCTATGAGAATAACGGACGTTATGGCTATGGTCAGGGCGCTCTGGTGATTTATGAGCACGGCGATTTTGGTGGACAGTATCTGCCAGTCAATCAGGACCTTTATGACCTGAACCGAACCAATTTTAACGACAAGGTGAGTTCTATTCGTGTAAATTCAGGACGTTGGTTGATCTGTTCGGATCCGGGCTTCCGTGGCCGATGTGAGGTGCTTCAGGGCACAACCCGGTCGCTGCATTATTTCCGCATGAATGATGCGATTTCATCGATCAAGCGGATTGGCTGATCTGACATAAATGACATTGAACACCCCTGGTTTTGCCGGGGGTGTTTTTGAATCAGCGGGAGCGAAACTCCGTTGTATTTCAGCTCGTTGTGGGATGTTCAGACAGGATGCTTATACTCCGTGTATGACTAGAGGGAGATCGCGGAGAAAAACCGATATGAAATACGCGAGCACATCCATTATTGCTCTTGGACTGGCCATGGCCGTTGCAGGCTGTACCACTGTTGCCCAGACGGGATACCCATCGACTGGGTCTGGATCCTATCAGGGCGGCTATGCTGAGCCCCGATCCGAGCTCGTCCTGTTTGACGGACGGAATTATTACGGCATTGCGCGCGTGCTTGGCGGGCCTGAAGACCGGCTCGATTATATAGACTTTAACGACCGGGCAGCATCGCTTGATATTCGCGGCGGCGGGTATGGCTGGCTTGTCTGTCATGACGCCTATTTCGAAGGGCCGTGTCTGGTTGTTCGCGAAAGTGTCGACGATCTTGATGAACTCGGCATGGGCGACAAGATTTCGTCTGTCCGTCCACTGAGCCCGCGCAACCCCTATCCGCATGGGACGATTTTCGGTGAGAACCCGTATGGCGAGGTCGTTTTCTATGAGTCCGACTATTTCGGAAATCTGAGCGAAATGGACCCGTATGATGCCTATGGCTATGCGGCCTATGATTATGGCTATGCGACCAGCTATCGAACCGGCCGATATGGAAACTATGGACGTTATGGCCAGTACAATCCCTATAACCCGTATCGTGACCGGCATAGTGACCGTAGCTGGAGCGGATATCGCGGGCCGACCAATGCCGATATCGTGCTGTATAAGGATGCCTATTATGCCGGGTCAGCCTATGGCCTGAAGCGGAATGCATGGGATCTGTCTTCTTTGTACTTCAATGATGAAGTGAGCTCGATCGAAATCCGGTCCGGGCGCTGGGAAGTCTGTACAGATTCCAATTTCCGGGGCCGGTGTGAGATTCTGGACGCCAGCACGGGCGCGCTCTCTTTCATGAACGACTCGATTTCGTCTGTACGCCGCGTCGGTCATGAGGGTGGCGGCCGATATGATGATGGCAATGGTGGTCGGTATGGCGACCGGGACGGCGGACGTGGCAATGGCTGGGGTGGTGGTCGTGATGGTGATCGTGGCCAGACCCGCGGTGACCTCGTTCTGTTCGAACATGGCAGCTATCAGGGCCGGTCTGTCGGGATCTCAACTGATATTCCCAACGTGACGACGCTCGGTCTGAATGATGCGGCGAGTTCGATCGAAATCCGGTCCGGCACCTGGGAAGTGTGTGAACACCCGAATTATGGTGGGCGCTGTCAGATCATTGATGCATCCAGCACCAATCTGAATTTCATCCGGATGAACGACAATATTTCCTCGCTCCGACGTGTTACGGGTGGTCGCCCGCCGCGCGATGATGACCGGGGTGAATCCGACTGGTCTGATCGCGATCAGGAGAATGACCGCGATGATCGTGGTGGTTGGGATCGCGGGAATAGCGACGAGGGAAGTGATCGCCGTAATGATTGGGAAAACCAATCTGCACCCGACCGGGATGAGCTGAATGGCGGTCCGGAAGCGCCTGTGGTGCGCGATACCCGGCCGCCGGGAATCCGGGCACTGGAACGCGAAAGAGAGAATGAAGCCAGAGCTGACCGTGAAGCTGAAGCCCGGGCCGAAGAGCGCCGTCAGCAGGAGTTGCAGCGAATGCGCCAGTATGAGGCGGCGCGTCAGGCTGAAGAGGCTCGCCAGCGGGAAGAGGTCGAACGACGTCGTGAACAGGCCGAGCGTGATCGCATGCAGGCTGAAGCCCGCGCTCAACAGCAGATGCGGGAGCGGGCCGAAGACGCGCGCCGATCTGAAGCTGCGGCTCAGGAAGCACGTGCTCAGCAAATGAGACTCCAGGCGGAACGCCAACGCGCTGAAGAGGCCCGTCGTGCTGAAGCTGCAGCCCGAGAGGCGCAGGCCCAGCAAGTCCGTATGCAGCAGGAACGTGCGCGAGCTGCGCAACAAGCTGAACAGGCCAGACAGGCGGCCGCGGCGCGCGAAGCCGCGGCACGCGAGGCCGCTTCGCGGCAGGCGGCAAGCCCGCCACCACCGCCGCCGCCTCCACCTCGCCCACGGGAAAACCTCTCCAAACAGGAGCGGTTGATCCAGCGGATGCAGGAAGAGCAGCGTCGCTAAGGCTTATCTTGCTGAACCGGCCATTCCAGATGTAAACAGGCGGCTGTGCTGCCTGTTTGCCTGAGGTCATATGTCTGACAAATCCAACCTTGTCTGTGTCGGAGCCATTGCCGGTGCGCATGGCGTTCAGGGTGAGCTGCGTATTCGGAGCTTCACGCTGGTGCCGGAAGACTGCTTTGCCTATGGGCCATTGCTGGATGACGACGGCAAGATTCTGGTGGAGCCAAAATCGGCCCGGCCGGCCAAAACCCATTTTGTTGTTCGTCCTGAAGGCAACAGGTCTCGTGAAGACTGGGAGGCCATGAAGGGCACGAAGCTTTTTGTGCCGCGCGATGAATTGCCGGCGCCCGAAGAAGACGAATTCTATTATGATGATCTTCTGGGGTTATCTGTGCGGCACATGGATGGCCGTGAGCTTGGACGTGTGAAGGCCGTCCAGAATTTCGGCGCTGATGATCTTCTGGAAATTGTCGCGCCCGATGGACGGACGGCTTATTATCTGCCCTTCACCAAAGACGTTGTTCCGGTGGTGAGACTGGCTGAGAAGGAATTGCTTGCCGAACCCGATGAGGCGCTGTTGCCAGAGGTGCTGCAGCTCGCGCCCGAGGCCTAGTTTTCGAGGCGCGGATCGTCGCTTTCAAGGGCGATGCCATAGCCGCCGCGACGAACCAGCCACATCATGCCGATCAGATCGAACAATCCCGCAAACAAGCGGTCGAGAAAGCCGTATTTGGATTTGCCATGCCAGCGTTCCCGGTCGTTCACTGGTTCTTCAATCACAGCCCAGCCAGCGCGCTTGATCAGGGCGGGGAAGAAGCGATGCATGCTGGCGAAAAAGGGCAGGTCGCGAAAGGCGCGTGTTCTGAGAAGTTTGAAGCCGCAACCTGTGTCGGTAGCGTCATCCTTGAGGCAGAACCGGCGAATGCCATTGGCGAGGCGTGACTGAAGCCATTTGAAGCCGGAATCATTCCGGCTGGTCCGTCGACCGGCAATGAGGCCGAGCGTATTCGGTGCGCCATTCAGGATGTGTTTGTCGAAAAGGCGACGGCAATCTGCGGGATCGTTCTGGCCATCGCCATCAAGGAGCTGGACCCAGTGTCCCTCTACACCGCGAAGGCCAGTGAATAGCGCTGCAGACTTTCCCTTCCGGTCTTTGTGAGTGAATACCTTGACCATGCCGGGCCAGGTTTCCAGTGCTTCAGCCAGTTCTGATCCGGTCTTGTCATCGGAGCAGTCATTCACGCAGACAATTTCGAAGGAGATGCCCTCAAGCTGCGCGATAACCTCGCCCAGAAGTGGCAGAATATTGCCTTCTTCATTGTAGAAGGGAATAAGTACAGACAGGTCTGGCGGAAGGTGTTGCAAGCTTGTTCAAAGGCCTTCAATTGCTTGAGCCAACCTAGTTCACTTGCGAATGAATATCGAGAGGCAGCATGAATATTTATCATGTGTGGTGTGACCTGAAACCGGGCGTTTCGGACAAAGACTTTTCCGTGAAGCTCTCTGGTTTCCTGAACGGGCTTCAGGCAGAGGCTCGAATTCATAGCTGGCGTCTGATGCGATGCAAACTCGGCCTCTCGCCGGATGGCATGCCGGAGTTTCACATCATGATTGAAACGGAAACGCTCGCGCAGCTGGATGACGCATTCAAAGTCCTGGCGCCCAAGTCCGGAGAGGATCATGAGCGCCATTTTTCTGCAAATAGTCTGGTGACGAATCTGAAGTTTGCGCTTTATCGGGACTGGCCCGACAGTTTTTGACGTCGCGATCTGTAGATTAGGCTCAAACAGTGTGAGATGAGGACTGATAATTCATCAAAATATCTGAATTATTGAGCAATATTGGATCATTAAGGGTCCATATAACAATAAATAGATTATAATTTCGAAATTATTCTTATGGTGCTGAAAAATCATAAGGAGCTTTCGATGAGAAAAGAACTAATTATTCTGGGATTGATGGGTGGCTTTCTGGCGGGCGCGATGACGTCTGCGTCTGCTGGTGAAGCCCGCCCGGTGACGTTGAAGAACACTCAGGAATTTCTGAGTGGGCCGGAAGAGGATCCGGACCGGTTTCGGATTTTTGTGGCTGAGCCTGAAGGTGAAGCGCCTCCCAATGGCTATCCGGTCATTTACATCATGGATGGCAATAGCAATTTCGGCGCGATGCGCGAGGAGTTGATCCGTGCAACAAACTCGACCTATCGCATCCCGACGGTTCTGGTGGCGATTGGCTATCCTGAAGACGACCCGTGGAATAAGCGCCGCGATCATGACCTGACGCCGAAACTGCCGGGTGGCGAATTGCCCATCGGACCCTGGGGCGGCGAGATGCCTGACACGGGGGGTGCAGATGACACGCTGGACTACATTCAGGATGTGTTGAAGCCTGAAATCGAGGCGAAATTTCCGATTGATAAAGCGCATGAAACCCTGACCGGACATTCCTTTGGCGGGCTGTTCACGCTGCACACCTTCTTCACGCGGCCAGAGATGTTTTCGACCTTCGTGGCCATGAGCCCGTCGATCTGGTTTGGTGATGAGTATCTTCTGACCGAAGAAGCCGCCTATCGCGAAAATTATGAAGCTGACCCGGACGATGCAGAGCTCTACATTCTGGTTGGTCGTTGCGAAGAGATTGTCGGTGAGTGCGATCCCGGTATCAAAAGCACGGACAAACGAGACGCCTGGCTGCTGTCGAACGGTAAAATGGTGACGAATGCCGAGGCGATGACGGAGCGGTTGCAGGCTATTCGCGGCGATGATGTTCAGAACATCATTATTGATGGCGAACACCATATTTCCGTGATCGGTGCGTCGCTGGCCTGGGTGACCAAGGCGACCCTAAGTGATTTTTCAGCGGAATGGGATGAAGCCGATCCGACCCGTCGGCAATAAGCCCGGATATCTGCTGAATATGACGGCTCGCGCGAATGTGCGGGCCGTTTTTCATTGTGCTGCGAGATGAAGAAGCACTGGCTGATGAGATGAGGTAATCTCATTCAAGCGTGCTTGATAATTTTGACGTTGTGAGGTTGTGATCTGACCGCAAGATGACAGGACAAGATCGCCGATGAGTGAGTTCACCCACCGCATTGCTGGCCCCGAGGACATCCCAGCCATTATGGAGCTGATGGGGGCGTCGATCGAGGTCAATATGAGGGCCTTTCTGAGCGATGAGGAAATCCGCTCAGCCAAGGAATCCATGGGCATCGACAAGACGCTGATCAATGATCAGACCTATTTCGTCATTGAGGCGGAAGTCGAACATGAGACAGTGATGGTGGCCTGCGGAGGCTGGGGGAAGCGTCGAACTCTGTTTGGCGGTGACGCAACAGCTGGCCGGGATGACAGTCTGTCCGACCCGGCGACCGACCCGGCACGAATTCGCGCCATGTACACACATCCGGACTGGGTTCGAAAAGGTCTTGGGACTTTGCTTCTTGATCTGGGTGAGAGCGCTGCGCGTGAGGCCGGCTTCAAGACGATTGAACTCGGATCGACCGTGCCGGGACGTCCACTCTATGAAGTTCGCGGCTATGAGGCCTTTCACACAGAAGTGCGGACTGGCGCCAATGGCCAGCCCAATACGATTATTCACATGCGCAAATCGCTGGTCTGATCGGGTTTAGCGGTCATTCCAGCCCATGCTGGCCCCATAGGGTTGGTTCATGAGGAAGGCGTCGATCACCATGATCATGCCGTCTTCGACTTTGAACAGCTCATACAGGAACAGGGTGCGCGGCAGACGACGGGCAGCCGGGTCAATTCTGAATGGCTTTCCGCGGATCATGATTGTGGTTTCCTGATCGGGCATGTCGAATGCTGTCACGCCCAGCACCAGACCCCGTTCGGTGTCGATCACAGGGAAGTCCGGCGTGCGGTAGGAATGCATGTAGACGAAGGGGTAGAGGTCTGCACAGCTGCGCGTCATGCGTGGCGGGTTGTTCGTGGTCTGGAAGCCGTTTTCCTGACGATTACAATCAGGGTGGAAGCTCAGCGCTGAAGGGTCTCCGTTAGCGAGACCATGAAAATAGCCTTCAGCGATGGCGGCGAGTTCGTCACGCGTGTTGCGTTTCTCCTCAGGCACATACTGATAATAGAGCGGCCGGGCGCGGGTCATATCGGTCACGAAGAGTGGAAACTCGCCTTCGCGCACAACCAGCGCCTCAACTTCGGTGAAGGTGCAATCTTCGACTTTCAGGCGGAAGGCGACCATGGCATCTTCGCCCGTGTCTTCGCGGATCACGCCGAAAATGCCAATACCGCCCTGAACGGGGTCTACGACTGTGTGGCGATAGCTCCAGGCTGTGGAGGTTTTCCAGATGCCTTCACCGATGGCGATATCAGCGCCATTTTCAGTGAGCCGCACCGTTTCCGAAAAGGGTACGCCGTCGGGATATTGATCGACCATATTGTCCATGAAGCCGCCTGCCATTTCGAGAAGGCATTTGGCGGAGCAGTCCGGCTCGGTATCGGCCATGGCCGCTTCTTGCGTGCCGGCGCATGCGGCGAGAATGAGAAGGGCTGAAGCGGTCAGCGCGCGCAGATGATTTTTCATGTGAGATCCCCCCTGAGATCAGCAGATCTAAATTTATTTTTGATCTGGCTTGTTTTGTCTTTCTCTATTCAATCCTTGTCCACTTGTCTAAGTTTCCCACTTAAGAATTCGAACAAATGGGAAGCGAGCGCAAAATGAAGGTCAATTCACTCCTCGAAACGATTGGTGGCACGCCACATGTCCGGATCAACCGCCTGTTTGGTGACCGGGAAGTCTGGATCAAGTCTGAGCGGTCCAATCCGGGCGGATCGATCAAGGACCGCATCGCGCTCTCCATGATTGAAGACGCTGAGGATAAGGGCATTCTGAAGCCCGGCGGGACTATCATTGAGCCGACAAGCGGGAATACCGGGATTGGCCTTGCCATGGTTGCCGCCGTGAAAGGGTATCGCCTTATTCTGGTTATGCCGGAAAGCATGTCGATTGAGCGCCGACGTCTGATGCTGGCCTATGGCGCTGAATTTGTGCTGACGCCGAAGGAAAAAGGCATGAATGGCGCACTGGCAAAAGCGCAGGAGCTGATCGATTCGACACCGGGCGCATGGATGCCGCAGCAGTTTGAGAATCCCGCCAATATCGAAGCGCACGTGCAGACCACTGCGCAGGAAATTCTGACGGATTTCAAAGTGACCCCACCTGACGTTCTGATTACGGGTGTTGGTACGGGTGGACACATCACCGGTGTGGCAAAGGTATTGAAGGACTATTGGCCGAAGCTCGAAGTCTATGCGGTTGAGCCAGCACCATCGCCTGTGATTTCGGGTGGTGAGCCAGGGCCACACCCGATTCAGGGTATTGGCGCAGGCTTTATTCCAAAGAATCTCGACGTCTCACTTCTGACGGGCGCGATCACGGTCGATCCGGCTGATGCCAAGCATTACGCGCGCGAAAGCGCACGGCTTGAAGGTATGCTGGTGGGGATTTCGTCCGGTGCAACACTGGCGGCAATTGCCAAGAAGCTACCTGACCTGCCCGATACGGCGCGTGTGCTGGGCTTCAATTACGATACGGGCGAGCGGTACCTGTCGGTGCCGGACTTCCTGCCAGAAGAATAAAACAAAAAAGCCCCGGACTGCTCCGGGGCTTTTTTCTGATCAGGCGAGGTTGGTTTCGAAGAGTGCCAGCAGCCTTGACCAGGCTTTTTCGGCCTGAGCCTCGTTGTAGACAGAGGAATCGGGCGGGCACCAGCCGTGCATGGCGCCTTCATACACTTCGATTTCTGCCTCGACATCATTGGCAGCGAACGTCTCCGCCAGCACGGTTTTGGACTCCGGATCGCGCTCATCATCATTGTCTGCAATGGCGATCAACATGCCGGCTTCCATATTCGGAATGAGAAGATGCGGGCTGTTTGGCTCTTCTGTGACGAGGCCACCGCCATGAAAGCTTGCGCCAGCGCCGATGCGTGATGGAAGCGTGCCAGCAGTTCGCATGACATAAGGCCCGCCCATGCAATAGCCCGTCGTGCCGATCTTTTTGGACGTGTCGACGGCATCCTGGCTATCGAGCCAGGCGACGAAGGCCTTCGCATCTGAGACCATGCCTTCATCGGTGATGGCGCGGCGATAGCCGACAAGTTTTGCCCGTGTATCCGGGTCTCCAAAGGACTGACCCGGCTCAATGACAGGTGAGACGGCTGAGCGATAAAACGGGTTGATGGTCAGGACCGCATAGCCGGATTCAGCCAGACGTTTGCCCATCTGACGGAAAGCGGGGCGAAGGCCCATAATGTCTGGCCAGACCAGAACGGCCGCATGCGCGCCTTTTGCCGGATAAACGAAATAGGCATCGCATTCGCCATCCGGCGTTGTGATGGTGACGTCTTCTTCGACGAGGCCCGCCTCAACAACGGCAGGTGCCGGGCTGGCGCAGGCTGGAAGCATGGCGATGAAACCAGCGCTGAGCCCGAGTTTGGTGACATCGCGGCGCGTCAGACCGCGTGCTTTGAAGTAGGCTTCATTCTCGTGTTCTGTAATGTCGTCGCACATTGGCGTTTCCTTCCTCTGTATCTGTCCCTGAGATGAGTATAATCCAAAGGCGAAAACTGGCGAGACTCGCTGACCTTTCGGCGCTTCACGTTCTCGCTAGGTCAGGAACAGCGTTATAGGCTCAGGGATAGGCATAGCAGAGAGCGGTATCGCGAATATCGCGCGGCCAATTCATGATTTTTGCGCGGAAATCCGCTTCATCATTGCGATAGAGGCTGCGAAGCGCCTCTTCATAGCCCGGAAAATTGCCCGCCATAGCATTCATGAAGGTATAGGCGGCTGTTTGCCTCTGTCGCAGGGAGGTGGTTGCGTCTGAAGCCTTTCTTGCGTCATCGATCAGGCGCCGCAAAGTCGCAGACGCACCGCCGCGCTGACTGGCAAGCCAGTCCCAGTGGCGCGGGAGGAGGGTTATCTCTCGGGAGACGACACCGAGTTTGGGACGACCGCGCCGGGCAGGTTGTTCAACCTCATTCTGCGTTTCCTCCCTTGCGGAGATCGGTCTGGACACGGGCAGATCAACAACCCGGCCCGTTTCTGCCGAAAAGGCCAGAAGGTCGTGCGGCGTATAGGCCCGTTCGGTTTCGAGAGCGTCCCAGATCTCTGCCAGCTTTCCCGACATGATTCGGACAGGGCCGCGAAAGATGTGAAGTGTGTGGTCCATAAGCATTCCTCTCAACTCGGCTATTTACACCCGGGTAAAAAGGAGTCAATTACGCCCGGGTAAAAAGGGGCTTGCTATGGATAAGCAATCACGTCGCGCCGCGAAGGAAGCGTTTCAGAAACGAGACGCCAGTGCAGGAATTTATCTGATCCGCTGTACTACGTCTGATGAGGTTTGGGTCGGCAAGACACGGAATCTGGGTGCCATCTGGAACAGGATGAGTTTTGCAGCTGTGAATGATCCATTGATCAGCAAGAGCTTCCGCGCAGCGTGGGGCGCGCATGGCGAGAGCGCCTTCTCTTTTGAGGTTCTCGAAGTGATGCCAGAGGATTTGCCCGCAGCTTTCATGAATTCCACCCTGAAGGAGCGAATGGATTTCTGGAAACTGGCGCACTCAGCCGAGTTGATCTGAGCCTACTTGACCAACATCATGGCGAAACCGTCATAGCCTTTGGCACCAACCGTCTGAAGGCTCGTCATGGTGAGGCGCGGATGATCTTTCAGCGCGTCGAAAAAGCGTCTGACGCCCTTGATGGACGGGTCTGTGCTGTCGGCATTTGTAATCTTCCCATCTCTGACGACATTATCGGCGATGATGAGTGTGCCGGGCCGGGAAAGGTGCAGAACCTGTTCCAGATAGGTTGGATAGTTGAGCTTGTCATTGTCCATGAAAACAAGATCGAAGGGCGCGACGCCATCATTGATCATGATGTTGAGTGTCTTGTGGGCGTCGCCGCGTTTGATGTCGATGAGGTGCGTAATGGCTGCCGCCTCAAAATTCTGTTCGGCAATGTCGGCGTTTACGTCCTGTAGTTCCAGGGTCACCACCTTGCCGCCTTCTGCCAGCCCGCGTGCGAGCCAGATTGTTGAATAGCCCGCAAGTGTGCCGAGCTCCAAGATGCGCTTCGCACCGATTGACTGGGCAATGATCTGAAGGAAGGCGCCCTGCAATGGCGAAACGGCGATCGGCGGCAATCCGGCAGCCGTCTGGCGCTCCAGTGCTGCGGTCAGGACAGGGTCATCCGGAAGAAGTTTGTCTTCCAGATAGGCTTCTGTCAGGGCGGTTGTTTTCTGGTCAGTCATGAGATCAACCTGTGAAGGAGCGGATGAGAAGGCGGATGGCGACGATCAGAATCAGGATGGCCGTTATGCCTTTCACGGCACGTTCGGGGAAGACGCCCAGCATGAACTTGTGACCAAACCAGCTGGCGATAATGACGGCTGGGATGAGCGGCCAGAATTCAAAAATCTGCGTCTTGTCGACCTCCGGGGGGATGGCCAGGAATTTGCCAGCGAACCCGGCGATGGAATTCGCGGCAATATAGGCGCTGGCAAGCGCAGCGATGCGGCGCGGGCTGGACCAGCCCACAAGATGCAGGATGGGCGCGAGAAATATGCCGCCACCTATGCCGACCACACCTGAGAGATAGCCAACGGCGGCACCAATAATCGGGGCGGCTATAGGTGGAACGGATCGTTTTATGTCAGCATCAGGCGCTCTGACCGAGAAAGTGGTCCAACCAAGCTGGAGCCCGGCGATCAATAAGGCAAAGCCCAGGACCAGGATCAGCATTTCCCGGCTGATTGGCGTGATGCCGCCCAGAAAAGCGGCCGGAACAGAAAAGGCGAGAATGTAGAGCGCGCCTGAATTCTCATACAGACCGGCGCGCCAGCTCTTCCAGACGCCAGAACTTGTGACCATCAGGTTGCAGATGAGCGAGATGATCGGGACCAGAAAAATCTCGACGCCGGAAAAGACCAGAAGTGCCGTGTAGGTCGAGCCGCCACCGAATCCGACGCTCGAATAGATGAGCGCGACAAGCGCGAAACCAATGACGAGAAGAAAGTTCAAGTGAACTCCATGAGATCTGGATTGCCCCAAGCAGATTGACTATCCAAGTCTCCCGGTTGTGCCAAGCTGACGTAGCGATTGAATGACGCGAACACGTTTTTGTCAGCAGGCTTTATTGACCAAATTTACCTGCTCGCCTGTCCGTGTCAGATATTTTGGTGATCAAGCCGGGGGAGAGGATATGCTGCTGGAACACTGCAAGCTGACGGGCGAGGCGGGCCGTTTCAAAGGCCGGATCCATCAGGATTGGGAGATCTGGGGGCCGAATGGTGGCTATCTGTCTGCCATCGCAATGAATGCTGTCGCGCAGATGACGCCTTTCAGTCAGCCGGTCAGCTTTTACGCCATGTATCTTGGTGTTGGCGCGTTTGATGAGGTTGATCTGAGCGTGACGCCGGTTCGTGTGGGTCGTAATACGGGCGTCTATACCGTTGAGATGGTTCAGAATGATCGGAAACTGCTTCAGGCGCAGGTGATCACCGCCAATGAACAAGACGGATTTGAACATCAGGACAGCCTGCCGCCTTTCAAAATACTTCCCGATGAACTGACCGAAACCAAACGCGAGTCGACGTTCAGATTCTGGGATAATTTCGAATGTCGGTTTGAAGATGACCTCATGGCAAGCGGCGAGCCTTCAGGTAAATCTGAGTGGGGGTGCTGGTATCGGTTTCTCGATTGTCAGCCGGAAAACCATTTTCAGGATGCCATGCGCTCGCTCGTGCTGATCGATACCTTGCCCTGGCCTGCGAACTTTATGCGGTATGGCCGTGAGGGGCTGAAATATATGGCGCCGAGCCTGGACCTTTATGTGCAGTTTCATCGGTTTGCGACCGAACAGGACTGGTTGTTTGGCCATGCGACCTGTGAAGAGGGCGCGATGGGTTTTCTTGGCGGGAAGGGCGCGACCTGGGATGAAAGCGGCAGGCTGCTGGCCAGTGGTGGCAGTCAGCTGATGTGCCGCCCTATGCCTGACCAGAGTTAAGTGTCTGTGAGGCCAAGACGGGCGGCCTGAAGGGCGGCTTCCGCGCGCGAGGATATACCAAGCTTGCCGTAAATGGACTTGATGTGGCTTGCGACGGTGCTTTCTGAAAGGCCGAGCGCTTTGGCCGCTTCGGAATTTCTGAGCCCCCTGCCAATCAGGCCGAGGACGTCTTTCTCCCGCGGGGTGAGGTTCGCCTCCACGTCCGTCTCTGTTGTGACGACTGTCTTTCTGAAGTGATCCAGAATGCGTCGGGCAATGGAGGGTGAAAGCGCCGGAATGCCTTGTTCAATCTGTCTCAGATGGCGGACAAACACCTCTTTTGGAGAGTCTTTCAGTAGGTAACCTTTGGCGCCGGCCGAGAGTGCGGCGACAACTGACGCGTCATCGCCCATAACGGTCGCGACGATCGTGATCGCCTCGGGCTGGGTGTCGGACAGGGCGCTGATTACCTGTGTGCCGGACCCATCCGGGAGACCCAGATCGATAATGCCGAGATCGAATTTGTGACCTTTTACGGAGAAGAGCGCTTCGCGAACATTCCTGGATTCGAAAATATCCGAGTCCGGGAAGGCTTCCAAAGTGGCTTCTTCCAGCCAGTCCCGCGTTTCGGTGACGTCTTCGACGATCAGAACCCGTTTCATGATGGCGTGTCCCCCATTGGCAGATTGGCCGAAAGCACGGTGCCTGAGCCATCTGATGTCATGGAAAGCGAGCCGTGAAGGCCTTCCATGCGTGACTTCATATTTCCCAGCCCCTGACCAAGCGTAATTGTTTCTACGTCATAGCCGCGACCATTATCCCGAAGATGAATGTTCAGCTGATCAGCGTTGACGTCAATCATGACACTGAATTCGGTCGCCCCTGAATGTTTGATGGCATTGCTGGCGGCTTCCCGCACAAAAGAGCGGATCGCATGAATATAGCTGGGCGAAAGCGGTACTTCGGTTGTGGTTTCGAGCGTCCAGATAAGGTTGATGCCATGCGGTTCGAGCCGGTCAGCGGTTTCAGCGCGCAGATCGGCCAGCATATCGTCCAGTGGCAGGACGGGGCTTTGTGCGTTGTTGATGACATCCCGCAGATCGGCCAGAGTTTCGCGGATCATCGTATCCTTACGCTCCTGACGCTCGGAATGAAGCGCCCGCATGAGCTGTGCGCCAATATTGTCATGAATATCCCGCGCAATGCGGGTGCGCTCCTCCGTCACGCCGCGGTCATAGGCGTCGCGGCTTTCTTTGGCATATTGAAGCATGCTGGTGAGATGGCGGGCGAGGGCTACATCTGACGGCGAGAATAGCGTGCGACCATTGCCGGGATATTGCAGGAGGAGGGCAGAGGCTTCTCCGACCGGTGGGATATAGAGAGACAGACCCTCGGTATCGATGTGGGCAGCTTCGCCTGTGGGCGTGATGGGGACAGCCTGCAGGGGGCGGAACCTGTCGGTCAGGAGCGCTTCCCAGCTGGCCGCCCGGTCGAGTGCGCTGGGTTTCAACGCGGCATCCAGCACGCGGTGGAACATCTCATCATCACTGGTGGTTTTCGGGCGCATGAGACGCCGCCAGATGAGGTCCCGAAAGGGGAGATAGCCAAGTGCGATCACCAGAAGCGATACACCGATCGCCTGTCCCTGATCGAGCGCCATCACGCTGACAAGTGCGAGGTCCAGCAAAATCATGAGAAGTGCAGCCGAAACATAGAAGGCAAGCTGGTAGGCCCAGGTGCCAAGGTCGAAGAGACGATAACGCAGAAGGCCAATAGCGAGACCGAAATAGATGATCAGGAAAAAGGCGAAGGCGTAATTGGGTTCGATCAGCGGATAGAAGCCAAAGGTTATGGGTGCGGCCACCGTGGCGATAAATCCGCCTGAGCCGAGGATGGTGGATACACCGAGCCAGATCGCAATGGCGTATCGTCTTGGTTCCTTTCGGGAGTCCCATACCTGCCAGATGACGACCGCCACGATGGCGAGCATTTCATAAAACGTGATGTGCTGAACAGAATCATAGTTGGGGTTCGGCCCGAAAATCGCGAAGAGTGTCCAGCCGCCGAAGCCGAGAACGCTGGCCGCGATCACGACCGGCCAACCCGGCAGGCGACTTGGATACAGGGCAAAAAGGCATGGCATGATGATGCCGAAGCCAGACGCTGTCAGCATGTTGACGCGTGCAGCCAGCGCAAAGGAGTCGTCAGGCACAGGAAATGCGAGATCATAGGCAATCGAGGAGTAACAAAAGCCGAGCGTCATGAGCCCGCTCGCCGCGAAGAGGATTGCCGGAATATGATTGGGTTTCAGCGCCCAGACCCATGAGGAAATCAGATAGGCCAGAAAGCCGGTGACGATAGAGACCCAAAGCGTGCCGGGAACATCCCACAGGCTGAGCCATAAAGACGCGTCCCATGTCGGGCCGGATGGCGGCTGAATCCCAAGCCATGTTGCGATGAGGAATGCCGCAAGCCCGATCGCGATCAGCAGGATCAACCTGATATACGGGGGAATGGACAATCCATATGACGACATGTGCTCAGGCCCTGATCGATGCCGGAATGCCCGGCTGAAATTTCATACGTTACCGATACTGTCGGTTTGGCCCACATCACGACATGAAAACTTATAATATGACAATCTTTTAGCCGCCTCCCCCGTTTCGGGGATGGTGAGAGATTCATGGATTTGCGAAACAATCTGCGAAAGGTCTGGGGTGAGGGACGCGCGCACAGACTTTTCATCGACTCCGGGGCTGGTTTTGTCGCCCACGGACCGGCTTCGGGGTCAACTCTCTAAACCCAAATAGAGTGCCCTGCCCGTCTGCCTTGTGCAGGCGGGCATTTCTTTTGGTGGTGATTTTGGTGAAAGCTTACTGGCCCGGGCCCGGAACTGCGGCGCAAGGCTCGCCGTACATGGCACCCTGATCAATGCAGAAGAATGTCCAGTCGCCAGCTTCGGCTGGCTTGTCGCCGACATTGTCACCCAGATAGGCAATGATGTCGACGTCTGGATAGCCCTGTGCCGCCAGCATGGCTGGCAGGATGTCGTAACGGGCGTCTTTGGCGCTGACGCCATCAGGACGGGCGCGGGTCAGGAGCACGCGGAAGTCTTCACCGCGGGTGAGGCCAAGCGCGGCAAGATTGTTTTCAGTGGCAAGCTGTTCAGTATCGGACCGGTTGGTGACGAAGGTGACATGCCCACCGGCGGTGTTTACGGCGGCAAGAAAGTCCGCAACGCCGGGAACGAGCGTGGCTTCCTCGCGCTGGGTCCAGTCATACCAGCTTTCTGACGTATAACTTTCGCCAAGGGTTTCGCGTTCGGCCTGATACTGGACATTGTTGATGACGGTCTCATCGAGATCAAGGACGACGGCCCAAGACTTCGGCACGCGTGTTTCGGCTTCGGCCTGAATATAGTCCGTGGCATCAGCAAAGACGGCTTCTGCCTCTTCCGCCCAGCCTTTACCTTCGAGAACCCATGCCACGCCGGGCGAAAACACCATGGTGGTTTCTGCGGGTTGTTGAGCCGTCGTGCTGGCGCAAGAGGCGAGCAGAAGCAAGGATGCCAGAAGTGCGCGGTTCATGAGAAGTCCTTCCGTCAGATGGTTGAAGAGCCTTTGCATGCGTGGCTGTCAGGTCAACTCTTTTATGGGAAAACAAAGACCGCTCACATTTGTGAGCGGTCTTCTGCGCGTCCCCGAGTCCAGACAAGCTGGTACCTGCGCGAAGTCTATTCTGCCGGGGTCAGTTCCGGCGAGGATTGGGACATATTGCGACGTCTGGACGGGCGTTTGCCGGCATACCATCCGATCACACCTGCAGCGGCACCTAGGACAAAGCCGATCATTGATGCCGCCCAGGGAGACAGGTTGCCGTAGCTTAGGGCGATGTTCTGCCAGGTTTCGGTCGTGCCCCAGCTGAAATAACCGGAATAGGCCAGCAGAGAGATGATCAAGCCATAGGTGAACGGCACGGCTGGTTTCTTGTTGATGATATCCCGGATGATCAGAACGCCGATAAACGCGACGGATAACAGGATAGAGAGTTCCACCGACCGGCCGAAGTTCGGAAGGTCTTCCGGTCCGTTGATGAGAAATCCCGGAATGTAATTCATGATGAACCGCGCAACGACAGGAACAGGAAGGATCAGGATTGTCGTCAACATATATCGGGCGTGACGGTGCTGGTCGCGGCGATGACGTAGCGCGAGGGCGAATGACGAGCCGAAGAATAAGGTGGCCAGCAAATCGACGCTCACCAGTCGAAAGCCGTACATTTCCATGAAAGGTGAGGTGTCTGAGGTCATCACCTGCATCGTCAGAAAACCGCCAGCCGCAAACAGGGCGACGAGACCGAGACTGGCCCATCCGGCGAAAATGTGTGCCCGGCGATGACGGTGATGGATTGTCCAGTTCTGCACCATCAGGAGAACCATCCAGGCCGTTGCTGTCATACCATGAAAGTGGTGGGCAAATGACGCTTTGGTGAAAGTGCTGAAATAGGTTGGCCAGAAGGCTGCAAACGTCATGACGATCAGAGCGCCGACATAATAGTGAGCGTTAGGAAAAGGTCTCATGTGTATCTCCCGAAAGGTGCGGGATCAGCTCACTCAGGACGAATGGTGGTCTCAATACGTGGCCATGGACGTGGCCGCGTTTTCGATGACATGGCCGCATTTGGCCGCTTGCCTTTCCTGATATAGATTCGACATTCAGTGTGGCGTGCGAAAGACGGGCAAGTGTCAGAACAAACAGTTCAGGAAGCAGGCGAGCGCCTGATCGGATGGAAACGCATTGCCCTGCATTTAGGATGTGGCGAACGCACGGCCCGACGATGGGAGGCTGAAGAAGGCCTTCCTGTTCACCGGCAAACTCATGAAACGAAAAGCACTGTCTATGCCTTTCCGGCGGAACTGGACGGCTGGGTAAATTCACGATCATTGCTGGCGTCGCAAGCTGTATCTGAGACGAAGGACGCCATCGCACCAAAGCCTCGTTGGGCCTGGTGGCTTGCAGGTCTGGTGATTGTCGCACTCGTTTGCGTGAATCTGGCGGGCTATTTCGTCCTGAAGACCAATCGAGAGATACCAGCGGAGCCCGTACTCACCGAAAACCGCGAAGCTCTGGACCTTTATGATCGCGGTATCGCGCTGTGGCAGCAGCGGGGTGAAGATGCCAACCGACGGGCGATCCTGCTTCTGAGCAGAGCCGTCGAGCTGGATGAAGATTTTGCTGAGGCCTGGGCGGCGCTGGCCAACGCGCACGGCACCTATCCGACCTATTCCGATGAAACCTTGCTGGACTCCTCGTTGGACAATGCCCTGCTGGCGGCTGACAGGGCCTTGCAGCTCAAGCCAGAGCTGGTTCAGCCGCGCACTTTGATGGGTGAAATTGCTGAGCGGCGCGGCGACTGGCCGCGATCCCGACAGATATTTGAAGAGGCGATGAGGGCTGAGCCGAACAACCCGACCATCCTGATCTGGGCGGCCGGACACTTCAGAGAAGCAGGTTATCTCGAGGAGTCCCTGCGGCTGACGAGGCAGACGCTTCAGGTCGAGCCGAATTCGCCTCCCGCTCTGAACGAACTTGCCATGACGACATTGTTTTACCTCGATGAAGAGGAAGGCGAAGAACGCCTGGACTATCTCTGGTACGATTTTGGACTCGACACGCCGGCTATCTGGTTCGGCAAATGGTTTGCCTTTCTCTGGAAAGAGGATTTCGCCGCCATGAGGGAGTGGCAGTCATCCTGTCCACTTGGTCCGAATTGCGCGGCTTTTGCCAGGGCGGCTGACGTTTATGCAGCTCCCACTGACGAAACGCTCGCAGCGTTTGCCGAGGAAATTTTGGATGCCTATGAGACTGGCATGCCAGCCTGGTTGGCTATGAGCCTTATTCATCCATCAAATAATGTGGACGCAGCTTATGCAATTGCCGAGGCTGAGAGCGAAACGGGCTGGATATTGAATAATGTGATTTTCTACGATCCGCGCGTACCAGACTTTCGGGCTGATCCGCGTCTCATTGATGTGACCAAGCGACTGGGCTTGTTCGATTATTGGACAGCGTATGGTCCCCCCGATTTCTGCGAAGCCGAGCCAGAAGCCTCCGTGTGCAGGGCGTTGATATCAGGGGGTGACTAGCCGAAATTGTTCTGGTGGCAGGGCCGCATGCACAAATCGCGCGCTATGGACGGCGCCATTGAAATAGCTTCGACGGTCCATTCGGCAGCCAACAGATGATCGGCCTGTGCCTTGCGGAACGAACGTCGGTGACGATTTGGCCTGAAGTCTGCCATTCACGAAGGATTTGTAGGTCTGGCCATCAAAGGTTTGTGCCACATGATACCATTGGCCGACGGGGAAGCGCTTTTCGGGCTCCATCAGAACTTCGGCATAACCCTCGCCGCACATGAAGGCATCCAGATACCAGTCTGACCCTTCGACGCGGATTTCAAACAGCATGCGCGTGCTGCCTTTGCCCGGTTCAACGGCTGGCGTTTCGAAGGCTTCCAGGTGGAACCAACGCTGTTCGAACTGTCCGCCATCGGGGCGGAATACAGCTTCGAAGGTGAAGGCTGCTGCGCCTGCCAATGGATGGTGGTCGACGAACAGGGCGTCATCTTCGCCATCAAAGACGGTGTAGGAGATATCAGATTGCGAGGAGCGGACGAGCTCTGGATGACTGTCGATACTGGCCGGATGGCCACCAAGCTGATTCAGCGCGTTGAAGTGCCAGAGTTCTTCGGGAACGGGCTGATCGAGCTTCACCCCCGCACTGGCGCATCCGGAAAGGGCCAGTGCAGAGAGTGTGAGGTGTCGACGCGTTATGGACAGGCTGTAGGCCAATTCAGCTCCGATGGGGGGTTACTGGCTGGAATAGGCTTCCAGTTTTTCGATCTTGTCTTTGTCGCCGATGAAGACCGGGACTTTCTGGTGGAGCTTCTCAACGGGCATTTCGAGCAGAGACTGTTCGCCATTGGAGGACGACCCGCCCATGGCGTGGATCAGGAAAGCCATTGGGATGGCTTCGTAAACAAGGCGCAGCTTGCCGGTTTCATAGCCTTTGTAGTCTGCACCCGGATAAGCGAACAGGCCGCCCTGCAGCACCATGCGCTTCATGTCGGACACCATGCTGGCAAACCAGCGCATATTCCATGGCTTGCGGCCATTGGAGGTGTCGATCGCGTCAGCGACATATTTCTGCAGCCATGGCGCCCAGACGGTCTGCATCTGGCCGTTAATAGCGAGCACGTCGGCAGACGGCATCGGCTCTGACAGATTGATGATCGTCCAGCCTTCGCCCGGTTCGTGCTGGCCTTTATAGACTTTGTCGCCATCTGCAAAATAGACTTCGAGGTTCATGCCAAAGAGGAAAAAACCACCGGAAATAATATTGCCGCCATGGAAGTCTTTTGCCTCGTCAGCTGATTTCCAGACGCCGAAGATCGCGCCGGATGGAATGCCGATCAGGGCAGACTTTGATCCGTCCAGCGGGTCGAGCGCGACGCTGTATGGGCCGTCGGATGTTTTGACCATGTCCGGGCGTTCCTCGGACACGACATAGCGGACATACGGGTCTTTGCTGAGGGTTTCGAAGAAGGCTTCGTCAGCGATAACGTCGAGTTCGATCTGATCATCGCCGGATTCATTGGACGAGGTCGCAAACTTGAGGCCTTCGCCTTTTTTGAGCTCGGCATAGATTTTCTCGGCCGCTGCGAAAAGGGCGTCATAAACGCCGTCCATATTGTCTAGCTGGCTTTTGAATGACGATGACATTGTGCGATTTTCCCCTCGGCGAACTACAGCCTCTCTCCTAGCGCATAGGTCGAGAGAGGCAAGTGGAAGCCGAGGGTCTCAGGTGCTTTCGATCACTTTGAATGAGCGTTTGACCGACTAATAGGCTTCGATTGACAGTTTCCGGCTGGCCGTATTGGCGTCCAGCACATCTTTCAGAAATCCATCAAGCATTGCCCGGTCATAGGCGCGGTCATTTGCGAAGACCATTTCGATCTCCCGCGTGGCGCTGATGTCGGTCAGCGGATTGTCGCGAAGAAGAACCAGATTGGCTTTATACCCTTCAGAAATACGTCCGGTGTTCAGGCCCATCCAGTCAGACGGCGTGCGGGTTGCAGACGCTAATACCTCCGACGGTGACATGCCTGCGGCCTGCATGGTTTCGAGTTCATCGTGAAGCGAAAAGCCGGGCACCATGACAGGCACATTGGCGTCTGTTCCGGCAAAGAGTTCCACGTCTTCGGCCAGAAACGCCTTGAAGAGAATATCCTGCGCTTCGGCATAGGCTGACCAGTATCGGGTGTAGCGCTGTTCCCAGTCATCGGTCTTGAAGTCGTCTGGAATACGATACCGGTTCATATCTGGCAGCCAGCCCATTGCGAGGCCTTCGGCGACGCCCGGATTGACATATTCGAGCTGTACCGATTGCAGCGTCGGTTCGATATCGACAATCTGGTCTGCGAAACTGTTCACGAGGGCGAGCGTCGAGGTAACAGAAATCCCGTTCTCTTTCACTCTGGCGGCGACGTCTGGTGCGCGCTCACGGACGAAGGCCAGATACTCTTCCGTGTTGGAGCTGGTGACACGGCCAAATTCGCGCATCAGAGCTTTGACGAACTCTTCGACATGCGCGACTTCGGTCTGGTTAGAGGCCCAGAGGTCATCGAGTGTCGCCGCGACCGGAAGATGACCGACGAGGAGAGCGTCGTTCGCGGCTGTTTCCTTGCTGGCAGCCTGATAACCCGGCAGGCTGAGATAACTACTCGCTTTCAGGCCATCATAACCGGCATCGAGGAGTGAGCTGACTGTGCGCCGGACATCGGCATCGGAGCGGACAACATTGCGCTCGGCAGTCATGTCGACCCAGAGGCCTTCTGCGAAGTTATAGGTCGCGAGCTGCGCGGCGATGACCACAATGTCAGGGCCGATGCGGCCAGTTTTGATTTCATCACGCCAGCGGACATGCAGATCAATACCGTGCATTTCCCGCACCTGAGTGACGCCATTGGCGATGTAAAGAAGCAGATCATTCTCGCTTCTCCAGAGGTGAACGTGGGAGTCGGTCAGCCCGGGAATGAGATACCTGCCCTGACCATCGATGACCTTGGTGGATGGGGTGGTTTCAGGCGACGAGCTGATGTTCGAGATCAGGCCATTTTCAATCAGAACCGACTGACCTGTCAGAAAACGGTCTGCGCCCGGCGAGAGAATATTCACATTCTCAATAAGCAGCGCACTCTTATCGGATGTGTTGAGATCCAGGGTGACTGTTTGCGTGTTCCCGCCAAACATTTCGACCACTGAACCGCGCACGAAGATATAGGTTCCGACCGCGCCAATGATCGTCAGTACCAGCAATGCGGCGGCGATACGCCCAAACCATTTCAACATCAAAACCCCTCCGGCAAGCTTGAAAACCAATCGCTGAAGATTTGACTTGCACAAACTAGACAGCGTCTAGATGTTATTGCGACAACGATCTAGTCATTGTCAAGATCGTGTGAGATAATTGCGCCAATTGCGTCTGGTGAGGACAAATATGACCAAGAACAGTTATCATCACGGTGATCTGGCCGATGCCTTGCTGATCGCGGCTGAAGACGAGCTGATTGAAAAGGGCGTTGAAGGTATTTCGCTGAGGTCTGTCGCGAAACGAGCTGGTGTCAGCCATGGGGCCCCGGCGCATCATTTCGGCAATGCCCGCGGGTTGCTGACTGCACTGGCAGGCAAGGGATATGAGCGCCTGAGAGCCATGCAGTCGAGAGAAGAGGCGGCTGCTGCATCTGAACCAAGGGCGAAGCTGATTGCGAACGGTCTCGGTTATATCAAGTTTGCGATGGAGAACCGCGAACTGTTCCGGCTCATGTTCAATTCCTCAGTTCCGGACCGGCACAATGAGGCTTTTGCAGCTGTGTCCTATGCGGTTTTCGACAAGTTGATCAGTCAGACAGAGGCGCATACGGGGCACAGCCCCTTGAGGCATGAGGCCAGCATGACGGAACTTATGGCCTCCTGGTCAATTGTGCACGGGCTGGCTGAATTGATCGTTTCGGGACGGGCAGAATTGCCTTTGTCGCTGAAGGACAAGAGCCCCGAAACGAGAGACGCGTTGATCAAAGCCATCATCGGGCAGGTGAATTTGAGCGTAGATCGGTCCTGACGGACAGCGTTCCAGACAAGCTGATCACACAATTGCCATAGGATTTTCATAAGAATTTGACACCGGTGTCATTGCCAAAACTGGTCTGGATGGTTAGGTAGGACCTGAACATCGCAGTTGAGAATTGCCCGGGCCTTGCAACTATCCGGCCCCCTGTGACGCACAAGCCAAAAAGGGAAGAATGATGAAAATTGCTCTGATCAACGAGAACAGCCAGGCCGCAAAAAACGGTATTATTTACGACGCGCTGACCACGGTTGCCGAGCCGATGGGCCATGAGGTCTTCAATTACGGCATGTACACAGCCGAAGACGATGCGCAGATCACCTATCCGATGGTGGGTATTCTGACCGCGATCCTCCTGAACTCTAAAGCCGTTGATTTCGTTGTCACCGGTTGCGGCACAGGCACAGGTTCCATGCTGGCTGCGAACGCCATGCCGGGTGTTTTCTGTGGTCTGATCATCGACCCGACCGATGCCTTCCTCTTCTCGCAGATCAATGCGGGTAACGCGATGGCTATGCCATACGCGAAAGGCTTTGGCTGGGCAGCTGAGCTGAACCTGCAGGATTGTTTCCGCAAAATCCTCGAGAACAAGCCGGGTGAAGGCTATCCGAAAGAGCGTGCTCAGATCATGGCGAAGAACCGTGGTGTTCTGGCTGACCTGAAAGACGCGAGCTGCAAAGACATGCTGAGCGTTCTGAAAGATATCGATCAGGACCTGCTGAAATCTGCGATTTCTGGTGAGAAGTTTGCAGAATACTTCTTCGAGAACTCTCAGGACGAAGCGATCAGCGCTTATCTGAAAGGTGTTCTGAGCGGCGAGCCAGTTCCGGCATAAGCCTCAGAGACCTGACTGAATTTGAAAAGGGGAAGCGCCTGCGCTTCCCCTTTTTTGTTGGGTTATGGATTGTCGCGATAATCGAGCGGTGGGTCGCGATCCCCGAGAAGGGACTGGTACTCATAGTCCTCACCACGAGCGGCATCGAATGCGGCGCGGGCCTCTGTGCGAAGGTCCTCATTTTCATAGAGTTCAATCGCAGTGAGCGTCATGGTTTTGGCGGCGAGTTGCGCGCCCTTCATGCCGATGGACATGCCGCCAGCGGCAACGGCCTGCCAGGAATGGGCCGGAGTGCCGGGCACCCATGTTGCTGTCCGAACACCGACGGTTGGAGTGGCGTAGGAAACGTCGCCCACATCGGTGGAGCCGAAGCTGAGTGAGGCAGAATAGGGCTGAACCTTTTCCTGTTCGCCAATCTCGAATTGAGGGTTGTTCAGCGTTTCATACAGGTCTTCAGCGAAGGCCTGTTCTTCCGGGGTATAGGTGAACCCGCCCAGCGATTCGAGCTTTTCGAGCATGGCAAGCGCGAGCGGTTCGTTGATCAGAAGCGGGTTGTTGCCGTGAATGACTTCCCAGTCGACGGTAGTGCCTGTGCCCATGGCCGCGCCTTTGGCGGCATCTTCGATGCGCGCCCAGATCTCTTCTACCTGATCGGGATGCGGGTGGCGGACATAATAAAAGACTTCAGAAAAATCAGGCACGACATTCGGGGCGAGGCCCCCCGCTGAGATGACGTAATGGATGCGGCTTTCCTGCGGGACATGCTCGCGCATCATGTTGACCATCATGTTGAAGGCTTCGACGCCATCGAGCGCGGAGCGGCCTTTCTCAGGTGCGGCAGCGGCGTGAGCCGAGACGCCGTGGAACCGGAATTTGGCTGAACGATTTGCGAGGCTGGCTGTCGCCATGACTGCGTTTGAGTCGCTTGGGTGCCAGTGAATGGAGAAGTCGACATCATCAAAAAGGCCCGCGCGGACCATATAGACTTTGCCGCTGCCGCCTTCTTCTGCTGGTGTGCCGTAAAAGCGGATTTCGCCCTCAGTACCGGTGGCTTCAAGCCAGTCTTTCACCGCGATGGCGGCGGACACCGAGCCCGCACCAAACAGGTGGTGACCGCAGGCATGCCCGGCAGCCTGACCAGGAATGGGTGACTTCATCGGACTGGCCGCCTGGCTGAAACCGGGTAGGGCATCAAACTCGCCCAGAATGGCGATGACCGGGCCATCGCCTTGCTTGAAGCTGGCGATAAATGCGGTGGGGATGCCGGCGACGCTTTTCTCGATGGAAAACCCTGCGGCCTCAAGCTCGGAGGCGAGGAGATCTGAGGATTGGGTCTCCTTATAGCCGAGCTCGGCCCAGTCCCAGATCTGGTGGGCGACTGCTTCGGTTTGCTCGTAGCGGCCATCAATACCCGTCAAAACGGATTGTTCGGCTGTGGTGAGCGGCGCAGCATGGGCGAGGGGAAGGCTTGCGATCAGGCCGGTCGCAAACAAGGGGGCTAGACGGTTCAAGGCGCAGACCTTTCAGGTGACAAAGGTGCGGACGGAAATCGTCCGCTGTGTCAGTGAGGTTCGCGCATTCGGTGCCTTAGTTCAACCGAGTATCTGGCGGAAGCTTACTCTTCGATGGCTTTGATCATATCGACGCGCGTGCCATGACGACCGCCTTCGAAGTCTGCGCTGAGGAAGGCGTCAACGATATCGAGGGCCAGGCCTTCGCCAATCACGCGCGCGCCAAGAGACAGCATATTTGCGTCGTTATGCTGGCGGATCATGCGGGCAGAGAAGGTGTCCGAACAGACGCCGCATCGGATACCCTTCACCTTATTGGCGGCCATCATAATGCCCTGACCTGTGCCGCAGACCAGAATGCCGAGGTCGGCTTCACCTGAGGCGACTTTGCGGGCGGCGGCTTCGCCGTGTTTTGGATAGTGCGTGCTTTCGCTCGTCATCGGGCCGATATCTTCGACTTCATAGCCTTTGTCAGCCACATGCGCAGCAATGGTTTTGCGGAGTTCGATGTCAGCATGGTCGCTGGAGATTACGATGCGGGTTCGGGATGTCATGAGCGGTCTCCATCAGATGCTGTATCCAGCGCCAGTCTTGTCGCGTGTCATACGCTGCATTGCCAGTTCTGGCATCTAAAAATCATTCATGGAACGAAAACCGACGGCGAGCTGATCTATCCATGCGCGTGTAATTGGCGGTAAGCCGACGCGCGGGGTCACAAATTTCCAGTCTGGACTTCGACAGGTCCTGCAATTCTGGAGGCAATCTCAGCAGCTGTAGCCCGAAGGTCATCGAGCACAGATTCAGGGGCCTCATAGATACGAGCGCTCCGGCTCGAAGAGACAGAGATCGCACAGTTCTGGTCTGCGGGCTGCGGACCGACCGGGACGGAAACACAAAACAAATCTTCGGACACTTCAAAATTATCGAGCGCGAAGCCTTGTGTTCTTGCGGTTGCAATCTCTTGCTGTAGCTGTCCGGCGTTGGTGATCGTGTTGTCGGTCAGCGGCACGAACTCCCCGTCACTGAGATACTCATTCAGGTCGTCTTCCGGCAGGTTGGAAAGCAGGACTTTGCCAACGGCAGAACAATAAGCCTCAAGCTGGCCGCCTTCGCGGGTAAAGGATGCGCTGTCATTTGCTCGAGCGGCGACGCGGATCACATAGGTGACCATGCCGTTTTCAAGAATGCCGAGATGGGCTGTGAGGCCCGTCTTTCGGGCCAGGCGAAATATGGCTGGCCGGGCCAGATCCCGCAGGATGGCATTCCGGTCTATATCTTGCGTCAGAGACAGAAAACCCGGAACCGGAACATAGCAGCCAGGCGCTGATTTCCGGACAAAGCCAGCCGTGTCGAGTTGTTTGAGTAGCCGATAGACTGATGAGGTGGGCAAGCCCGTTCTGCTGGCGAGTTCTGAAGGTGAAATACCCGTTTTTGCCGCGCAGACTGCTGTCAGCAGGCTCAAGCCGCGTTGCAGGGCGCCATCTATCTGGATCATATGAATTCTCATTCAGTGAGAAAAAATGGGTCTTCTGAGTTTGTAGAGCGCGTGTGAGCAAATTAAAAGTGCAATCGAACAGATGAGACAACGACGCTCGAATATCAGACCAGCTTGCCTCGACCTCATCGCAAAAAATTGGCGGGATTGGCTCCTGCAAGTTTCATTTTGAAGGAGACGAGTCATGTCTGCAAAAACCAAAATCGCCATCATCGGCTCCGGCAATATTGGTACGGACCTGATGATCAAGGTGATGAGGAAATCTGACGTTCTGGAAATGGGTGCCATGGTGGGCATCGATCCGGAATCTGATGGCCTAGCGCGCGCCAAGCGCATGGGTGTTGCCACGACGCATGAAGGGATTGATGGCCTTCAGAAGCTCGATGTGTGGCCGGACATCGGCATTGTCTTCGATGCGACCTCCGCTGGCGCGCACAAGACACACAACGAAGTGGTGACAGCCGCTGGCAAGACCATGATTGACCTCACCCCTGCTGCGATCGGGCCTTATGTGATCCCGGTCGTGAATGGCGAGGCGCACCTTGATGAGCCGAACGTCAATATGGTGACATGCGGCGGGCAGGCGACAATACCGATCGTGGCAGCGGTCTCCTCTGTTGGTGAGGTTCACTACGCAGAGATTGTGGCGTCGATTTCGTCCAAATCTGCGGGTCCGGGGACGCGGGCAAATATTGACGAGTTCACCGAGACCACATCGGCCGGAATTGAGAAGGTTGGTGGTGCGGCGAAGGGCCGGGCGATTATTATTCTGAACCCGGCAGAACCGCCCATGATCATGCGCGACACCGTGATGACTTTGTCTTCCGGCGCGAGTGAAGACGAGATCGAAGCGGCGGTTCTGGCGATGATCGAAAAGGTCAAAGCCTATGTGCCTGGCTATCGCTTGAAGCAGAAAGTCCAGTTCGAGCGTTTTGGCTCAAACAATCCGGTGAAGATTCCCGGGCAGGGCAGCTTTGAGGGCATTAAGACGACTGTGTTCCTCGAGGTCGAAGGCGCAGCGCATTACCTGCCAGCCTATGCCGGCAATCTCGACATCATGACCTCAGCGGGCATGGCCACTGCTGAACGCATGGTCAAAAGCCGTAGCCAAGCCGTCTCAGCCTGAAGGAAAGCGACATGTCATTCGATCCGACACAAGATAAACTCTATATTCAGGATGTGACGCTGCGGGATGGTATGCATGCCATTCGTCACCAGTATTCCATCGAGCATGTGCAGAAGATTGCAAAAGCGCTTGATGAGGCCGGCGTGGATGCCATCGAGATCGCCCATGGCGATGGCCTTAATGGCGGCACGTTCAATTATGGATTTGGCGCGCATACCGACTGGGAATGGATTGAAGCCGTCGCGGACGTCGTTGAAAACGCTGTCATCACGACGCTTCTTCTGCCGGGCATCGGCACGATCCATGAACTCAAGGAAGCCTATAAGCTGGGTGTGCGTTCTGTACGCGTTGCCACGCATTGCACCGAGGCTGACGTCTCTCGTCAGCACATCGAAACGGCTCGCGAGATGGGCATGGACACGATCGGCTTTCTGATGATGTCTCACATGGCTGAACCTGAAAAACTGGCGGAACAGGCACAGTTAATGGAGAGCTATGGCGCGACGTGCGTCTATGTAACCGACTCCGGCGGCGCCATGGATATGGATGATTATACCGCACGACTGGACGCATATGACCGGGTGTTGAAACCGGAAACGCGACGCGGCGTTCATGCGCACCATAATCTGTCTCTCGGTGTGGCAAACTCGCTGGCTGCTGTGAAAGGCGGCGCGGTTCGTGTTGACGCCTCGCTCGCCGGTATGGGCGCTGGCGCGGGCAATGCGCCGCTCGAGGTGTTCATCGCGGCAGCTGACCGCAAGGGCTGGAAGCATGGCTGCGATCTCTTCAAGCTCATGGATGCGGCCGATGACCTGGTGCGCCCATTGCAGGACCGACCGGTGCAGGTCGACCGCGAAACGCTGTCGCTTGGCTATGCCGGTGTGTATTCATCCTTCCTGCGTCACGCCGAAAAGGCGTCTAAGGATTATGGTATTGATACGCGTGAGATTCTGGTTGAGCTGGGCACGCGTCGCATGGTGGGCGGACAGGAAGACATGATCGTGGATGTTGCGCTGGACCTTCTGAATTCAAAGGCCTGAGCGCCTGAGCGTTCTGTAAGGGCACCGACAAGACGATAGACAATTGGAGAGACTGCCCTCGCGACCGGTGGGCTCGTTTCTCTAAGGGTTCAAGAGTTGAGATTTCGTGTTATCTCCTTCTCTGACCCTTGTTTTGCAGCCATCGGTGATGGCGATTGTCCCGGAAGGTGCAACAGAAATCAGATGACCACTAATCCAGTCGGTATGTTTCCGGGTTACCTGTTGAGACAGGCGACAAACGCGACTCTCAACAGGTTGTATGAGCGCCTGAAGCCACTGGACCTGCGTCTGGCAGAAGCGTCAGTGCTGGTTCTTATTCAGTCCAATCCGGGTGTGACTCAGAGCCAGGCAGGCCAACCCCTGAAAATAGCCAGAGCCAATATGGCGCCACTGGTCCGAAGGCTTGAAGACGCGGGACTGGTCAGCCGGGAGGCGGTGGATGGCCGCTCTTATGGTCTCTACGTGACCGAAAAAGGTGACGACATGGCGCGTCGCGCGAACGCCGCCATGCAAGCACATGAATCAGAACTGATGGCGTTTCTGCCACCACATCTGCGCGGGCCATTTGCTGAGGCGCTCACCTGTCTGGGCGAATTTTATACGGAAGCTGAAGAAAGCTCAGTCGGCTGAGTTTTGAGTGGTGGCCGCATTATTCGACGATCAGATCTCCATACAGATCTTCAAACCAGTCTGTCATGTGATCGGATAATTGTTCAATTCGTCCGTTCGAAAAGCGCGCCAGACGCCTCGGCGGTTGGTTCAGGGCAGAGGCGTCAAGCACGATCGCCGCGTCGGCGGCAAGCACGGCGCTGCGAATGAGGGTTTTGTTTCTTTCATATCGCGCGCGAATTTTGTCGTCCGGTACGGGATGCCCGCCTTCATTCACTCTGGCGTGCACTCGCGCGACCGACAGATCTGCCGAAGCAACATCCAGATGGAAGACGATGATGCGAAATCCGGCCTGGCGAGCGTGCTCAATCAGACCAAGTTTGGACTCATGGGAAAAGACGGTTTCCGCGATGAAGCTGGATCGGCTCTCAAGGTATTGCTGTCGACGTTCTTCCGCGATGCGCGCCGCAGTATAGGCGGCTTCCATGGAGGTGTCTTTCAACTCATCGCGTTGAATGATGTCTGCATTGATGAAAGGGGCGGCCACGCGTCCTTTGAGAACAGTCTCGTAATAGGTGGTTTTGCCTGCACCGTTGGGGCCAACAATCAGAAAGAGTGTTGGGCGAGGCGTGATTTCGGTCATGTGTCCGAAGATGTGCCTTGCTGAATCAGGCGGCCTTCAGGATCGAGACCGGCGCCCAGACCCTTCTTGCGTCGCTGCTTGAAGAAGGCTTTCTGTTCAGGGGTCGCCTCACTGGTCGCCGACAGAAGATCCTCAATGTAGACCTCCTGCTCTTCACCAGACAGGTCATCCGGCGAAACCTGGCCGAGCAGAGCGGCACGGACATCGGCATAGCTGAACTCAGGCGAGCGCTCGATCGAGCGACCAATGCGGATCCAGTGTGTGATCTGGCCCGCGATGGAACGGCTGGACAGTTCGGCCTCGCGGCGAACATGCTCCATTTCGTCATCTGAAATCTTGATCGACTGTGCCATTATGCGCTCCTTGAGGAGGTAAAATGCCACCTTTTTGGGTGTTTTTCAAGATGCGCTAGTGATTGGCTGCGCCAGAAGGTCTCTGGAAGCGCTAGCTGAACACGCTCGTGATCGGGCCATTGTTTCGGGCCTCTTTGCTTTTGTCAGCCACACGCGTGGCCACCGTCTTGCGTAGCTCAATGTCAGCATGGTCGCTGGAGATGATGATGATGCGGGTCATGGTTTGAGTTCCAATTTGAGCGTTTTATCGAACTTTATTCGGATAGCTTTTTGACATCTGATATGGCCCTCTGGAAGCTTTTCAATGAGCTACCACTCCGGGATCTCTCCACCAAAATTTCCGCGAACTGATACAGCCAGTATATGAAGTGTATGGAATTCTTGGTATCTCTTCCCCGCTCATATTACCTATTCCCACTCAATCGTGCTGGGGGGCGTAATGTCATAGACCACGCAATTGACGCCCACGACATCGTTGATAATACGGGTGTGCTGATTAATTCAGAAGCCCGTCCTCTTGAAGCCGATCATACGCAGTTCGTATCGCTTGATCCGTGAACGAGTTGCGCTTTTCGTCGGTCCAGCTCATGATTTGTTCGATGATTTGTTCGACAGGCTGGTGTTTTTCATGATGAGCCAACCAATGTACTGATGACAATAGCTCTAACCCGTATGGACTTTCATAGCCTTGAATAAGCATGCTCAGTTTGTTTATGAGGTCGTCACTTTGAGTCGAATCATGAGACAAAAAATCATCCGCGGCGGCACAACCGATATTTGTAACACTTGTCTGTCGGTTATTGCCGGTAAAGCCTGAAATCATACCTAGTTTTTCGAGACTTACGAACGCTGAGCGTAAAGTTTCTGAGTATGGGCCATGCATATTCCGCGAGAATTTCAGATTAAAATCGACGCGTAGAGCTTGCAGGAAGTATACAATTTTCTGCAGAGAAATTCTGTCGAAGGACCCGTCGAAAATATATTCGAGTTCGCTCAAGGTTTTAAGCAGAATAGCTCGTGGCGCGGTCATTGAAACATCTTTAGCGATATGCTCCGGCTTGCTTCTTTCAACTTGGGGCTCAAAAACGATGACTTTGACATCATTTTCACCAGATAGTTTAGCTTCGATTAGCGGCTTCACTTCAGCCCAATCAAGGCCGCCATTGCCACACCCCAATGGAGGCATTGCAATTGACTCAATCTGATATTCGCGGAGCACATCAACAAGGTTTTCCAAGCCATCCTCAATGTAGGAAAGCTTGGATTTCGAACGCCAATGTGCCTTAGTCGGAAAGTTAACGAGATACCTGGGCCCTGTTGTAAAGAATAACTCATGAGTATCGTACACGAACATTTGACCTGGGTTTAATTGTTTAGCATCACACAATTTTTTATAGGCGCGGAAATTATCAGGCCAACGATTCTTGAATTCCAAAGCCACGCCTTTGCCCATGACGCCGACACAGTTGACAGTGTTCACCAGCGCCTCAACGGGTTCGTCAAACATATTTCCGCTTTTAAAAAAAATCGGCATTAGAAATAGCATCCCGGCTTAGAAAGGATTGGAATATTCCAATCCGAAGCGTCCATAATTCTCTGCAGTCTATCACGCACCTCATCTGTTTTGGCAACGATGCAACAGACCTTCGAAAGAGGAAGTGTGCCACGGACTAGAAATTCTGCCATTCGCACCTGTTTGCGAGAGTGCCAATCCGGATTCTGATCGCTATTGTGAAAATATCGGCACACGCCATCATACCCAATTTCAGCAATCTTTGCTTTTGTCGGAACGTCATCAAATAGACGCCAGCAAATATGACTCTCGAGCTTATCCAGATCAACTTCAATACTTGGTAAAGGCGCCAATGAGTTCAGGGCTGAATTGCTGAAGCAGAAATTCAGTTCGCCGGAACGCATGTCATCTACTCTGCATACAAAGAAAATGCGATCGATATCGAGCGCGAAACCTAAATCCTGTCCGGTTGGGCTTCGCAATTTCACGTTCTTCTCTGTGTGGATGGTGTACGTGAACGCTGTGATTGGCGAAAAGTAAAACGGCACGTAGTCGTTTACGACGCCGCCACAAGGCATTGGAAATTCGGCGGTTCCTCTCCGATTGACGATCTCCGGATAGGAAGTCTGATGGCAGGCTTGCGGGCTAGCGTGGTTTTTAGCGCGTATTTCGCCATCACGCAGAAATATCCCTAGGTCTCCAGCGTACACCTGTCTGAACATGAAACGACTAGGCACCTAATCCTCGCGCAATCGTGAAACACTGCTCTATAGGTGGTGGTTTATTGCGACATTCAACCCCTGCGCGGCATTTTTGGTGGCGGCACGAAATTTTTGCTGAACAATGGGAGCTGTCTCTCTCTATTCCCACTCAATCGTTCCGGGGGGTTTGGACGTCACGTCATAGACGACGCGGTTCACGCCTTTGACTTCGTTGATGATACGGGTCGCGACCCGGCCGAGGAAGTCGTGCGGGAAGGGGTAATAGTCGGCTGTCATGCCATCGGTTGAGGTGACAGCGCGGAGCGCCAGAACCGCCTCATAGGTGCGCAGATCGCCCATGACGCCGACGGTGTTCACCGGCAGGAGGACGGAAAACGCCTGCCAGATTTCATCATAGAGGCCAGCCTTTTTGATCTCTTCGATATAGATGGCGTCGGCCTTGCGGAGGGTATCGGCTTTCTCGCGAGTGATCTCGCCCGGAATGCGGATGGCGAGACCCGGGCCCGGGAAGGGGTGGCGACCAATGAAGGGCTCTGGCAGGCCAAGCTCGCGACCAAGGGCGCGGACTTCATCCTTGAAGAGCTCACGCAGCGGCTCGACCAGCTGCATATTCATGCGCTCTGGCAGGCCGCCAACATTGTGGTGGGATTTGATGGTGACGGACGGGCCGCCAAGGGCCGAGACACTTTCGATCACGTCCGGATAAAGCGTGCCTTGGGCAAGGAAGTCTGCGCCGCCGATTTTGGTAGCTTCTTCGTCGAACACGTCGATAAAGAGCCCGCCAATGATTTTGCGCTTTTTCTCAGGATCTGAGACGCCATCGAGCTTGCCGAGGAAGAGCTCGGACTCGTCCACATGGACGAGCGGGATGTTGTAATGATCGCGGAACAGGGTGACGACCTGTTCGCTTTCCCCGAGGCGCATGAGGCCGTGATCGACATAGACGCAGGTGAGCTG
>NZUJ01000093.1 GCA_002701295.1 Ponticaulis sp. | reverse complement strand
ACGTCCACACGGACATCGCCCGTGAACTTGTTGACGAAGGTCTGCGTAATCACCTGCGCATCCTCAGACGTCTCACCAGCGATATACAATTCGAACACCATGGCATCGCCATCTTCAAACTGGCCGATCGTCAGGTGTTCAGTCTCTTTCGGAAACTTGTCTTCATAATCGACCAGCGCCTCACGCGTCGCAACACGCGCGATCTCTTCAAGGTCCTCAGGCGCCATAGCAGTTGGTTCGTCAGTCATTTCATCATCCTTTGCGCGCGCCTCATACTCTTGTCTTTACCTCGCCGCAATGACACTCCATGTAAGGCCCATGGAACAAAGGTGAGTTCGCATGCACGAGATCCGTCCCTGGCGCCATATTGAGCGACGCAAATCCCGTCAGATCATGGTCGGCAACGTCCCCGTGGGCGGTGATGCGCCAATCGCTGTTCAAACCATGACCAACACCCCGACCGAAGACGCTGACGCAACCCTCGCGCAGATCCGTGCTGCAGCGGAGGCGGGTGCAGACATCGTTCGCGTCTCCTGCCCGACCGAAGAGTCCACCGCCACCATGCCGAAAATCTGCGCCGAGAGCCCGGTGCCGATCGTGGCCGACATTCATTTTCACTACAAACGCGGCGTCGAAGCCGCTGACGCAGGTGCGGCCTGCCTCCGCATCAATCCGGGCAATATCGGTTCAGAAGCCCGCGTGAAGGAAGTCATCGCGGCCGCCAAGGCCAATGGCTGTTCCATACGGATCGGCGTGAATGGCGGCTCCCTCGAACGCCACCTCCTCGAAAAATATGGCGAACCCTGCCCCGATGCCATGGTAGAGAGCGCGCTCGACCATGCCCGCATTCTCGATGACCATGGCTTTCACGACTATAAAATCTCGGTCAAAGCCTCCGACATGTTCCTCACCGTCGCGGCCTATCAACAGCTCGCTGAACAGACCGACGCCCCTCTGCACCTCGGCATCACAGAGGCAGGCGGCCTTCGTACGGGCACGGTGAAATCCTCCATCGGCATGGGCAGCCTCCTCTGGGCAGGCATAGGCGATACAATTCGCGTCTCGCTCTCGGCTGACCCGGTTGAGGAAGTCAAAGTTGGCTATGAAATGCTGAAATCGCTGGGCCTCCGCACGCGCGGCGTCAACATTGTCGCCTGCCCGAGCTGCGCGCGTCAGGGCTTTGACGTCATCAAAACGGTCGAGATCCTGGAACAGCGCCTCGCCCATATCTCAGAGCCGATCTCCCTCTCCATCATTGGCTGTGTCGTCAACGGCCCGGGCGAAGCCTCTCTCACCGATATGGGCTTTACCGGCGGCGGCAAGGAAGCCGGCATGATGTATATGGCCGGCAAGCCAGACCATAAGGTCTCCAATGCCGACATGATCGACCACATCGTCTCCGAGGTCGAAAAGAAAGCCTCCGCCATGCGCGACGCGAAAGCGGCTGAAGAGGTCGCGGCGGAGTAGGATCCGACTCCTCTCCAGCCAAAAGCCAGAAATCCGGGGCTAATGCACCAGAAAAAACCTCCTCAGTGGTAGATTACGCGTTGTGTTAGCTCACTCTAGAAACCCCTCGCCCCCTCGGGGGAGAGGGGATTGGGGTGAGGGGGTGTACATCCCCCTCCAATGTAAGCATCGCAAGCTCCGCTCTCCCAACCTCATTCCAAACCCTTCTCCTTCCCAGGAAGGAGAAGGCCTTAAACTTCCCACCCCTTCCGGCCCAACCCTATACTCGGCGCATGACCCCCGAGCCCGCATTCTACCTGGCAATTGCGCATCACTCAAAATTGATGTAATGTTATCACTCAATAATAAGTGGGAGGACATTATGAAACTGGCAATAGCCTTACTCGCGTCGATCTTCGTCTCAGGCGCGGCTCATGCGGCACCACCCGAACTGAAACTCAACAGTCCAAACTCCTACGATATCCAAACGCATTCGCAGGGCTGTTTTCACAATGAGACGTCCAGTCTGACGATCAAAAACGGTGTCATGCTGACCGACGACAATCGCTCCCAGCCCCTGACAAAAGACATTCTGGCCGGTCTGAACCTGTATTTTTACGCACTCGATCTCGAGCCTGCTGGTGGATGCACCACGACAACGAGATATACCATTCGCGAAACCACGCCTGAAGGAGATGTGTCCGAATGGAAACTGGTCGACGGAACCTGCATGATGTCGTTTCCGGGGTCAGCTGACGAGCGAATACCCAAGGGAACCGACTGGTCGCGAATGCTGACCCTCAGTCAAGTCGCCTATGCGTCTGATTTGTTGATGGAAAACAAGCCTGATGCGTTCACGCCAACAGCCACCGCCCTTCAAGAAAAAATTGAAGGCCTTCAGACTGAAAAGAGGGAACGTGCCGCGCGCATCACCGCCATGATCAACTCAGAACGCAAGGATTAGCGCCGCATCCGCGCTCAGTCGTAAAAGCACTTTTCTGTGCCATCGCCCTGATTATAGCAGCGCGGTTCAGTGGATGGCGGCCTGTAGGTGGGCAAGCTCTTCGGGTCATCATATCCGGCATTGTATGGGTTATTGCCCGAGTCAGAATAGACGCCCGGCTGATAGGTCTGCTGGGTGCCGCCGGTGTAAGGGTTCACGCCGGTATTCAGATAGGTCCACTCAGCGACCAGCCCGCACTCATAGCTGGAAGAACCAAACTTGCGGCACAGCTCCCGTGCATCCGCGCCAGATCGCATCTCGAAATTATTGCGCCACCATTGGTAAAACTGATCGCCCCCTGCCGCGCGGGCCTCATCATACCCAACCCATTGTGGGTCTTCGGCGGTAGCTTGCCGCACAGGTACCTGAATATAATCTGTCGCATCGCACCCGAGTACGCCTTCAGCCCATTTGAGCATGCTCGCATCGGGGCTGGGCGCATCCAGAGGTTTGCGCGGCTCATAAGTGCGTCGGCCATTTTTGAAATTAATGAGCTCCTGATTGTAGTCGAGAAGCTTCTGAAATCGCGTGCCTGAGTAATCCTCCGGCAGGCCGCAATTGCCCTTCGGATAGGTACACATGGAAATCGCAGACAACAAATTTGGGTCGTCATAGATCTGATAGGTTGCGCGCTTCCAATAAAGGATCAGATAGGCCTTGGTCTCTTCCGGATTGCCCGGAATGGCATTGATCGAATTGATCATGGTGTTCGTCAGTTCCCGCCCCTGCAGACAGGCCGTCTGAGCATGTGCCCCAACAACACCAAACACAGATGCAATGATCGCAAAAAGAACAATAAACGGCTTCATGATGTCCCTAGTAAACCTATATTTTTCAGCATCATACTGCTAAACCTGACAGCGCACACCCCCTGTTCAGAGGGGTAGCTGTATGTTAGCGCAAGCAAATCTAACGCACTGGCGTGTCGCCGGGGGTTTACTGACCCAGCATGCGCTTCTGTGCTGCATTCATCAGGTCATCGGCCGCAAACTTGTCGTCAGGAAACGTCGCTTCGCGGTAGGCAATCTCGGCATATTCAAACGCCTTCTGATATTTTCCGGTATCCTGATAAAGGTTCGCCATACGCAGCGACTCGCCCACATCCGGAATGCCGCCCGCACTTTCCCAGCGTTCAAAGCTTCGCAGTGCGGCGCGCTTGTCGAACCCATAATAAAGCTCGCCCAACGCCTTCAGCGCGTTTCGGCGCTCTGACCGAAGCATATAGTCTGCCTCGAGAGCCGTCTCCATCGCTTCCGCCGCAGCCCGATCATCCTCAAGCGTGGTCAGCAGCGATGATTTCAGAAAGGCAATCGTGCCAAGCTCAAAACAGTTGAGCTCCATAGCCAGGATGGGGTCAAGAATAGCCAGAAGCGCCTGCGGGTCCGCGTCCGTGAACAGCTGGGTTTCGTAGTCGGCATAGGCGTTGGCAACAGGTTCGGTGAATTGATCATGGTCGCAAAACGCACTGGCCTGACCGGAGATCAGACTGCTCAATCCAAACAGGCTTATGCCTGCCAAACCCAATTTCAACATACGCAACTCACTGCCCAATACCTGAGTATCGCAATCCTTCCCCGATTTTTCCTTCAAGGCAAGTTCAGGGGCATGCGGCAAATTCAGCGCGAAAAAGCGTACCGATTGCGGATGAAGATTTCGCCGGTCTCATCAAGTTCAACCTGCTTGGTCATGGTGAAGGCCCGCGCGCCGATCTGATAGGTTCGTTCGCACATGGCCGGTCGACCATCATCCGTGCAGGCTTTCAGCGTTGTCACGAACAGACTTTCACCAATGGCCAGTTTCTGCGTGATTGGGGCGCTTCCCAGCTCCAGTCCATCATCCGAAACACTCAGCGCTTCGGTCGGGTTCACCTCGTCTTCACCCGGATATTTGATGCCGAACCGCACGCCATTGTCATAGCTGACAACTTCGCTCAGCTCAGCGGGAATGGCTTCTTCTTCATAAGGGGGCTCATACGCGCGATAGATCAGCTCACCTGCCCAGCCTTCACCTGTCAGGACGGACAATTCGTCCGTCGACACAGTCGGAGCATCCTCGGCTGATACGCTTCCGGCGCAAATAGCCATGGCGCAGGCTGAAACAGTCAAACTCAATAGTCGCATGGGACCCCCTATAACACAGCCGTCTTTATAAAGCAGTTTTCACGGTAATCGACTCCCGAACTGCAGTTTTCGGCTTCAGTCCGAACAATGGCCGCACCCATCCGATACGCCGTATGAACACCTCATGAAGCACAGCACATCCAAGAATGGTGGCAAGGATCACGAGCGTCGCTTCCACGCCCACGGACAAGCCCTGCCGTGTGAGCCAGAACCCGGCCAGGATGGTGATGGTCTGATGCAGGATATACCAGGGAAACACAGCCTCTGTCAGATAGCGCAAGACAGTACTATCCCGGTTCAGAAACCGTGCACTCAGGCCCAATAGCGAAAGGATGACCAACCAGGCATAGGCAAGCCGAGCAATCCGCGCTGGCCAGATCATCCAGTTCCAGTCGCCCGAGGCCTCCAGGGTGTCCCATTGCGCCCACAGAATACTCAAGCCCACCCCCAACGTAATCGTCAGGGTCAGCGCAGTCGGCATGGCCCGGCGCACGGTACTCCAGAATGTGTCCTCTTTGGCAAGCACGAAGCCCAACACCACCATAGTCAGGCTGTGAGCGTGATTAGCCCAGTCCCAGGCGAGGTTATGGGTGGTCGGAAAATGCGGATCGAGTGTCAGCCGGATCAGGACATGCGGCAGAACCGGAAGCGCCATGACGCTCAGCAAACCCAGCTTGCGACTGAAGACAACAGCACACCACCGGCCTCCACGCGCAGCCATGAAACGGCGCACAGGTGTCGCAAGCGGCAACAGCATCATGGTGTAGACCAGCAGATAAACGACATACCAGAGGTGATTCCAGGTCGGCGTAATGATTGAAAAGTCAGACCCGAAGTTCAGATATTGCGGCCAGAAGGCCCAGAAACTTCCTGAAAACTCGCCCGTCTCAACCAGCTCCAGCCAGCTTTGTGGCGCAACAATGATTGCCATACCGAACGCGATTGGCAGACCTAGCCGGAACGCACGCTCTTTCATCCGCCCTGCAATCTCGCCTTTGTCAGCGAGAAATCGCAGCGCGATACCAGAAATGAAAAACAGGAGTGAAAGACGCCAGGGATTGGTCAACATCATCAGCCATTCCGCATCCGGTCCGGCATGCACGCTTTTCACGTGCCAATCCCATGTCACATAGAACATGCCGGTGTGATATAAAATGAGGATTAGAAAAGCGATGACACGAAGCCAGTCGAGATCATAACGCCGGGTGGGCAACAATGCGGTCATAGAAATCTCCATCAGATGATAGAGCAAAAATCACTCAGGCGACTTCATGATGCGAATGAAATGCCATGACTGTCGTTCAGGTGTGACGAATTCCGTCGCTCTGGGATGAAACCCACTCTGCAGGGATAAAACCCGCATCTTCTCAGATGCAAAAATATGCGGCTCGTGCCAAAAATATCGGATGAGCAAACACGACCTTCACCCAGAAGCCCTTGCTGACCGAAAAGCCGGCCGGCTTGCCTGGGGCGTTGCTGTGCTGATGACGATTGCGTCCTGGATCGTCCTGTCGAGTTCGGTTCAGACCGATATGGCCCGCATGGGTCAGTCAGTCGGGCTTGAAGCCTGGGTTCGCGAAGGCGCGTCTCACGTCGCGACCCTGTTTGCGATCGCAGTGATTCCGCTCGCGCTGAACCGTTTTCCGGTCACGCCGCAGAACTGGAAGCGCACCATCCCGCTGCATATTCTGAACAGCCTCATCTTCAGTGGCATTCACCTGGCGCTGATGATCCTGTTTCGGGTCATCGCCTACCCGGCTTTGCTGGGTTACGCCTATGAAACGGACTATAGTTTCGAGGCATTCTGGCTCTATGAGTACAGGAAAGATGCCTACAGCTATGTCTTGCTGACACTCGCATTTGCGATCTGCCGTAGCCTCGAACAATCCAAACTTGAGGTCGCGGCAGCAAAAGCCGATGCGAAGCGGGATGGACGACTGACCCTTAAATGCGGCGGGCGAACCATTCTGATCAATACCGGCGACGTTATCCATGCCAGCGCTGCATCCAACTATGTTGAAGTCACAACTCCACACAGCACGCATCTGGCGAGACTCACCTTGTCCGGTCTGGAAACACTTCTGCAGGCCGCCGGGACATCGCACATTCGCGTCCACCGATCCCACATCGTCAATTCTGATCGGATCCGGGAGATAACGCCAATTGGTGATGGCAATGTCTCGATTGAGCTCGACAACGGCATCGTCGTGCCGGGATCGCGAAACTATCGCTCACAACTTCCCGATGCCGCCTGACCGCTGACAAAAACTATCCAAACCGCTCAGTGAATTAGCCTGCTCATCGAGATCGAAACAGGTTAAAGCGCAAGTCTGGAAACAGATAGAGGATCAGGCCATGAATTCCACAATTGGTATGTATGCCGTCATGGTTGCGGCCGGGTTGGGTATTCCCGTCATGGCGGCGATGAATGTAGGCCTTGGGGCGCGGATCGGCGTGCCCGCTTCAGTGACGGCACTCTTTCTGGTTGGTGCAATGGTTTCAGGGGCAATCACTCTAGCGACGGGGAGCCCAACGCTACGCGCCGTAAGCACCGCGCCTGGCTGGCTTTATCTGGGCGGACTGGTGGTCGTGTTCTACATCATGTCGATCACGGTGCTCGGTCCAAAAATTGGTATCGGCACAGCTGTGTTATGTGTCCTTCTCGGACAGATCCTCAGCGCGGCGCTTGTCGATCATTTCGGCTGGTTTGGCGCGCCTGTATCCCCCATTAGCCTCAAAAAGATTGTCGGCCTTGTTTTGATGGTTGCGGGAATCTGGCTCGCACGCCGCACGGTCTGACTTGACCGCGCACCAGCACATTCCGACATAGGGTTTTATGTCCAGCTCACCTTCATCACCCCTCTCCAGACGCACCATCTTTATAGGTGATGTTCATGGAATGCTTGATGAGCTGAAACTGCTCCTTGATGAGGTCGATCTGCAGTCCGGCGACCGTCTCGTCTTCCTTGGCGACCTTGTTGATAAAGGCCCGGACCCGCTAGGCGTTGTCCGCCATGTGAGAGACCTCTCAACCCGCGACGACCTTGAAACCCATTTCGTGCGCGGCAATCACGAAGACAAACACCTGCGATATTACCGAAACCTGTCAGAGCGGCCGAAGATTGCGAGACAGCAGGCTGTTTCTGCGTCCGGACTCACCGGATTTCACGAACAGGCGGATGAAGATGACTGGGCCTTTCTGCACACCTCAATCCCTTATCTGAAGCTGGATGACCTCAACCTGCTTGCTGTTCACGGTGGTATTCCGGGTAACATGACTGAACTGCCAGCGCTCAATGACTATCTTACCGCCAGCGGTAAAGACCGTAATTTTTTCAAACTTGTCTGGATCACCCGCTATGTCGACCGAACCTCCGGGCATGTAGTGGGGCTTGGACAGGAAGCAGAGAACGATCCCTTCTGGGCAGAGGTTTATGATGGCAGGTTCGGGCATGTCGTCTTCGGCCATCAGCCATTCATGGAGGGGCCATCGCAATTTCCGCATGCAACCGGCATCGACACAGGTGCCGTTCACGGCGGCACACTGACCGCGCTGATCGTCCCTTCCCCCGAACGTTCAGACTGGTTGACGGTGAGCGTGCCCGGAAAACGCTACAGCCCGCCCCTCGGCGGCTCCGAGGACGATTAAACCCACGCCTTAATCTGATCCGATACGGGTTTCAGTCATCTTCGGTTCAAACTGATGCCTCTAGCCTGCTTCCCCATGGGAAAAACAAAGCGCTGGGAAGGCTGACACCATGACGATTCGAAAACTGATACCGCTGACGGTTAGCGCGCTGGCGCTCGGTGCCTGTACCACGGCCGATCTTGAAGCCATCTCGGCTGGTCTGGCACAGGGCATGGCCAACTACAGCTACGCCCCATCTTACGGCAGCAGCTATGGCTACAGCCCTTACAGATCCTCCGGCTATGGCAATAACAGGCTCTGGGTCGGCTATAACCAGTGCAGTCATACAGGGTCGCACTATCGATGCGACACTACGGGTGACGGCTATGCCGACATGATGGGCGATGCGAGTGACGGCAGTTTGAATTCCTCATCACTTCGCATCAATGGCCGCGGCGAGGCCTTCACCTGGAACTCAAACCGCGGCGAGTGGGAACGCAATCGCGCCTATGACACAGGGAGGTCAGACAGGTATCATGACCGCGATCATCGTCGATACCGCGATGACCACGACTAAGGCCATCACTCGCGCAATGTGAATGCGTGAGCCATGATCTCCACGAATTCACGAAGATCGGCAATATCCTCATAGGTCTGGCGGATCGTGTCGTGACTCCAGACACCCGTGCGTATGTCGACCAGATTGAACCGATTATCTCCGACGATGTCGATCAGCAGCCAATTGCCCTGCGCGACGGCGCGGAACGGATCGCCGTGAGCGAGCGCCAGAACACGTTCGACCACAGCCGGGTGAAACAGGGTTCGCGCTTCGACCTGATCCGAACTGCGAAGCCTGAAATGCGCGTTGAACGTATCCGGCACCAGATCAACATCCTCCAGCCGCCCTTCGTCAGGATGCTTTGGCCAGGGTGTTTTCCGGGCCCTGAACTGTGTAACGCCTTGCAGTCTGAACGGCGCTTTCAGCGCCACAAGCAGGTGATATCGGTCCGGCGCTTCATCGACAGTTTCGATCCACTCCATTGCCGAAAACCGTATGTCACCAATCTGTCCTTCAAAGCCATCTTCAAAGGCCTGCCCCATTGCGGTTTGCCGGTAAAAGCGTGCCTTGTCTTCCTCGCTGCCCAGCACCACTGTATCCGGCACGATCAGGCCGCTTGCGATCGCCGCTTCCACCGTATCTTCCTGTCCGCCATGGGCGTCGAGAAGGTCAGTCAGCGCGTTCAGACGTTTGGACAGAAATTTGAGTTTCGCCAGCGCCTTCAGGCTTTCAGGCGCACCGCCGGGCGCAGGTACATAGGTCAGCCCAAGCTTCTCAGCCAAGGAAGTGAGAGCCGCAGATCGGACGATAAATGTCTCCTGCGCCCGAAAGAGAACCTTCATAAGCGTATCGCGCTTGAGAAACGCGGCAATTGCCAGAAATCCAAAAAACATCACCGGAAACAGCACGAACTTCAGGACAATCGTCCACCAATAGTCCGGCACCGCCATTGCCAACACTGAAAAACAGATAAAGAACCCGAAGAAAGCGAAGCCGAATGCGCCAGATAGAGCCTTGATCGCCTTTTGGTGGCTTTCGATGTCTGACGTCGCTTCCAGATCTTCAAGTCGCGCGACAACTTCGCGCTGATTGAAGTCTTCCAGCCCCTCAACACCAAGACGGCTCTCAAGCGTTTTCCAGTCTGGTGTCATGTCGTCCCCTTGCGTTCACGTCTGCCAGTTTAACCCGTTACCACCGTCAGAAAGCAAGACTGTCGTCACGGCCTTCCCTCTGCGATAGACTAGAGAAAAAGCGCCGAAGGGCCGTCTGGGAGAAACATGAATGACAGACCTGCGGATCAGGCAACTCGTTATCGCGGCAAACGATCTCAGCACAGCTGACGCGCTGAGAGCGGTGCTGGACCTTGGCGCACCCTATCCAGACCCTGGCGTGGGCGAGTTTGGCCTTATCAATGCTGTCTTTGCTATTGGTGATCAGTTTCTGGAAGTCATCGTCCCGACCAGAGATGACGCGCCCGCCCGGCGCTTCATCAATCGACAGGGAGAAGGCGGATACATGATCATTTTTCAGGTGCCGGATATCGAACAGGCAAGAAGTCATGCCGATGCGCTGGGCATCACCCGGGTCTGGAATTCGGACTATCCGGAAGTTTCAGCAAGCCATTTCCATCCCAAAGGGCTCGGTGCAATCATCTCGGTAGACGAACCCCGGCCAGTCGAAAGCTGGAAATGGGGCGGACCGGACTGGGAAACCCAGAGCACGCCGGGCTCCATCTGCGGCGCAGATTTCACATCGCCTGACCCGGCCATGTCCAACACCCGCTGGCATGAGCTTCTGAATGGGAAACCAGCAACAGGTAACCAGCTTGCCACGACTGACGGGCCGGTGACGTTCATTGCAGGCGAAACGACTGGCCTGTCAGGTTTTCATCTGGCAGTCTTGGATCCAGATGCAGCGATCGGCAGGGCGCGATCGCTCGGATTGCCAACGAAAGATCACCTTTTCTGGTGCGCAAATGTCGAATTCCACCTGTCACCACTTGGCCGCTGACCGCACGTGATGTTGCTTTCTGAACAAATGACCTAGTTACACCTGACCAATCCACTTTAGGGGAGACCGCATGATCACTGTCCACCATCTGGAAAACTCCAGATCGCTCCGCATTCTCTGGCTGCTTGAAGAGCTCGGCGCCGACTATGTGATCAAGACTTATCCGCGTGATCCGGCCACCAATCTCGCGCCGAAAGATTATCAGGCGCTCCACCCGCTCGGCAAAGCGCCGGTGGTCTCAGACGGTGACACCATGCTGGCTGAAACCGGTGCGATCCTGGAGCACTTCTTCGACAAGTTCGCAGATACGCCGCTCCGTCCCGCTCCCGGCACACCGGCACGCACACCCTATCAATACTGGATGCATGCCTCTGAAGGCAGTCTGATGAGCCTTCTCATCCTTGGTCTGTTTCTGACGCGAATGGAAACCGCCCCGCCTTTCCCAATCAAACAAATCGTCAAGATGGCAACCAGCAAGGTGCGTGAACTGTATCACACGCCATCCCTCACCAAGATGTATGCCTATATGAACGACGTCCTGGAGGAAAATGACTGGTTCGCAGGCGACGCGCTCACCGGCGCGGACATCATGATGAGCTATCCGGTAGAGGCCGCAATTGGTCGCGCAGGGCTGGATGACCGATATCCCCACGTGCTCGCCTGGATGGAACGCGTCAAAGCGGTCCCATCCTATCAGCGCGCAGTTCAGAAAGGCGGCGGCCTGACACCGATGTAGTCAGGTCTTGCAGATTGAGTTTCCGCCATCCGCCAGCATGGCTGAGCCGGTAACGAAGCTTGCCTCATCACTGCACAGAAACAGGGCCGCTCTGGCGATCTCTTCCGGGTCAGCGATGCGCTTTAACGCATGGAGTCCGCGCACGAATTCATGAAAGCCCTCATCGTCACCGGCCATTTCGGTGAGGGTTCCACCCGGCAAAAGGGCGTTTACACGAACACCATTTGCACCAACTTCAGCCGCCAGCACCTGCACCAGCCCGTTAATGCCGGCTTTTGAGGCTGCGTAGGCTGCCATGCCGGGTAGTCCGACCGTGTGACCGACAAAGCTCGAGGTGAAGACGATCGACCCCTTTGACGCTTCAGTCATGGCTGGCAGCTGATATTTCGCGGCGAAATAGCAACTCGTCAGGTTTGTGGACATGACGGTTTGCCAGTCCGTAACAGTTGTCTCGACTAGCGGCACACCCGGCCCAACCATACCGGCATTGTTGAAGGCAAAATCGAGCGCGCCAAACTCCGCAAGGCAAACATCGACCAAGCGTTTATGAACTGCCTCATCGGCCACATCCCCAACAACGCAGCAGACGCGATCTCTGCCCAGGTCTTCCGCCAGCGCCTCCAGTCGATCACCCCGGCGCGCGCTGATAACAACGCGCCCGCCTTCCTGAACGAACAACCGCGCAGCCGCCTCACCAATACCCGAACTGGCCCCGGTGATGATCCCTGATTTCTCTCTAAGTCGCATGAAAAAAGCCTCCGTTTGCGGAGGCCCTATCAGGTGTCAGATATCAAACTCGACCCGGTTCTTGCTGCGGTTGCTTTAATCAAGCCCCATGACAGCGCTTTACCACGCGCCCACTACCGCAGGGACAGGGCGCGTTCCGGCTGAGCTTTGCGAATGCCGCTTTACGTGACCTCGAAACACCATCCACATAGACCCAGCGGCCTTCAGCTTTACGGAAATCTGATAGTTCAAAATGACAGGCGAGCTCGCCACTCATCTCAAACCAGGCGATGAATTCCACCTGCCCGGTCTCGTCCTCCGGCTTACCCTTTTTGCGAGACAGAATATCGAGTCGCTTCCAGTCGGCATCCTGCGCCCATTTTGCGGCTGATAAACGGTCGAACTCGTTCCGACGTGTAGGGTCATGCGTCTCGACCAGATAGCTGATCTCATGCGCCACATAGGCGGCATACCGCGAGCGCATAAGCGCCTCAGCCGTGTCGGGAACGGCTGAACCGGTATGATAGAGTTTACAACAGTCAGAATAATCGCGCCCGGACCCACATGGGCAGCTGCCAGACGTATCAGGCACGGCCAATCGCGTAGAAACGCTCTTTGCGTTGCTGTTTGAGCTCAGCAGGCGTCATATGCGCCAAAGAGGTGAGGTTGCGCTCGACAGCGTCGCATACAGTCCGAACCGTTCCGACGACATCACGATGCGCTCCGCCCAGAGGTTCGCTGACAATCTCATCGACGATCTTATTGGTCAGCAGTTCCTGCGCGGTGATCTTCATGGCTTCGGCAGCATCTTTCGCCCGTGCAGCATCACGCCACAGGATAGAGGCGCACCCTTCAGGTGAAATCACCGAATAGATCGAGTGCTCCAGTATCAGAACCTTGTTCGCCGCAGCGATACCAATCGCCCCGCCAGATCCACCTTCACCAACGATCACAGACACCATTGGCGTCGGCAGGGTGAGACAGCGCTCCGTCGACCGTGCAATCGCCTCGGCCTGACCGCGCTCTTCACCGGCCTTGCCGGGGTAAGCGCCAGCTGTGTCCACAAACGTAATGACCGGCAGTTTGAACTGCTCTGCCAGATTCATCAGGCGAACGGCTTTCCGATACCCTTCCGGGTGAGCCATGCCGAAATTGTGCTTGATACGGTTCTCGGTCGTGCGGCCTTTCTCATGGCCCATCACAACGACGGACTGACCACGGAAGCTGGCAACGCCGCCAATAATCGCTTCGTCTTCGCCAAAAACCCGGTCACCGGCCAGCGGGACGAAATCCTCAAAGGCGTATTTCACATAGTCCTTGAAGTGCGGGCGTTCCGGATGGCGCGCCACCTGCGTCTTCCGCCAGGCGTCGAGGTTCTTGTAAAGGTCGTGAAGCTGACGGGCAGATTTGTCCCGCAGTTTGGAAATCTCATCGCCCAGCGACATGCCCTCATCACTCGACGACAGGCCTTCCAGCTCGGCGATTTTCCGATCGAGCTCTGCAAGGGGCTTTTCGAAATCAAGATAAGTATTCAAACTCAACCATCCCTGATTTTGTCATCCCCCTACACTCTGGCCAGAATCAGGCCGCCGGGGATTCCAGATCGCCATAAACGACAAAATACGGATTGTCATATCCGCGATCTTTCTTTCCGTAAGTGAGGTCTTTGCCTTCCAGCGTCAAGACTCGACCGCCAGCAGCTGAAACAACCGCATGTGCTGCCGCTGTATCCCACTCCATGGTCCGACCAAGGCGCGGATAGCAATCCGCCTCACCCGCCGCAACCATGCAGAACTTCAGCGAAGAACCCATAGAGACAAGCTCAGCTACGTTGAACTTCGCCAGGAACTCGTCTGTTTCCGGTGTCCGGTGGCTTTTGGATGCAACAGCTGTCACGCCAGCGTCTGGCAATTTGCGAATCTTCATTGGCTTGCGCTCAGAAACCGGCGGCACCTCTCCACCCGGAGCAACATCAGCCTGCCAGGCTGAGGTTGTGCTTTCGGCCACCCAGAGGTGATCGCGCGCTGGGGCATAAACGACGCCCATGATCGGACGGCCATTCAGGATCAGCGCGATATTCACCGTGAAGTCTGTGCCCTTCTTGATGAACTCTTTCGTACCATCCAGCGGGTCCACCAGAAAGAACTGCTCGCCCACGTCAGGGATAATCCCGGCAGCAACAGCTTCTTCAGCCAGAACATCCACGCCTGGCGCCGCTTCCTTCAGCGCCGCCAGAATCAACGTCTCTGCCTTCTGGTCCGCAACGGTCACCGGAGAGTCATCACCCTTGGTGTCGGTCTCAATACCGCTTGCCGCGTTGTAAACCTCCATGATCACCACGCCGGCGTCGATCGCGGCTTTTACGAGTTTATCGGACAGCTCAGTGCTGGCTGCTACAATTGTCATGGATGCCCCCTTGGATACGCAGATTACAGGACTGCACTAAACGCGACTTTCCCGCCTTCGCAAGGTCATTCCGGACAGAATTTGCCTGCATTGACCAGATTGGAGGCAGATGAACAGCTCGCTGGCACGGGATCAAAAATCATCCTACACTTCGCTCATGCCGAGTTTTCCCTCGCCTGTGCTGCTTGCCGTTCCGGCATTTATCACGCTGATCATTCTCGAATGGTGGGCGGTGAAGACGCTTCGCGCGGCTGGCAAGTACGACACCAGAGATGCTCTCGCCTCCATCGCCATGGGCCTCGGCAATCTGGGCGTGAACCTGCTTACAGGCTTTGTGGGCGTCGCCCTGTTCATGTGGGTCTGGCAATTCAGGCTGATCGAGCTGCCCCTGTCCTGGTGGTCAATCAGTCTGGCTTTTGTGCTTTACGATCTGATTTATTACTGGAAGCACCGGTTTGCGCATCGTGTGCGCTGGTTCTGGATGGAACACATCACCCATCATTCCAGCGAGGAATACAATCTGACAACCGCGGTTCGCCAGCCTTGGTTTGGACCATTTACCGGCCTGATCCTCCTAGGTCTGCCTATGGTTCTGTTCGGCTTCCATCCCTTGCTGATTACATTCGTCGCCGGCCTGAACCTTGTTTATCAGTACTGGATCCATACCCGCGCCATCGACCGAATGCCCGCTTGGTTTGAGGCCGTCATGAACACGCCCAGCCATCATCGCGTCCATCACGGCATCAATCCGAGATATCTCGACCGAAACTATGCCGGTGTGTTCATCGTCTGGGACAAGCTCTTTGGCACCTTCACAGAAGAAGACCCCGCTGAACCGCCCGTTTATGGCATCGTCAAGCAGATCAAGTCCTACAACCCGATCTGGATTGCGTTTCATGAGGCTGTCGGCCTGATCCGTGATTGTGCGTCAGACGGCTTCAAACCGCATATCTGGCTGATGCGCGCCACCCAGCCTCCCGGCTGGTCACCGGACGGGAATCACACACGTAGCGAAGACCTGCGCCAGGAATGGCTAAAGGCTCTTCCCGAGGGCGCTGATATGATGCCTGCTCAGAGTCGCCCTGCAGAATAGACAAACCCGTGCTCCATCGATTGGAACGCGCCAGCATCCTGGTCCTCTTCGGCGAGATGCAGCATTTCATGCCCGGTCAGCCCCCAGTCGCAATCGAGCTCGACGTCATCATATCGGATGAAACGCTTATGCTCAGGGCTGTCATGCGCATCGAGGGCATAGACGAGACGACATTCAGGCTCGAGGGCGCGTAGCCCGTGCAGAAACCCTTTTGGAATGAAGAGCTGGCTGTCATCCTCATCGACCAGTTCGATGAGAAAGCTCGACAGATAAGTGGGCGACCCTTTCCGAATGTCCACCACGCATTTCAGAACACGTCCGCGCTCAATGCGAACCAGCATAGACTGCGCAGCAGGCGGCACCTGCGTTCGAAGCCCTCGGATTGTATCGGAGCGGTGTGTTGTCACACGCCGGGTTTCAACAATCCGGAAGTCCACACCGGACTTACGCAGAAACTCTCTCTCATCGAACAGGCAGGCTTCGGTGGCGAGTTCACTGTCGCGGGCTTCGGGCGTCACCAGCATCAGGCCGGGAAGATCCAGTCGGGTAATATCCATCTGAAACACCTCGTTAAAACTGCCTGGTCGTTATCTTAGTGTCGCTATCGTATAGTATTCCTGAACGCTCTCGCTGAAGTTTATTAACCCGAGCCGCAGCCTTGTTAACCCGCCCAGATTCCGCATGCCATCACACTATCAAAGTCCGAAACAGAAACGAGAGCGCCTCTTCGGTCATCCGTGGCGGCGCACCAAGGAATGGTATTTAGGGAATGGGAAGATTGTCGCCATCCTATGCGGTTCAATCCGTGGGCAAATTGCCCCTGACTTATGCAGTCTTGCTGACAATCCTTGGGGCGCTTGTGAGTTTTGTCGCCTTTCCTCAGTCTCCTGATAGTATCGGCAGACTGATTTCAACGACGGCGTTCTTTGCGTTCAGCCATATCTTTCCGGCGATCCGTCACGCCGTTTTCCGACTGGCGCGCCGTCACGACAAGGACCCCGATGCAGTTCTGCCCTCTCGCCCTCACAGCATTTACGAGTTGCAAAACGCGCGAAACGATAAGGATTGCCCATGACACCCGAAGCCATTAGAAGCCGTCCATGAAAATAGATACAATAATAGACGAACTGAAGCGGTCATACGAAACGTCCGCAACCAACCTTAAAAATGCGCTGCGTGACTTTGTTGAACACGGCACCCTGCCTGACAAAGACGCTCGCGACGCTGGCGCATTCTGCTATCCTGAACTCGTGGTGCGCTATCACCCTGAAGCCAGCGTGCCAGCGATTTCCCGTTCATTCGGAAAATTCTCCGAACCGGGAACCTATGCTGCCACCATCACGCAGCCGACTTTTTTCGAACCCTATCTGCGCGAACAGCTCACCCCGCTTCTGCAGGATTATGACGTCGAGGTCGAAGTGCGAAAGTCGTCCTCGGAAATCCCCTATCCCTATGTCTGGGAGGCCGCCCAGGGCGAGTCGATCGATCTGGATCGCTCCGGTGAAATTGCGCGCTGGTTCCCCTCGCCAACTCTGCCAGAAATCGGGGATGAAGTTGCCGATGGCGAATACGTGTCGCCGGACGGCATCAAGCCCTTGTCAATCTTCGACGCACCGCGCGTGGACTTCTCGCTCCAGCGGCTGAAGCATTATACCGGCACGCCGTTCGAGCATTTTCAGAGCTATCTGCTCTTCACCAACTACCACCGCTATATCGACGCCTTTGCAGAATGGGCGGTCGAGCGCATCCAGCAACCAGGCCCGTATGAGAGCCTCTCTGCTTGTGGCAATGTCGAAGTGTTCGCCGACACTCCAGATGCGCTTGAGAAAATCCGCAACGCGCCATGGCGACGCCACCAGATGCCGGCCTACCACCTGCGCCGGAAGGATGGGCAAGGCATCACCATGGTGAATATTGGCGTCGGGCCCTCCAACGCCAAAACCATTACGGACCACCTCGCCGTTTTGCGCCCGCAATGCTGGATCATGGTTGGCCATTGTGGCGGCCTTCGCCATTCTCAACGCATTGGCGATTACGCGCTCGCGCATGCCTATCTGCGCGATGACAATGTTCTCAATGACGTTCTGCCATCCGATATACCCGTGCCGCCAATCGCCGAGATCCAGGTTGCCCTGCAACGAGCTGCCGCTGAAGTCACCGGCGAAGAAGGCGATGCCCTGAAGTCCCGCCTCCGCACGGGCACCGTTGTCACCACGGATGATCGGAACTGGGAGCTTCGCTTCACCAAATCGGCCAAGCGGTTCAACCTGTCTCGTGCCATCGCCATCGACATGGAAAGCGCCACGATTGCCGCGAACGGTTATCGCCTGCGAGTGCCTTACGGAACGCTGCTCTGTGTCTCAGACAAACCACTGCACGGCGAAATCAAGCTGCCGGGTGCTGCCAATGCATTCTATAACCGGGCGATTGGCGAGCATATTCAGATCGGCATTCGAACGCTGGAACGCATTGCCGAAGATGGCGCTGAGAGCCTGCACTCACGCAAGCTGCGGTCCTTCGACGAGCCACCTTTCCGCTGATCACAAAAAAGGGGAGCGACCGCTCCCCTTTTTCTTCGCGTGTTGGTTTTCGGCGGGCCACTAGGCGAGCAGAAAATCACCTGATGTCATTGTGTCCGTCACGTCTCTCAACAGGATCGTCATATCGGCCACGGTATCGCCATCCAGGTCGATTTCGAGAAGCGTATTATTTGGTCCGCTGGAAGTTGCCCGGACCTCATTGCCCGCACCTGTAAACGCAGCAGATGAGATGAAGTCCGTCACACCGAGCGCGGTCAGATCGATATCATCAATCGTGACTTCGAAGTCCATGATGGTATCACGCGTGCCGCCGATACCAGAGTCTGCCGCCTGCGTATAACGGAACACATCGCTACCCGTGCCGCCAAACAGGATATCGCGATCAAGCGAGCCGATCAGCAGATCATCACCGGCGTCACCATAAAGCCGATCAAATCCGCCACCACCATTCAGAATATCGCCATCCGCTCCGCCGCGCAGGAAGTCATTATCCAGCCCGCCGCGCAGAATATCTTCACCGGCATCGCCATAAAGGCGGTCTATGCCTGTTCCGCCGTCTAGCGTGTCATCTCCGGTGCCACCAACAAGCCGGTCACGATCTCCTCCACCATTCAGGACATCATCGCCAGCATCCCCATAGAGCGAGTTTCGACCTATGCCGCCTGTCAGCGTATCATTGCCGTCCATGCCGCGCACATCGGCGTTCGACCCATCCAGAACGAACGTGTCGTCGAAGTCACCACCGCGGTATTGCTCGATCGCCGCGTAACTATCGCCCGCTGCCTCGCCGGTATTGGCTGCCAGATTGGTGAGGTCCACCGTCACGCCAGTTGAGGCCGTCTGATAGGACACAATGTCGAAACCCGCGCCTCCACGCAGAGTATCCCCACCGTCGCCACCAATCATCAGATCATCGCCACCATCGCCGAACAGCGTGTCATCACCATCACGGCCAAGCAGAACATCACCGCCGTCGCCCGCCCGGAAGGTTTCACCATCATTTGAGCCGCGAAGCGTGTCGTCAAAATCCGTTGAGATGATCTGCTCAATGCTGACAAAACTATCGCCGGTCGCATCATAATTGCTATTCGCCGTGTTCAGCATATCGACGATGAAACCATGCGTATAGAAGTCATAAATGACGGTGTCGAAACCGGCTCCGCCATTGAACGCATCAATTCCATTGCCGCCGATAAAGGTGTCATCGCCAGCCTGACCGTTCAGCGTATTCGTCCCCGAACCACCAATCAGCGTGTCGTTACCGCCGCCAGCGGACAGCGTGTCATTGCCCGCGCCGCCCTCAAACCGGGTCTCCTCGGCGCCGCCCAGCATCAGATCATCAAAACTGGTGCCAATGAAGACTTCGACGTTTGTGAAAGTATCATCCAGTGCGCCACCGGCATTGTTCGCCTGATTTCTCAGATTCAGGACTGTTCCCGATAGATTGTCGAGCTGAACAGTGTCCGTGTCGGCCCCGCCATCAATCGTGTTGGCGTCATAAAGCGTGCTGAAATGGTCGTTCCCGGCGTCGCCAAACAATTGATCTGTGCCATTGCCCGCCAGCAGCATGTCGTCGCCATTTCCGCCGTACAATGTATCGTCGCCATAATCGCCGTAAATCTCGTCATCGCCGTCATTGCCATGCATGACGTCGTTGCCAAAATAGCCCGTCAGCAGGTCATCGCCAGAACCGGATTCGATATAGTCGTCGCCATGGGCGAGATTGAAATAAACGGACAAACTGTAAAAGGACGGAATAAAGATCGTATCATCATGATCGGTGGATGAACTGCCAGTGACGGCAATCCCGTCGCTCAGTCGCTCAATTCCGGAAATTGACCCCGATCCTATCGCTAATGTCCCTCCAGACAACAAGTCAGTGAAATCGAGGTTCACACCCGAAGAAAGCTCACCCAGGATCACATAGAGTGTATCTGTATCCGCTCCACCATCAACGGTGTCGTTAAGATCATATACCCCGATTTTGTCGTCGCCAGTGCCACCCGTAACCGTATCCGCACCAAGCCAGGCGATCAGATGGTCATCACCAGCGCCGCCATCCAGAACATCAGCGCCAGCATCGGAGGTCGCGCCCTGCAGATTGTCATCTGTGATGGCGTCATCGCCATCACCGCCATAGAGTTCATCGCTACCCTCACGGCCCTGAAGGTCGTCATTCCCATCATATCCAAACACGACATCATCGCCTCGGCCCGCAATAACGATCTCGCGGTCGGCCGTGCCATAGAAGGTGTCATTTCCATTCAGGAGTTCCCAGTTATGGTTCGCACCCAGAATGGCATAGGGCGTGTCGAACTGGCCGAGCGTGATGACATCACGATATTCGCTTCCGAAGTTCAGGTTTGCCAGCAGGTCATAATTCTGGGCAGACCCCGTTCCGATTGTCGCCGTTCCTCCGGACCAGAGCGGTGCCAGATCAATAATGACCGGAGACGCAACGACAGTCGCCCCATCAAAGGCCCCAAAGTTGATCTGAATGGTGTCGGAACCGGTTCCGCCATCTGAAATCGTGTTCAGGCCGGAGTGCCAGATATAGTCATCTCCACCTTCGCCATAAAGCTCGTGCTCGCCATCATACCCGGGTGATAGAAAGTCGTTCCCGTCACCCATATAGACAACCCATCCCGAGGCAAAATGGCCCGACTGAAAGCTGTCTGGATTGTCTCCGAAATTGAAGGTCCAATCCTGGTCAACGCTGTGAGCGACCTGATAATTCGTATAGATGTAAAGACTGTGGCCGATCCCGCCGCCATCAGTTGGCGCTGTCACAGTCCCGCTTGTCGATCCCGAGCCGAGGTCGAACGCATAATAGCCCGCGTTCGTGAAGAGGATTTCGTCTACGGATGCGATTGTCACGTTTGACAGGCTCGTTGACGCAAGGATCAGATCATTCAGACCGGCGTCGAGTTGCTCTGTGGCAATACTCGCAGTCGTGAGATCGAAATATGTTCCGCTTCCGCCAGACGACGTTATAACAGTCGTATCAGTTCCGGTCTGCCCGGATATCGAAATGCTGTGCGTGAAGCCTGCGCCTGAAGACGTCGTGAGCGGCATTGACAGATTGAATGTATCATCACCTGATGTTCCGGACTGGCTTACATCTGCCGTGTCGTCGAAAACCAGATTATAAACGACGGCGATACCCACCTCGTCCGGTTCTTCCGCAAAATGGCTCTTAGAAAAAGGTGAAGCGGAGGCGAACATCATCTTCCGGGATGACGTAGGTGGCACATAACTCATGAAAACGATCCCCGATCGAAAGCTCAACTCTTGGCCGCACCCTGCAAAACCAAATGATTGAAATCAATACAGTTTATCGATCTTTCTGACTGAGTAGCGTTCTTACCATTGACTAAATTTGTTTAGGGAGCGGTCCAGCTGTCCATTCACCCCTCCACAGTCACTCATCAAGTGTCTTCAAACTTTGCCGTTGTGTCGGCCTGGCCATCCACCCAATAACCTGTCGCCTTGATCCAGCGTCGGTCGACGCCTCGTTCGGTGATCAAATAATCGCGAATGGCCTTCACAACACTGCCTTCCGCCGCAATCCAGATGAAGGTGTCAGGCGCTAGTCGTGGGTTGTCTCCCGCGCTGACATAGCAAGCGCTTCAAGTGCCTGCAGGGTTTTCAGGCAACACACAGAAAAAAGGGGCCAACCGGCCCCTTCGCAAGTTTTGATCAGGCCAGCAAAAAGTCATTCACATCAAGCGCAGCCGTGAACCCTTTGAGAAGGATCGTCATGTCCGCAACCGTATCTCCGTCCAGGTCGATTTCGAGAAGGGTGTTCTGAGAGCCGCTAGCGCTAGAGCGAACTTCGTTTCCTGCACCTGTAAATGCGGCACTACCGATAAAGTCAGTCACACCGAGATTTGTCAGATCGATATCATCGCTGCCAGATACAAAGTCCCAGATCGTGTCGCGCGTCGACGCCGTAGTGCCCGAGTCAGCTTGCTGTGTGAAACGGAATATGTCGTCACCAACTCCCCCGAACAAAAAATCTCTCCCGACAGAGCCGATCAGTATGTCGTTGCCATTATCTCCATAGAGCCGGTCATTGCCGCCGCCCCCGTTAAGCACGTCGCCATCTGCGCCGCCGCGCAGGAAGTCATTGTCCAGCCCACCGCGCAGAATATCCTCACCGGCATCGCCGTAAAGGCGGTCAATACCGCTGCCGCCATCAAGTATGTCATCGCCCGTACCGCCAACCAGACGATCCCGCTCATCACCACCGTTGAGACGATCGTCTCCGGCGTCTCCATAGAGCGAGTTCCGCCCCGCACCACCTGTCAGTGTATCATTGCCGTCCATGCCGCGCACATCGGCGTTGGACCCATCCAGAACGAACGTGTCGTCAAAATTGCCGCCCCGGTATTGCTCGATGGCCGCGTAACTATCGCCCGCTGCCTCGCCGGTATT
>NZUJ01000092.1 GCA_002701295.1 Ponticaulis sp. | reverse complement strand
GTTTACGCAGATGATAAGGCGCAAGATCTGCCAGGTTGTCGACATTCGACTGCGCAGCTTCCAGAGCACGAACAAGCTCGGGCGAAAGCACAAGCGGCATGCCCCCAAGGCGTGGCAGGTTTTCAGTTTCAGGAGCGTTCAGAGGCAAAAGGTACATTGGAGTTTCAATCCCGTCAGATCGGCATTCTCAGAATGTCCTGATAGGCCTTGATGACCTGATCACGGACAGCAACTACGGTTTCAAGCGTGGCTTCAGCAGCGGCCACCGCTGTAACAACATCGACGAGATCGGCTCGTCCGGTCGCCGCCTGAGCCATCGCCGTTTCGACAGTCTGGCCAGCACCCGATGCGGCGCTGACAGCCTGATTGAGCAGGTTTCCAAAACCGGCATCCTGCGTCGGCTTGACGTCTTCGGTCTGACCATTGGCAATTGCGCGGGCCGTATCGAGATAGGCGCGGGCTGCTGCGACTGAATCCAATGCCATGAGTTACACCCTTCCCGTTAGATTAACGACGCAACAGATCAAGCGCGCGATTGATCATGGCCCGTGAGTTTTCAATGATTGACAGATTCGCTTCGTAAGTGCGCTGCGCGTCGCGAATATCCGCCATTTCGATCAGCGTCTTCACATTCGGCAGCTTCACATATCCGTTCGCGTCAGCCGCCGGATGCTCCGGGTCATAACGAACCGGAAACTCACTCAGGTCATCGACTGTCCGTGCGACCTGAACGCCCAGCGCTCCGGTTTCACGATCCAGCATTTCGCGAAATACGGGCATGCGTCGCTGATACGGATCGCCACCCGGGATATCCGAAGTTGAGTTCGCGTTTGCCACGTTTTCCGACGCCAGGCGAATTCGCACAGTCTGAGCGCGCAATCCGGTAGATGCTGCCGTCAAAGCCGAAAAAAGATCAGAAGACATGTTTCAGAATTCCCTGTTCACCAGCATTACTGTGGCGCCTTCGCAGCGAGTCGGATCATCGAAAGACCCTTTTGATAAAGACCAAGCGCTGTATCAAAATCCGTTTTGACCTGATTGAGCCGCAGCATTTGCTCTTCAACAACCACCGCATTGCCATCCATGGTGACCTCACTGTCCGGAACGCTGACAGTGCTGAAGTTTGGTGTCGACACAGGTTTACCCGGAATGTGCCCAGACTGAGTGACAGCCAGATTGGTTCGTCCGACAGATGGCGAGCTGAACTGGCCAATTGCCTTGTCGAAGGATGCCATATCGACATCTTTGGGCACAAACCGCGGCGTATTGGCGTTCGCAACATTCTCGGCAACAGTCGACTGCCGCGTCTCCAGCATATTGAGACGCGCATTCAGAGCCTGAAAAACAGAAAGGTCACCGGGCAATTTCATTCCGGCAAATTATGCCGGTCTGGTTAATGTGTGATTAAGCTTGGTTTACGTCTGCCACGAGCGTCAAAGTTAATGCCCGGTTAACCATTCCGCCTGAGAAGTCTTAACGAAGATTAACGGGTCAGAATGACCTCAGGCCAGGTTTCGTCATGGACATGTACACAGTCATGCGGGCATTCGCAGCACTCATTCTGGTGCTCGGCCTTATCGGTGGCCTCTATCTCGTCTTGCGTCGATTTTCCAACCTCGCACCCGCTACTGGAAACACGAGCGATTTGAAGGTCGTTTCCTGGAAACCATTTGACGGTCGCAAACGTCTGGCAGTCATCCGCTGGGGCGATCAGGAACATCTCGTGATTACAGGACAGGCGCAGGATGTGCTGATCGCCAGCCGCAAAGCCGTTGACGACGTCCTGCCCGAATCCGGCAATGAACAGTGACATGAAGCGCCTCTTCTCGATATTGCCCATTCTGGCTCTGATTGGCTTCGGCTTGCCAGCCATTGCACAAGAAGTGACGGTCGATCTGGGCACAGGCGCAGGCCTCAATCGAAACATCATCCAGCTGATCGCCATTATTACCGTTCTCAGCCTTGCGCCGAGTATTCTGGTAATGACGACGAGTTTTGTGCGGATCGTTGTTGTTCTATCACTCCTCCGGACAGCAATCGGCCTTCAACAGAGCCCACCCAATGCCGTTATCATCTCGCTATCGCTGTTCCTGACGGCATTCGTCATGGCGCCGACTTTCGGGGAAGCCTATAATTCCGGGATCGAGCCTTACATGTCGGAAGCAATCGGCGTCGAAGAAGCCGTGCCGCGTACGCTCGCGCCGGTCAAAATCTTTATGGCAGAACACGTCAATGAAGCCGATGTTGAGCTGTTTGTTGGCCTCGCCAACATTGAAGACCTTCCGCCATCTGCAGATGAACTGCCCTTCGAAGTGCTGGCTCCGGCTTTCATGATCTCCGAGCTGAAACGTGCTTTTGAAATCGGCTTCATGATCTTCCTGCCCTTCCTCATTATCGACCTCGTGGTGGCGTCTATCCTGATGAGTATGGGTATGATGATGCTGCCGCCGGTAACAATCTCCCTGCCTTTCAAGCTGATTTTCTTCGTGCTGGTCGATGGCTGGCGCCTGCTGACGGGATCGCTGGTAGAGAGTTTCATCGCAGGTCCGCCGGCGGGATAGTCAAAACAATCCTTTGACCATAAGCTTGCCGCATTCAGTGTGTCTTTCCATATGTGAGATCAGTTGATCGCTGAAGACCATGACAAAGACACCCGCCAAACTACCCGCCACCAAGCCAGACACTGATGAGACCGTTTCCTGGGAACTGGCGCACCAGTGGAACCGCGCATGGCGAGTCATCAAGTGGATTTTCACAGCGCTAATCGCGCTCGCATTCCTCCTGGTTATCGGCGAACTGTACCTCTTCTATAATCTGTTTGCGGACATCCATCCGGTATTGGGTGCGGTGTTCGCGATCGTCCTGACCGGCCTTTTACTCTGGCTGATTGGCAGGCCACTTCTATCTTTCTTCCACACACCTGTGGCAGCCAAGCCCCCTCCGCCTCCGGTCAACCCATCTGCGCCGACGAGAGCCGAGGCCATCACACGACTGAAATATGATCTGCGCTATCTCAGGGCTTTGGGAAAAAATCCGGCACTGGACGGTGACGCCGAGTCGCTAAGCAATGACATCAATAGCGGTGAAGTTCTGCTGATGGATTTGCGCAATCATGAGGATGGCGACCATCGCCATCTTCTTGAACGACTGCAAAAGTTTGAACGCGATCATATCGAAGCTCGCCTCAAGTCGATCGACAAGGAGGTCGAGCGGATCATCCATGCAGAAGCTGTTGGCGTAGGCGTCGCGACAGCAGCGTCCATGAATGGCACTATCGATGCGTTTATCGTGCTTTGGCGCAATGCGAATCTGATTGCTCGCATCTCACGGATGTACTTCGGACGACCAAACTTTCGAGGCAGTATTCTTGTCCTACGTGATGTTGCAGCCATGGTCGTGCTTAGCCGCGCGCTGGAAGATGTGACCGACATTACAGGGGATATTCTCGGCAGTATGCTTGGCCGAATGGGGGGCGTTCTGGCCGGTCCGATCATGGATGGCGCGATCAATTCCATGATGACGCTCAAGCTCGGTTATCTGGCTAAACGTCGATGCCGGAGCTTTGAGAGCTGGTCATTGAAACAGGCCAATTCTATTTCAAAGCAGGCTCTGGAAGGTGTAAAAAGTCAGTCGGCCTCTGTGATCACAGATCTGATCAGCGCCAGCGGCGGACTCACCAAAATGGCATCTCAAGCTGGCGAGCGAGCCTGGCAGGGGTCGAAGAATGCCTGGTCGCAGGTACAGGGCTGGTTTGGCGTGAAATCACCTAAGCCAGAATGACACTTGAAAAGCATCGCCTGATCGCGTGTAAAACGAGCGCATGCAAGCTCTCATTCCGTTTGATGCGACTTAATCCAGCTGGGCGTTCAGCCATTCCGCGGCCTCAGATATACTCCGCCCTTCGATATCCACCTTGCCATTCGCCTGGCGCATCAGTTCTGCACTGATAGCATTGTTGAGCTCAGACAAGGCCTGTTGAAGAGGTAGATTATCAAGATTTTCAGGCGATATGAGAATGAACGCGTCATAGGGAGGCAATGCGCCAAGTGGGTCATCAAGCAGGATGAGATCAAAAGCATCGATCCGACCATCTGTTGTGTAAGCGGTGATCACGTCGACCTCTCTGTCGCGGGCGGCTGAATACATAAAGGTTGAATCCATACCCCGTGTTCTAAGCCCATCCAGACCATAGGCATCCCGAACCCGAAGCCATTCGGGGCGCGCGAAAAACTCAACATCGCCACCAATAGACACATCTGCCTTACCTGCCAGGTCGCCAATCGATTGAACGCCGAGCTGATTTGCATTGGCCTCTGATATCGCCAGCACATAGGCATTCTCAAACCCGAGCCGACCTAGAGCCAGTACGTTATGCTCAGCCATCAGAAACGCGCTCGTCTCGCCGAACATTCGATAGCGCCCGACGGGCTCAGCACGGTTCATAACAGTCGCCCAGACAGTCCCGGTATAGTCAATGAAGACGTCAATCTGATCATCCGTCAGCGCATCAAACCCAACTATAGACCCAAGACCATCCCGGACTGTCACTCGCGCCCCGCGCGCTTCAAGACGCTGCTTCAGAAGCTCGGCCAATATGTATTGCTCAGTGAACGGTTTGGCGCCGATAGCGATCTCTTGCCCCTCGAGACTTGAGGGTCCTGTCTCCGCAACAACGTCTTGTGTGCCTCTGTTCTGAACGGTTTTGCTTCCTGAAAAATCCATGATGACGGGACTACAGACCAACAACAATCCGATCAGCGACGTGACGGCCGGCGATGTCTTTCCGGTAGATACCGAAATTTCAATGAGGCGAACAATCTGATCCAGTATCAGGGCCAGCCCGGCAGATGCCAGACAACCAAACAGCACCATGGTCCAGTCTCGTGTCTGAAGTCCCGCGAAAATGTAATTTCCGAGGCTTTCCGCCCCCACAGGTGTTGAGAGTGTCGCTGCGCCAACCACCCAGACAATAGACGTCCGAAGGCCGGCAACCATAACCGGCAGGGCAAGCGGTAACTCCACCCGCCAGAGCCGTTGGCGTTCTGTCATTCCGACGCCGAGTGCGGCTTCTTTCACATTAGCGGGAACGCCATTAAGCCCTACAATCGTATTTCTCAGTATTGGCAGCACCGAATAAAGCGTCAGCGCAAGATAGGCAGGCAGAAAGCCGATCCGTCCTCCGAGAATGGGCACCATCAGGGCTAAAAGAGCCAGTCCAGGTATCGTTTGAACCAAACTTGCAAACCCCAGAACAGGGCCTGAGACTGACGGTCGCTTTGCCGCCCAGATACCGGCAGGCAGACTGATCAGCAAACCCGTCATCACAGCCGAAATAGATAGCCATAAATGCCCGGCATAGCGCTGCGGAAATACGATCAGCTCTTCTGAGAACCAGTTCATCCTGAAGGCCCTGCCCGGCTAAATGCAGCCTCCACTTCTGCAGAGTGACGACGTGCAGCGTCGAGCATATCTGAAACACTGCTGGCAGCAGGTGCTCGGATGAGCGTTTCAATTGTGCCCATCTGAATCAGATGACCTCCCTCCATCACACCAATCCGATCGGCAAACCGCAGCGCTTCGGACAAGTCATGCGTCACAATAACAGCTGCAAAGCCGAGGCGTTCACGCAAGCTCAAAAGATCGTAAATCAGATCAGACTTGGTAATGGCATCAAGTGCGCCGAATGGCTCATCCATCAACACCAGAGAAGGGTGACCGGCCAGAGCGCGTGCAAGATTGACGCGCTGCTGTTGGCCACCCGAAAGTTGTGCAGGCTTGCGATCCGCATAAGTCTGCGCCGGCAGGCCAACCATATCCAGAAGGCTGATTACAGTCTCTTTGATGTCTGCTGGAGACCGTTTCTGAAGTGCGGGCGTGATGCCGACATTTTCAAAAATCGAGAAATGAGGAAAAAGCCCCGCCCCCTGTACGACATAGCCAATACGCCGACGCCAGTGATGCGCGGGAACTTCGGAGGCCTTTTTGCCATCCAGACTGACTTGCCCTGAATCAGGCTCGATCAGACGGTTGATCATGCGAAGCGTGGTGGTTTTGCCACTGCCGGACGCTCCAATCAGGGCGATGACTTCGCCCCGATCAACACTGAAACTGACATCGGAGACTGCGAGCGTTTGCCCGAAAGACTTCGAAAGTGAGGAAACGTCCAGAAGCATGACTGACAGCTTCCTCGTTCAGATCAGATATCCAATTCCAGATCTTCTTTGAGAATGGTCATCTGGAACTGGTAGGAAACTTCGCCCTCTTCCTCAATGCGGAAGAGAAGAGCGACAAATTCATCGCCCAGATAGACTTCCAGAGAATCAGACGCCTTGTCACGAGCAACAACACGCAGGCCCGGATTCATTTTCTTTTTCAGATAGCCTTCAACGCGTTGGGTTTCTTCAGGGCTCATGGAGATGTCCTTCTTTGTTATAACGATTGTACAATAATGCGTTTCGCCTGAGAGGCAAAACCACTCAGGCGAAAGTCATTGGGGTAAATTCAAATTTTCAGAAGCTTGCTTATTTCGACGGGTCGAACTCTTCAAGGAAAGACTGGTCCATCGCTTCTGCCTTTCCGCAGCACGGGTCGCCGACAGGCTTGGCCGGAACACCCGCAACTGTGCAGTTCTCTCCAACTTCTTTGAGAACCACACTGCCCGCACCGATGCGTGCGCCATCGCCGATATGGATATTGCCGAGCACTTTCGCGCCGACACTGACCAGAACGCCTTTGCCGATTTTTGGATGGCGATCACCGAACTCCTTCCCGGTTCCGCCAAGGGTCACGCCCTGAAGAATGGAGCTGTCATCACCCACAACGGCCGTCTCACCAATAACAATATTGGTCGCGTGATCGAGCATCACGCCTGAACCGATTGTCGCTGCAGGGTGAATATCCACTCCAAACAGTTCAGACACGCGGGACTGGAAGAAAAATGCCAGAGTGTCACGGCCCTCTTTCCAAAGCCAATGCGCTACGCGGTGTGTCTGTAGCGCTTGAAAGCCTTTAAAGAAGAGGAAGGGTTGGAGGAATGACCTGCAGGCCGGATCGCGGTCCAGCACAGCACTCATGTCACGTTCGGCGGCCGTCTCGAGCTCAGGATGAGCCTCATAGGCGCTCTCGAAAATTTCACGGATCTGCAGCGCGTTCATTTCCGAACCGGCGAGCTTCTGCGCCAGATAATAGGACAGCGCGTCGTGCAGGTGGTCATGACTGAGAATGGCCGCGTTCAGAAGACTGGCCAGGGTTGGCTCCTCTCCGGCACTGGCCGCTGCTTCAAACCTGAGGCGTTTCCAGACAGGCGGGGTCGCTCCCTGAAGGTCTGTCGCCTCTTGTGTCAGATTTACTGCCTTTTCCATAGGAGCTGCCTTCCCTGGTCTCTCTCAGATATCCCGGAAGACTTTGGAAATCTCTTCGGGTAGTTGCCCTGTATTGGCGAGGTAATAAGCCCGACACAACATAGCAAGGGTAAACATGTCGGTCAGTTTTCCTTGGTTCATCATCTCATAGACCTCTTTCAGAGGCAGATGACGGACGCTGAGCGCTTCAGTTTCGTCCGGCTCGCCTGCGCACGGCGTCAGACCGTGAGCGATATAGGCATAGCCAATTTCGTTGGTCACCGAGTTAGAAAACTGCGCGCGATCCAGAATAGGTACATAATGTTGCGCTTGCATACCGATCTCTTCAGCAAGTTCGCGTTCAGCGGAAACGATGGGATCATCACTTTCCTTGCCGCCACCTTCTGGCAGTTCCCAGGTATATTCATCGAAACACAGCCGGTTCTGTCCCACGAGCCAGGTCCAGCCATTCTCATCAATCGGAAGGATACCAATGGCAAAGTGCTTGTATTGTACCCAGCCATAGCTGACCTGATTGCCTGTTGGCGCGATGACATCGCAATCATGAACGGTGATCCAGTTCGTGTCGTAAACCGCGTCGTCCCTCAGAATGGTCCAGCTGACATTCTTGTTCATGGCGTTTCCCCTTCAACTGGTCCCTGCAGAATCGTTACGATTGACCATGCGCCGTTGCCTCAGTGGTCAGACTTCCTACATCACCCTGAAGTCACGTGCTTTATCAAGAGACAGGCAGAAATATATGACGCAGCTTCCGTTTCAGCTTCCCCAACCCAATGAACAATTATCATCAAATCCCGGGAAAGCTGCATCTGCTACAGACCTGATCGCGCGGCGACGATCCACCCCTATTCTACTCATGGACCCGGAAGGCCCGGGCCCTGACAAGGAAACCCTCCATAATATTCTCGAAGCCGCGATACGCGTGCCTGACCATCGCAAGCTTGCCCCCTGGAAGATGACCGTCTTCACTGGCGACGCGCGTGAGCATTTTGGGATCACGCTGGCTGAACGATTTAAAGCTCAGAACCCGGACGCGAATGCTGCAGAACTCGCCATCGAAGCCGGAAGACTGAAACGCGCGCCGGTATGTGTGACTGTGGTTTCGTCACCCGATCGAGAGCACAAAACGCCGGTCTGGGAACAGGAAATGTCTGCCGGCGCACTTTGCCTCAATCTTCTTTACGCCGCCCAGGCTGCGGGGTTTGCTGCCTGCTGGCTATCAGAATGGTGGTCTGAAGACGAAGGAATTTCTGATGCGCTGGGCTTGTCAGTTGGCGAACGCATCGTCGGTAACATCTTTATTGGAACAGCCATTTCAGAGCTTGCAGAACGCCCGCGTCCTGTACCTTCAGATGTCATCCGGTACTGGCCGGAAAACTAAGCCACTCTTGGGCCGATCACCAGAAGATACATATACACTAGATACCCCAGCAATAGCAGGCCACCTTCCCACCG
>NZUJ01000091.1 GCA_002701295.1 Ponticaulis sp. | reverse complement strand
GCGGGTGAGGCAGTGTCTGACCTTCTGGTCGACATGAAAGAGAAAGCTCTTGGTGCTGCTGATGCTTCTCTGACGACTGCTCAGCGTTCTGCATTCAACGAAGACTTCACTGCGCTTCGTGATCAGATTGCGACAATCGTTTCTAACGCTGAATTCAACGGCGTGAACCTGATCAACAACTCAACTACTGGCGTGAACGCTCTGGCGTCTGCTGACGGCACGTCTACGATCACAGTTGCTGACGAAGCAATCGGCCTGTCCGGTTCTATCGTTACACTGACATCTACAGCTCAGCTGGACACTGTCACAAACGCGTCTGCTGCTGTTGGTACGATCGAGACATCGCTGAACAACCTGAACCAGGCTCTCGCGCGTCTCGGTACAGCTTCCAAGTCTCTGTCAGTTCACTCTGACTTTGTGACCAAGCTGTCTGACGTGACGGAAAAAGGTATCGGCAACCTTGTCGACGCCGACCTGGCGAAAGAGTCTGCGAAACTTCAGGCCCTGCAAACCAAGCAACAGCTCGGTGTTCAGGCTCTGTCGATCGCGAACTCGTCTGCGGGTATTGCGCTGTCCTTCTTCCGATAGGACCAGAGCTACAAAAAAATATCATCATGAGACCCCAATCTCAGAACTGCCGGACCTTCGGGTCCGGCTTTTTTTATGCCTAGAGCATTGAAACTGCGACTTTTTGCCCTGTTTTTTGATCGTGTTTAGTTGGGGGATCGGCAAATTGTGCCGGGTCTGAACTGCCGGTCGGCAAGTTTTGCAGGGTGGTTCGCGACATTCTGGCGCACCCCCGATTTTTGTTAACCACAAAGTTTCTGCCAGCGCCGTGAAAGGCCGAAATTCGGCTTAACCATAGTTTTGGCACCGCGTTTGCCAGCAGTCAGACAGGGAAGAATCCCTGCGAGCAAAAAGCTCGAACAGAGCCCGTTCACGGGCCGGAGATACCAGAAAGGATTGCCAAAATGGCGAGCGTAAACACAAACTATGGTGCGATGGTCGCGCTTCAACAACTGAACCAGACCAATTCCGCACTGGAAACAACTCAGTCCCGTATCAACACCGGTCTGAAAGTTGCTTCCGCTAAAGACAATGGTGCGATTTTCGCGATCGCTCAGGGTATGCGTTCTGATGTTGCCGGTTTCGGCGTCGTGAAAGAATCCCTGGACCGTGTGTCTTCTACTGTTGATGTGGCGATTGCAGCCGGTGAAGCAGTGTCTGACCTTCTGGTCGACATGAAAGAGAAAGCTCTTGGTGCTGCTGATGCTTCTCTGACAGCTGCTCAGCGTTCTGCTTTCAACGAAGACTTCACAGCGCTTCGTGATCAGATCGCAACAATTGTCTCGAACGCTGAATTCAACGGCGTGAACCTGATCAACAACTCAACCGCCGGCGTGAATGCTCTGGCGTCTGCTGATGGTTCTTCCACGATCACGATTGCTGATGAAGCGATTGGTCTGTCCGGATCTATCGTTACACTGACATCTACAGCTCAGCTCGACACTGTGACAAACGCGTCTGCAGCGGTCGGCACGATCGAGACATCTCTCAACAACCTCAACCAGGCACTTGCCCGACTTGGAACGGCGTCCAAGTCTCTCAGCGTACATTCAGACTTTGTCACCAAACTGTCTGATGTGACTGAGAAAGGTATCGGCAATCTGGTTGATGCGGACCTCGCGAAAGAGTCTGCGAAACTTCAGGCCCTGCAAACCAAGCAACAGCTCGGCGTTCAGGCTCTGTCGATCGCTAACTCTTCTGCAGGTATCGCATTGTCCTTCTTCCGCTAAAGGCAAACAGTCATGGGCTGACGGCTTCGGTCGTCAGTTCATGATTGTCTTTCGAAAGGGAGATCGATCATGGCAGGAGATCTTGACCTTACTCCGATATCAGCTGTTTACGGCACTGAGGTGTCGCCAACTCAAAGGCTGATATCAAAATCTGAACCACCCCGTACGCTGGATGACGCCGATTTCTCCAGTCCGGATGCTTCAGAAGACAACAGAGCAGCGTTGGAAACCGCAATCTCTGAACGTTCAAATGAGCCTAAGGGGAGGCTGGTTATTGAACGGGATCAGGATACCGGAAAATTCATCCAGAAGATGGTGGATCCGGAGACCGGAGATGTGATCCGACAATGGCCGGAAGAGCAGTTTATCGAGCTGGCCAAGCAGATGGGAGAAGCCTACGGACTGATGATCGACGTCAACGTCTGACACCGGTTCACAGGACACCGTTGAGTTTTTTTTGTTTGCGCCAACGAATATTTAACGATCACGCGAGAAAACTTTCCCCGTGGCAGGAGTGGTTAATGACTTCCTGCTGGGAGAAAGAAAATGGTTTCAAGTATTCATACAAATTCTGCAGCCATGAGCGCTTTGCAGACCTTGAAGGCGACGAATGCCGATCTGGAAACCACCCAGAACCGGATTTCATCGGGATTTAAGGTCGCAGGCACGCGTGACAATGCAGCCGTTTATGCGGTCGCGCAGAATATGCGCGGCGATGTCGCTGCACTGACCGCTGTGAAAACCAGTCTGGACCGCGCCAATTCCATCACGGACGTAGCGATCGCTGCCGGTGAGACGATCTCTGATCTGCTCATTCAGATGCGCGAGAAAGCCGTTGCCGCAAAAGATCCGTCGATCGATTCCGTGGCTCGCGAAGCCTATAGCGAAGACTTTGAGTCGATCCTGCGCCAGATATCCACCATTGTGGGAGATGCCGAATTCGACGGCGCGAACCTGCTTGATGGGTCGCTGACCAATGGTATTGCCTTCCTGGCCGATGCCGGTGCATCAGACACGTTGACGGTTGATACCGAAAATATGTCACTCGGCGGGACGATTATCACACTGTCCGCGCTTGCTGACCTGACAACGGTAACGCGGTCCTCGCATGCGGTGACAGCCCTCAATACAAGTCTCGACAATGTGAACTCTGCTCTGGCGCGTCTCGGTTCGAGTGCAAACAGGCTGGATTCGCATATTGGTTTCGTTCAACGGCTTCAGGACAACCTGACATCGGGCGTGGGCAATCTGGTTGATGCTGACCTGTCAAAGGAAAGCGCCCGATTGCAGGCCTTGCAGGTTAAACAACAGCTCGGAGTTCAAGCGCTTCAGATCGCCAACCAGAACCCGCAGACAATTCTGTCCCTGTTCCAGGGCGGATAAGCTTTTACCCTTTTTGGCGATTATGGATCTGGTCTTCCCTAGTCGCTTCACTGACCCGGAGTTCGCTCCGGGTCTTTTTTTGTATCAACGCCTGTCATCTGATTTGGTTCCGCATCAGGATCCTGACTGTGATATTGCCTGTCACGTTCGGCGGCGAGGAGGCTTCGGACCGTCTCATAGTCATAGCCATACCGGTGCAGGGTTTCACCGGAAAGTTGCAGCCCGGTTTCGACGACTTCGGGCACGACATAGTCCGCGCCGGCCTTTTCCAGTGAGGCCGCATGTCCCTGATCGTGCGCGCGGGCGAGGATGAGGATGTCGGGGCGTTCCGCCCGGACGGAGCGCACCATGGCTTCGACAATCGACGGATTGTCGACGGTAACGATGAAGGCCGAGGCGCCATCAAGCCCCACTGAATTGAGCATTTCCGGCCTTGAAGCATCGCCGAGATAGGCGCGTAATCCGGCTTCGCGAGCTTGTTTGACATAACGTGTGTTCCGGTCGAGGGCGACGATTTCGACGCCTTCTTCACGCAGGATTCCGGAAACAACTGTGCCGACACGACCAAATCCAGCTAGGATGACATGCCCTTTTTGCATCGAGAAATCAGAGATTTCTTCTGATTCTTCAATGGCTTGCTCAGGTACAAGTAGGTTGCTGATCTTTCGACCAGCTGTCGCCATGGCAGGTGTGATCATCATGGACAGACCGGCAATGGCGGTGAGAAGAGCTGTGATATCTGGCGGCAAAACACCTGCAGCACTGGCCGCGGCAGTCACGACAAAGGCGAACTCCCCGGCGGGTGCCAGATAGAAGCTGGTCTCAATGGATGTCTTACGATTTCCGGTCATCAGCCGTGTTGCGAGATAGCCTGCACAGAGCTTGATGGTGAGAAGCAGAGCAAGCCCCAGAATGATGAGATGCGGGCGGGCGAGGATGGCTGGAATGTCGAGCCCCATGCCGACCGTCATGAAGAACAGTCCGAGAAGCAGGCCTTTAAAGGGCTCGAGATCAACTTCTGCCTGATGTTTAAATTCGGTCTCGCCAAGAAGAAGACCGGCCAGAAACGCGCCGAGTGCAAGCGAAAGTCCGGCCACAGCAGTAATGGCTGACGCGCCAACCAGAGTGAGTAAGGTCAGCGCCATGAGGAAGTCGCGGCCACCTGAAGCGGCAACCATTCTGAACAGGCGACGGAGCAGGAAACGCCCGATGACGAAGATCACGCCGATGGCGATCAGCCCCTGAACGAAAGCCCCGATTAAAACGCCGCTCAGGCTTTCTCCGGCTTCGATGTCGACGAGACCGACAAAGATAAGGATGGGGGCGACAAGAATATCCTGAAACAGAAGGACGCCGAAAGCAGTGCGCCCGACCGGTCGTGTGGCATCCTTGTTCTCGACAAGGAGCTGCATGACGATAGCCGTAGAAGAGAGCGCAAGGGCAAGCCCGCAGACAATGGCAAAGACCGGGTCAGGGTTGATAAGCCAGGCGATCATCGCGATTCCAGCGGCGCTCAGGCTGGCATGCAAGCCGCCGGCACCGAACACGATGCGGCGCAGACCCCACAGTTTTTCAAAGGAAAATTCGAGCCCAAGCAGGAAGAGGAGGAAGAGCACGCCGAGTTCGGCGAAGGGCGCCGCAGCCTCCACACTGGACATGGAAATGTATTCGAGAACGGGGTAGTTCTCGCTCAGCGCGCCGATTGCAAACGGGCCGAGCGCCAGACCTGAAATCATGAAACCAATGATTGCGGGCAGTTTGATGAACCTGAAGACGGGCACGGCCACACCGGCAGCGAACAGGAACACAAGCGTGTCCTTGATCATGATTTCGTGCCCGTGACCTGCGGCCATCTGTTTTCCCCGACTGAATCATCTGAAGCCTGAGGTTAACTCAGGCTTCAAAGAACGCCACATGCGTCAGGACAGCGCGCGCGCAATTGCGCTCATGATGCTGTTTATTGAGCGGATCAGTTCTGATCTGCTGTTGGATAGATCATATGCAGGGTCAGATCTGTTCCGGTTTCGTCAACGTCAAACCCGACAAGCTCAAATGTCGGCGCGCCGCGAAGTTGCTCTGCATTATACATAGTCCAGCCTTCTTCCGGCATTCCTGAGGCATTCACGGCCATATCCTGATCGTCATTCACATCGTGCAAAACGGACACCGAATACCGGCCAGCAGGGACATCCAGTGACACTGTGTGGGTGCCAGACGACGGGGAGGGGATGAGCTGGCCCGCTATACCAGCAGTTTTCAGAAACTGATCTTCGGTTTGCAGGCCGACCAAAAGCGTTCCGCCACGCGCTTCTACCTCTTCAATTGTCAATGTCACAGGTGCGGCGCTGGCAATTGAAAATGAGCCGACCAGAGCGGAGATCATTGAAGTGACGACATATTTCATAGCATTTTCCATTTTTGCAAATAACTTTGAAAAACAAAGTGAATATATGCTTTGAAACACAAAGTAGTTTATGAGTCAATGAGGGGTGAGGGAACAGGCCGGGGTTTACAGAATTGTCGCTTGCATTTTGGTGCTGAACACGTCAGAGCCGCGCGATGAATACCGAATTGTTTTCCCTGTTTTCCGCGACGTTCGTCACCTTCTTCGTGCTGATCGATGCCGTGGGTGTCGCGCCTGTGTTCGCGACCATGACGGCGCCGGGCGGTCCGAAATATGCGCGCCGGATGGCGATCAAGTCTGTTATCGTCGCGACGATCATTGTGTTCGCATTTGCGATTGGTGGCGCATGGCTGCTCGACAAGATGCATATTTCGATTGCCGCTTTCCGTGCAGCAGGGGGCGCGCTTTTGTTTCTGATCGCGCTCGATATGGTGTTCGAGAAGCGCACGGAGCGTCGCGAAAACCGTGCGGAGTCTCATTTGTCGGAAGAACATGAGCCACAGGAAGATATTTCCGTCTTTCCACTGGGCATTCCTATGCTGGCGGGTCCGGGGACGATTGCGACGGCCATGCTCTATATGGGCAATGCCGAAGGCAATTATCTTGAGCAGGGCGTTGTTCTGGCCTCACTGGGGCTGAACATGGCGCTGGTGCTTATGATTTTCCTGCTGGCAGGACCGATCATCCGCTTTATGGGCGAAAGTGTTGCCGGTGCACTGACCCGCATTCTGGGCGTTATTCTGGCGGCTCTGTCCGTTCAGCTCCTGATCGACGGGATCAAGGGCGCGTTCGGGCTGGGGTGATCCTGCAGGAGACGAGCGAAAACTTCGCACACTATCGCTATCCGCCGACTTGATCGGCGAATTTGATCTGAAGGTTCATCAGTCGAGCTGTCGACTGATGAGTCTCTAGGCGGATTTATTGAGCTTGGAAGTCGTCAGCTCTGGCAGGGGTTCGGTTGGAATCCCCGGATAGGCCATTTTGAGCATGCTGTGCAGGCCACGGGCATCGAGGCGTTCCGGGTTGCGGTTCGAGGCGTAATAAAAGCCTTCTTCAACCGTATTAGCGCCGCGATCGAGCCAGGCCTCCATCAGCTTCTGGTCAAGGGCCGGCAAAATAGCGAATCTGTCCGGAATTTCGATCGTCGACCGACCATCATCTTCAGCGACCATGGTTTCATGAAGCTTCTCGCCGGGGCGGATGCCGACAATCTTGTGCGGCAGGTCGGGCGCGACAGAGCGTGCGAGATCGACCACAGTTGTGGATGGGATTTTCGGGACGAATATCTCGCCGCCCTGCATGAGCTCCATGCTGGACAGAACGAAGTTTACGCCTTGCTGAAGCGTGATCCAGAAACGGGTCATGCGTGCGTCTGTGATGGGCAGGTGATCTGCGCCCCCATCGACGAGTTTGCGGAAGAACGGCACAACACTGCCGCGCGAGCCGACGACATTGCCATATCGCACGACGGAGAAGCGGCAGCCATTTCGGCCGGACAAATTGTTTGCCGCACAGAAAATCTTGTCAGAGGCCAGCTTGGTCGCGCCATAAAGATTGATCGGGCTTGCGGCCTTATCCGTTGACAAAGCGACGACGCGTTTCACGCCCGTCCGGATGCAGGCATTAACCACGTTTTCTGCGCCCATAATGTTTGTCTTGACGCATTCCATCGGGTTGTATTCAGCGATGGGGACGTGTTTGAGGGCGGCAGCGTGGATGACATAGTCGATATCGCGCATCGCCATTTCGAGACGGGCCTGATCGCGGACATCGCCGATGAAATACCGCAGGAAGTCATGCTCATGCTGCGGAAATTCCTGAGCCATTTCATACTGTTTCAGCTCATCACGAGAGAAAATGACCAGGCGGCGCGGCGTCCAGTTCTGCGTAATCGTGCGCACCAGCTGTTTGCCAAATGATCCGGTTCCACCCGTGATCAGGATGGACGCCCCGTTCAGATCGGGAAATGGATCGTCAAAATCACGAGTGATTCCGGGTGGTGTGTAGTCGGATCCAGACGCGAGAGACATGACCTGAAGCCCTTCAATTTCGAACAAAATTCTTCTTCGCGTTAAAGATACGCACGCTTTGCTTTACCAATCCTTAGCGCCTGATACCGTTAAATCGGTGCATGACATCGACACCGATCTCCGTGGTTTTGTGTGCCCGCAATGAGGCAAGCCGGATTGAGCAATCCATCCGGGCGATCAAGGCGTGTGAGCCTGCAGAGCTGATTGTGGTTGATGGGGGCTCGACTGATGAGACTGTCGCGATTGCCGAAGGGCTGGGCGTTCGGGTAATCCGGTCTGGCGGAAAAGGCCTCGCGCCGGACAGGCAACTCGGCGCTGATCACGCTACGCACGATCTTATCGCTTTCATTGATGCGGACCACCGGCCAGCGCCCGACGCGCTGGACTCTCTCAAGAGAGATATGGACGAATTCGGTCTGGATGTGGTGCAGGCAGCTGTCGGCATTGAAGACAATGGCTTCTGGAACCGCGCTGAACATGATGCGATGGCTGTGTTCCAGCACACGCCGGGACCGCGCGCACTGATGATTGGCGTCGCGCCAACACTTTATCGCAAAGAGGTGCTGCAGGCGGTTCGCTTTGATGAGGTGAACAAGGAACAATCTGATGATGCAGACTTGTTCAAGCGCATTGTCGACACCGGAAAATATACTTTCGGGGTGGGGCGGACGATCGTGCCACAATTTCACCATCCTGACCGAAAAGACTATCTGAACAAGTTCCGCTGGTATGGGCGACGGGATGCAGAGTTCATCAGAACTCACCCTGACCGCGCACACTCCATGTGGTTCCATTTGCTGGTTCGTTACCCACTCTGGAGGCCGATAAAAGCGGTGTTTCAGGGGAAGCCGCGGGCCGCAGTTTATTTCTGGGTTTGCGGGGGCACCCGGCTGAGCGTCGTGATCTCCAAAACAATCCAGAGCGTATTTTTGCGTACCTCCCGTCCAACACCAGAACCTGGAGACGCCTAATGACATTCGCCGTGATCGTGCAGGCCCGAATGGGCTCATCCCGCTGCCCCGGTAAGGTCATGATGGACCTTGGTGGCGAGCCATTCCTCAAACGTTGTCTGGATCGATGTGATCAGATCCCCGGAACCGATTTTGTTGTAGTTGCCGTGCCGGATCTTCCCCAGGATGATCCTGTTGCGAAAGCTGCTGACAGTTGGGGCTATGCCGTTGTCCGCGGCTCAGAAACCGACGTGCTGGCGCGCTATGCGAAAGCCGCACGGGAAGTCGAGGCAGATGCCGTGATGCGCGTGACCTCGGACTGCCCGATGATTGATCCGGACATTTGTGGCGAGACGATCCGCTTCTGGCAGCAATCCGGCGCGGATTATGGCTGCAACAACATGCCGCCCGGTTTTCCGCACGGACTGGATTGCGAAGTCTTCGATGCCGATTCTCTTTATGCGGCTGAGATGCTGGCCACGCATCCTTATGAACGGGAACATGTGACGCCATGGATCCGCAATAATCCGAAAATGAAGCGCTCCTCCATTCAGGGACCTAAAGGCGGAATTGAAAATCTCCGCTGGACGCTCGACCATCCTGAAGATGTGGAGATGTTCCGCGCGATCTATGAAGAAATGGGCGATGCCGCGCCGATGGCGACGGCAGCTGACTATCTGGCTCTGTGTCTGCGTCGTCCTGACATTCCGCAAATCAACGCCTGCCGGCATGATCCGGCCCGGCTTGAGGCGGGTCAGGTTGCTGAGATGCGCAATGACTCGACCATTCTTCGAGTGGCCGCCTGATATGAAAGTGCTCGTTCTCGGCGCGACAGGTCTTCTTGGTACAGAAGTCATGAAGGCCCTGACAGCACGCGGTATTCGCGCGCTGGGCGCGGCGCGATCGGGCGCTGATCTTAAGGTCGACGTGACCGACCCGATGTCACTGTTTTTGTTGCTGACGCGTGTTGATGCTGAGGCCGTGATTAATTGTGCGGCCAATATTGATCTGGCAGCATGCGAGGCGGATCCGGAAGCCGCTTATCGGATCAATGGTGCGCCAGCTGGTGTGCTCGCTGCCTGGAGCAATCAGACCGATGGTCGGTTCATTCAGGTATCGACAGATAATTATTTCATGGGCGAAACGCCAGCACGGCATAATGAGACAGCTGTGGTCAGTCTTGTGAATGCGTATGCGGCGTCGAAGTTTTCCGGCGAATCCATGGCGCGGGAAGCGAGTAACAGCCTGATCGTCCGCACGAATATCTGTGGTGCGCGCAAAGGCTTTGGACGCTGGGTCATCGACAGCCTTCGCAATCGGGCGCCGATTGGGGCGTTCACCGATTACTTCACCTCGACCATGCATGTCACCCATTGTGCCGAGGCTCTGGTAGACCTTCTGAAGAGCAAACACACTGGTCTCGTAAATCTTGCATCGCGGGATGTCAGCTCAAAGGATGAGTTCATTCGCGCCGTTGCAAACATGATGGACATTAATCCGGACTGGATTGAGCCGCGATCCATTGCTGATCTGCGACCGACACGCGCCACTTCCTGCGGCCTCGATGTGACGCGCGTCGAACACTGGCTTGGTCGGCCAATGCCCACCCTCAAACAGACCGTGTGTACACTTGTAGACGAGGATTCCTCATGCGTTACGCCCACGACTTCAAAATTGGCAACCGCCTCATAGGGCAGGGCGAGCCCACCTATTTCATTGCAGATATCGCCTCATCGCATGACGGAGAGCTCTCTCGCGCCAAGGAGCTGATCTGGCACTGTAAGGAAGCCGGTGCGGACTGTGCGAAGTTCCAGCATTTTCTGGCCAAGGATATTGTCTCTGATGAGGGGTTTCAGTCTCTGGGCGGGCAAATGGCCCACCAGGCCGAGTGGAAAGAGTCCGTCTATGAGATATTCGAAAAGTATCAAACCCCGCGCGACTGGACATCTGAACTCGTTGAAGAATGCAAGAAGGCCGAGATCGACTTCATGACCACGCCTTACGATCTGGAGGCGATTGAGCTGGTGGATCCGGTTCTCAAAGCCTTTAAGGTCGGTTCTGGCGATATAGGCTGGACGCACTTCATCGAAGCGATCTGTTCGCGTGGGAAGCCGGTGTTTCTGGCAACAGGTGCAGCCGATATGGATGATGTTGAGCGCGCCATGGAAACGGCCCTCGGGAAGACACGCGATATCTGCCTGATGCAGTGCAATACCAACTATACTGGCAGCCTTGAGAATTTCGCTAATGTGAACCTCAACGTACTGAGAAGCTTTGCGGTGAAGTATCCGGGTTTGCCGCTCGGACTATCTGACCATACGCCGGGTCATACGGCGGTGTTGGGTGCCGTGACGCTGGGCGCTTGCGCGGTAGAAAAACACTTCACCGATGACAATAACCGTGACGGTCCGGATCATCCGTTCTCGATGAACCCGCAAAGCTGGCGGGAAATGGTCGATCGGACGCGGGAGCTTGAGCTGGCGCTCGGCGATGGTGTGAAACGGATTGAGGCCAATGAGCTTGATAGCGCCGTTGTTCAGCGCCGGTGCATGCGCGTGATGCGCGATGTCGAGGAAGGCGAAGTCCTGACGGCAGATGATCTTGAGGCGCTTCGTCCCCGTCCCGAAGGATCTGTTGAACCTTTTGAACTCGAGCTTGTGATCGGACGACCTGTTATTGAGTCGCTCCGCAAGGGCGACGCTTTGATGTGGGATCAGATCGGGTAACGAAATCTCATTCAGTTGAGGGTATCGATCATGTCTGCTTTGGCGGGATAGACGGAGACAGCCATGCTGACGGGTGAAATCACGGGCCTGCGTGCGATAGAAGAGAGCGACCTGCCGCAATTGCTGGCCTGGCGGAATGATCCGCGTCTGCGCCGTTTTTTCCGGGAATATCGCGAACTGAACATGACTCAGCAAAAGGCCTGGTTTGATGCCAAGGTTCAGGCTGATCCGTCGACGCGCATGTTTGCAATCATCGATCTTGAGACCAATGAGCTGATGGGCGCGGCAGGGCTGTGTTATATCGACTGGGTCAACCGGAATGCGGATTTTTCAATCTATCTCGGGATTGATGATCTTTATATCGATGAGGATTACGCGCCGGATGCTGCGCGCGTCATGCTACGCTATGGGTTTGAAGAGCTGAACCTTCATAAGGTTTGGGCTGAAATCTATTCGATTGATGAGCCCAAACAGCAGCTATTTTACGAGCTTGGCTTTACCAGAGAGGGCGTGCATCGCGAGACGCACTGGACCGAAGGTAAATGGGTGGACAGCCTGTTCTATGGATTGCTGGCGAAAGACTTTCGCTAGCTGACAGACTTTTACTGATAAAAGCTGCGCCAGAAGGTGATCAGGCTCAACCAGCCAAGAGCGAATCCCAAACCACCGAGTATGCTCATCAGAAATACCAGACGGCTGGTCCAGTCCATGATTGTTGTGGCTGCGCCCAGCGTTTCAGCGCCTTTATACTTTGCAAGCGTGACTGCCATGTCGCCACCGGCGACCGCGACGAGTTCGGCACGCTTCAAGTCCCGGAGGGATGAAACCGTACCGAGAAGGGTCATGGATGCGGCCATGGTCTGATCTTCAGCGAGCTGTGCGATCCGCTCAAAATCTGACGCCACGGCCATCAGGCGCTCAATATCGATCGACTCCGCAAAGGCCCCGAATACAGCGTCGGTCTGGATGAGCAGATTGGAGTTTTCCGCAAAGGCAATTTGAAGATTGTCGTAGAGAACTTCTCTCGGCAAAGCCATTTCAAGGCGGTCGCGCTGCAGCTCCAGAAACTCGGGATTAAGCCGGTTTGCCCGCATTGCGGACTTCATCAGGGAGGCGCCCTCATAAAAGCGGTGATCCGGATTAAAACCGTCAATGAGACCTTCCTGCGCCGTGAGGCCCAGACCTGAAATTGACAGGCCGTAAATGTCGGTGCGGTCGCCGCGAACCCAGCCCGCGCTCTGGAAGGCGAGGTCTCGCGCATCGCCCAGTACGAAGAACTCATGGGTGCTCGCGTCATCGTCTGACGGTGCCATACCGAATTCGACCAGCGGCTCGTCGAAGGAGTCCTCAATGCCTGTAGAGACGAGGCTGACCTCGTCTTCTTCGGTTGCGCTTTCAGCGTCAGCTTCTTCAGTGGGTGTCGGCTTGATGGATATCGCTGGCGGGGATACCGCGCGTTCATAGCGAGCGCGAATGTCGTCAGGCAGGAACAGTTTTGCTGCAGACAACAGGCTTTGGTTCACATCGTCACTGGTGTCGGTCCGCGCCGCAGCGTTAATGGCGGCTGCGTCCCGGTCATTCAGCATATAGGGTGCTGCCAGCAGAAATCCGCGCGCGCTGGCGAGGTCATCATTTCGGACCTCCTGGTCAATTCGATCAGCCCAGGCCTGACGCTGTTCCTGGCCTTGTGGAATGAGGTCGGTGAACATTTCGCCGAGATTGGCGCGCGTTGTGTCCAGTGCTTCCCGCGTTGGCGCAAATTCTTCGCCCAGAGCCTGCCGGGTTTCGATGATCACCAGACCGGTGACATAGGCTGTAGCGAGCAACAGAGAATTGAAGATGAGCGCGGAGATCCAGCCAAATGGCTGCTTCTTCGAGCGTCGGCGATGGCGCATCAAGTATCCAAACCGGACGAATTTTACAGAACTCTTAGTACTTTCGTTATTTCGACGAGTGATAATGATCAAGCCTTACGCGCATTTCGCGCGCTAAGTCGTTGGTTTTCGGCTGTAAAATAATGGAAACGGTCAATTTCGATTTCTCGGCTTTGTCGGGATATTACAACGCTAAGATAAATTATCGCCTGGCTTCAGCTCAGGGGTATGCATCTGTGTCTCCAACTGCTGGTACACAAAGCGGTGATGCGGTCGCGCAAAGCGATCTGCCATGGCGTCAGGAAATTGACCCGTCAGACGCGCTTCGGAAAGCTCTGGGTGCGGCATCGTTTATCTCTGAGAGCACGGCTCGGGAAGCGCGCAGCGAAGACAGCGATATACCAAAAATCTTTGCGGCCTATGAGGCGCTGGCACAGGCGAAAGCCATTGCTGATGCAGCCAATAGCGGTGATTTGCCGGCGGGCCAAGAAGCGCGCGCGCAGAAGCGCATGCTGGCGGCTATCGAAGAAGTGCAATCTTTCCTTGGCTCTTTCGATCTCGAAAAGTCCATCCTGATCGCTGGCGAGCGCCTGTCCAAGGCGGAAAGCGATGTTGCGATCAAGCGGTCATCCTATGAGTATCAGACCAAGGTTCTCCATGATGGTGAATTCGACGCTGAAGTCGCCGCCTTCACGGGCGACAAGGTGTTCACAGTCACCGCGAAAAAGATCAACTCTACCGAGACCGTGACGATTGACCTCTCCGAAATGGAGGCGGCAACCGGCAAAACAGTTCGTAACCTCGATAACGTTGCTGAATTCATCAATCTCAGGCTCAGCGAAGCCGGCATCCGTTCGAGCTTTGAGCGTGTGAAGATTGGTAAGGAAAACGAAGACGGAATCGTTGAAGGCAATCAGTTCGGTTTCAAGATTGAGGGTGTCTCTACTGAAACGCTGTCATTCTCTGCTGCAGATGCGGCGCCTGCTGCCATTATGGTGGGTCAGTCCGGCAGTTCTGGCGATAGCGGCGGTCAGCTCTCAGTCTGGACGGGCCTCGACACGGCTGATCCGTCAACCGCAGTAACTGCACGACTTGGCGAAGACGGCGAAGATACGACAATCGCAGCAAGTGCGCTCCACCCAGATGGCGGCTATGTCGTTGTTGGAACGACGACTGGCACAGTTGGTGAGGGAACCGCGCGCGGCGAGGAAGATGCCTTCATGGCGCGCTATGACAGCCAGGGAAACATGGTCTGGTCGCGGTCGCTTGGTTCAGCCACCGAGGCCAAAGGACTTGCGCTGGCAGTTTCGGATACCGGGCAGATCGCCATCACGGGTAAAACCAGCGACGATCTGGTGACCAATGCCATTGGCGGCGGTGAAGATACGTTTGTCACCCTTTATGATGATGACGGCATTGAACAGTGGACGCGTCAACGCGCTGGCACGTTTGATGATCAGGGCAATGCAATAGCGTTCACATCTGATGGTTCGCTGGTCGTCGGCGGAACAACGTCATCGACATTGACGAACGACGCCCTTGCGGGCGGTAAAGACAGTTTTATCGAAAAGATCGATGCCAGCGGCAATCAGGTCTGGATCCGACAATTCGGTACGGCCGAAGACGACAGTATTCAGGCGCTGAAAATCGCAGACGATGGC
>NZUJ01000090.1 GCA_002701295.1 Ponticaulis sp. | reverse complement strand
GCCGCAACAATGGCCGATAATACAGTCAGCGTCAGGAAGTTTGAATCAAGCCGCGTACCCGAGGCGACGTCCTCGTAAATCTCTTCGCGCAGAGCAGTCACAGAACTTTTTTCCTGTGCCTGCTTTTTCGCCTTTTCGTCCTCATCAATCGCCTTGGATTTCGGTGTGATGCAGGCTTCAACAGGCACGATGACCATGCGCCAGCCTTCATAGGAGGTGAGGCGCCCCTGCAGTGTGTCGATCAGTTTCTGGCTGTCGCTTTCGGGCAGCAGGACGCGGAGATCGATATGATCATTCGTGGTTTCCTGAACGGACCAGTCCAGCCCATCCCAATCATCGAGCACGCTTGTCACGACCGGTTTGCAGTCGGTCGGACAGGAGAGAAACATCATGCGCATGTGTGTGCTGCCCGGGGGCCTTTCATCGATTGGTTTCCGGAGCCCATCTGACCACGAGTATGGCAATGAGGCCAGACCCCCAACACGAGGGTTGACTCCTGGTATCAACGTAAGTAAGCAATCGCTCACATTATGATTTTGGAGCATGAGATGTCATTTCTGATTCTGTTTGTGGTGATTATTCCGCTGGTCTTGATGGGTGGATGGTTTTTGCTGCGACATGGCCTCTGGTATTTTACCTGGGCGTTGGTTTGCGGCGCAGAACTTCGTTGGCTTCAGCTGGAAGCGAGACAAGACAGCTATGGCATTATCACTGCTGTACTGATGATCCATGCTATCGCAGCAGGTATCGGCGCGCTGATTCAGGGCATCAGATTGCTTCTGACGCAGTTCAGGTCGCAGCCCCGTCCGGCAACTGCGCTGATCGAAGCGGAACAGGCGTAGAATTCGGCAGGATGCGACTGTTCACGAAGTAGGTGCGGCAATATCTTTTCAGAATGAAGGTCTGCTCCTAAGTGGGATGTCTTATCCGCGGAGTGCGCTTCATGAAACTGACCATAATTGAGACCGGCCTGCCGCCTGAAGCTATTCGTGGCGATTACCCCGGCGGTTACCCGGTCATGTTCGAGCGCTTGTTTTCAAAGGCTGATCCGGAACTGGAGTTTGAAACGATTGCTCTCGAGGCAGGGGAGGCTCTGCCTGACCCGGAAAAACTGGACGCTATCCTGATTACCGGCTCGGCCTATGGCGTCTATGATGATGTGCCCTGGATGCGGATGCTGAAGGAATGGATCGGGTTTGCGGCTGAAAACAAAGTGCCCATGCTTGGTATCTGCTTTGGTCATCAGGTGATTGCTGATGCGCTGGGCGGGGATGTTCGAAAGTCTGATAAGGGCTGGGGTCTTGGCCGTCATACCTATCAGCTAGAGAAACAACCTCATTGGATGGGCGCAACGCCGCCAGACAGGTTCTCAGTCGGTGTCAGCCATCAGGATCAGGTTCTGACACCGCCCCCGGATGCGCGTGTTCTGGGCGGAAATGCGTTTGCGCCGCATGCGGCACTGATCTATGCGCGTGGGCCCATACTGAGCTTTCAGGGACATCCGGAATTCACGGACAGCTTTCTCGAAGATCTTTACAATGTGCGCAGAGGTACACGCTTTTCCGAAGAAGAGGTGGACGAGGCCATTTCGAGCTTTCGTGTGAAAGACGATAATGACCTCATGGCTGATTGGATGGTCAGCTTTCTGAAGGCAGCGCGCAAAGGGACGCTTTAGCGCGCCATTGACGCCGAGCGCTGCTTCACTTTCTCAGTCGAACTGCGGATTTCGCGTGTTGCTTCCGCGATGTTGGTGATGCCGTCATTCACATTGCTCACGGCATGTGTGGCTTCAGTCATGTGCGCGGAAATATTGCGCGTGACAACGGCCTGCTCTTCGACTGCGCTCGAGATCGACAGTGAAATCGAATTCACATCTTCAATCACGCGGGCAATGGCTTCAATCGCGGACACGGCATCGGTTGTGGCGGATTGGACAGAGCTGATCTGATTTCCGATTTCCTCACTTGCGCGGGAGGTCTGCGTCGCCAGCTGTTTGACTTCGCTTGCCACCACGGCAAAACCGCGGCCGGCTTCGCCAGCTCTGGCGGCCTCGATGGTTGCGTTGAGCGCGAGAAGGTTTGTCTGCTCAGCGATATCGGCAATCAGGGAGATGATCTGGCCAATCTGATCGGCCGAGCTGGCAAGAACCTGAATATGGTCGTTTGCAGAGCGTGCCTGTGCGACGGCTTTGGTCGAAATTTCATTGGCTTTGGTGGCCTGTCCTGAAATTTCTTCGACAGATGAGGCGAGCTGTGTGCTGCCATCGGCAACATTCTGAACGCTGGATGACGTCTCAGCTGAGGCGGTTGCCGCAGCATCGGCACGATGCGCCGCGCGTTGGACCGCGGCCTCAATCTCGGACAGGTCCTTGTCGATCTCGCGGGCGGTTTCCATGCGCTCTTTGCGCGCCAGAACGCGCTCAGTGATGTCTGTCGCAAACTTGACGACCTTGTACGCCTTGCCGCGGAAGTTCAGGATCGGCGTATAGGTCGCCTGGATATAGACTTCTTTGCCGGATTTGGAGATGCGACGGAATTCAGCTGCCTGGAACTCGCCATCGCGAAGCGCTTTCCAGAAGGCATCATAGTCGGCATTCTGGTCTTCTGGCGCCACGAACATCGAATGCTTCTTGCCGAGGATTTCATCGAGCGAATAGCCCATGGCGTTGCAGAAGTTGTCGTTCGCATCCTGAATGGTGCCATCCATTTCAAAATGGATGACCGCCTGCGATTGATTGATAGCATGGATGAGCCCGGCATCTTTCGCGGACTGGCTTTTCTGAGCAGAAACGTCAGAGGCGATTTTGACAACGCCCGTGACTTTGCCGGACTTGTCGATGATCGGGCTGTAGCTGGCCTGAATCCAGATCGACCGACCAGATTTGGCGATACGGCGAAATTCTGTGGTGCAGAAATTGCCATTGCGGAGTTCTTCCCAGAACTCGCGATAGTCAGCCGACTTGGCTTCTGCGGCATCGACGAAAATACGGTGGTGCTGACCAACGACTTCGCTGGCCTTGTAGCCCATAAGGTCGAGGAAGATCGGGTTGGCTTCAGTGATGACACCCTCAGGCGTGAACCGGATCAAGGCTTGAGATCGGGAGATCGCGTCAAGTGTATCACTTGCGTTCGGAGCTTTGGGCCGCTTTTCCATCAACATCGAACTTCTTCCTGTTGTTATCGCCGATGAGGCATTTGCGGCTCAGTATATCCTGAAATTGTTTCCACAAATTTGACTTCTGGCAGAATAATCGCGCTGAATGTGCACGCTTTTTAAGCGGCCATTTCAGACGAAACGTCTTTTAGTGCCTGTGTCGAGCTACGGATGTCCTGAACTGAACTGGCAATCCGTTCAAAGCCGCGAGTGATGCTCGCAACGTCTTTGCTGGCGGTCGACATGGACTGGGAAATGTCCTGCGTGACGCTGGCTTGTTCTTCCACGGTGCCTGAAATCGAGATGGAGATGTCATTCACCTGGCGAATGATTTCTTCGATAGACAGAATGGCATTTGCTGCTTCTGTCGTGGCTGACTGCACCGCCTGGATCTGATTTGCGATGTCATTTGTGGCTTTGGCAGATTGAGAGGCGAGTTGTTTCACTTCGCTGGCCACCACGGCAAACCCGCGACCTGAATCTCCGGCTCTTGCCGCTTCGATGGTCGCATTGAGTGCCAGAAGATTGGTTTGTGCGGCGATCTCTGAGATCAGCTTCACAACGCTGGTGATTTCTTCTGCGGCACTTGTGAGGCTGGAGATGAAGGAAGACGCTTGCTGCGTGCGCTCGACGGCTTCACCTGAAACCTGGCCTGCACGGGCGAGTTGTTGAGAGATTTCCTGCACAGATGAGGCCAGCTGGCTACTCCCTGTCGCAACGCTTTCAACCTGAGATGTCGTCGCTGTCGAGGCCGATGCGGACTTCTCTGCCTGGGCGTTGAGGGCGTCGATCGATTGCTGGATGGCAGCGATGTCCTGATCGATTTTCTTGAGCGCCTGCATGCGCTTCACCCGGTCGGTTTCGTCCGTTGCGAACTTCACGATCTTGAAGACCTTGCCTTCAGAATCGAAGATGGGGTTGTAGGTGGCGTTGATAAAAAACTCGCGACCACCCTTGGCGATGCGGCGATATTCGTTTGCCTGAAAGTGCCCGCCGCGCAGGTCTTTCCAGAACTGATCATAGCCGGGGCCGAGATCTTCCGGTGCCACAAACATTGAGTGATGACGGCCTTTGATCTCATCTAGGCTATAGCCAACTGCGTTGAGGAAATTCTCATTTGCGTGGAGAATAGTGCCATCAGGCGCGAAGTGAATTACGGCTTGAGATCGATTCAGAGCACGAATTTGTCCTTCATGATCAAGGGATATGCGCTTTGAGGCTGTCGTGTCACAGGCGATTTTCATCACACCCGTAACGTTACCTGCCTTATCCAGTATCGGATTGTAAGAGGCCTGAATCCAGACATCCTGATGGTCTTTATTGAGGCGGCGATACTCAGCAGCATGGAATTTTCCGCTGCGAAGTGTGCGCCAGAAGTCTTGATACTCGGCGGAGTCTACGTCTTCGGGCGGTACGAATATTGAATGATGCTTGCCGACAATTTCATCGAGCTGATAGCCGACGGCGTCCAGAAAATTCTGGTTTGCATAACGGATGATGCCTTCGGTTGTGAACTCAATAATGGCCTGAGATTTTCGAAGTGCGTCCATCCGCTGATGTTCGCTAAATTCGGTTTCGACCTTCCGACGCATACCCACAACTCCAGATTTTGAACGCGTTCATCGGACAGAATGTCGCACACTGGGGTTAATGAATTATCGCTATCATTTAAATGTTTGCCCGCTTGGGTTGCAGGTAAACTGACTAGTTTACTAGGAGATTGTTTTTTCGACAGATTCCGGAAAAAATTTATTGTTGTCTGGGCAGTCTCATCGACACGATCCAGCCAGCAAGTTGATATCCAGCGGCAATCATCAGCCCTAAACCGACCAGTGAGTGGTCGAAAAAGAAGCTTAATACTGCCATGGCCATGCAGCCGAGATCGAACCTGTCATCGCTGATCAGTCGCCCGAGAGGTTTTTGTGCGCGCTTCACCTGCTGGAGTGTTACCTGATAGATGCCATTCAGTGTGGGCGGGCCGAAGATATCCTGCAAAACACGCGGCTCAAATATGCCGGTTAGTTCGCAGAGATCTGCTGCCTGTGCGCGGCCTTCTTCCACGGCTTTCTTGCGCGCACTGGTTCCAATCAGGCTCACCAGTGCGGACAGGATAATCGCGACTGCGATGACGAATTGAGTGGGGTCGGACATTACCGGGATTTGGGGATGGCGGCCCAGTAATCAAAGTCCAGAAGGACGTTTGGCAGGTATTTTCCATCTTCGCCTTTGTACGGATAGTCGGCGCAAGGCAGATCCTTTGTCGCAACAAGACGGAGCCGCAGTGCACCGACCGTTTCGGACAGGTCCGTCTTATCGAGCACTTCCGACCAGGCATGGATTGTGTCGCCGGAGAATAGAGGATTGCAGTGCGTGCCTGCATTGATTGCAATCATCTGGCCGGCATTCGCAAGGCCGTTAAAGGCAAGGCTGCGGGCAGTGGAGATCACAACACCGCCATAGATGAGGCGCTTGCCGAACCGGCCTTTGGCCTGTTCGAACTGGTTGAAGTGTACCTTGGCTGTGTTTTGATAAAGGCGCGTCGCTGTCTGGTGTTCAGCTTCTTCAATCGTCATGCCATCGACATGGTCGATTTTTTCGCCCACCGCATAATCCTCAAACCAATGCGGACTTCCAGCGAGCGTCGTATCATAGCTGGCATAGCTTGCAGATGCTGAGAGCTGGTCGGCCGGAACAACTTTCGGAAGATCAGGGAGGACTGCCTCAGGTGCAGGAGAGGCATGATCTTTCTTGTTCACCATGACCCAGCGAACATAGGAAAGTACCGTTTCGCCGTGCTGGTTTGTGCCAGACGTCCGGACATAAACAACGCCGGTTTTTCCGTTGGAGTTCTCTTTGCGACCGATGACTTCTGAAACGGCAGAGAGCGTGTCGCCTGGGTAGACTGGCGCGAGGAAGCGTCCATCAGCATAGCCGAGGTTTGCCACGGCATTCAGTGAAATGTCAGGTACGGTTTTGCCAAAGACCACGTGAAAGACGATCAGCGGATCAATCGGCTGACGATCAAACCCTGCAGCTGCGGCAAATGGCGCTGATGAATACAGCGCATAACGAGATCCTGTGAGAGAACGATAAATCGCAATGTCGGCATCAGTGATGGTCAACGGTGTGGCGTGGGTCAGCACCCTGCCAATCGTGAAGTCTTCAAAATAATTGCCGGAAAAGGATTTCATGTCCGCCGCCCCGTAAGTGATTTCTTGTCCGCAGATGTACAGACAGGAACGTCGGAAATGTCAATTCTTCGCTATCGCAGCATACGCGCGACAGTGTTGTAGGCTTTGGTCGCATGCTCTGATTTGCTGATCATAATCAGTGCTTTATCGCGTAGATATGGCGCGTGATTTTCGGCAATTGGTGCGGCGACAATGCCGATGACCAGTGCAATGAGCAGTTTTGCCTGAAAGCTGACGAGCATAAGACGGGTGTGTGAAAGGAGTTTCGCCAGAGGCCAGGCAAGCATCAGATATAGCAGTGCACCAGCCATTCCGGCGGCCCAAGCTGTAAATGAAATGGCCATGGGTCGAGTCTCCGTTCCACCTATACATGACATAATTCCATTAAGGCCCGGCTTTCCGATCGATCGATTTTTAAATCAAGTTTCAGAAAAATTTGACCGACCGGTCGAGAGACCTGCGGCTATTGCCACAAGTCTCCCAGGTCCAGGCGTTCAACAAAGGTTCTGACATTATTGTCGTCACCATATGCGATGATTTCCGAAGCCTCAGACATCCGGGTGAGCCGGTTATGCAAGCCCTCGACCGATGAACCCGTCCGGACGCCAGCTGCTTCGAGCGTAGAGACAATGTCCCGCAAAGGGGCTTCGTCCAATTCCTCATTGTCGGTCTTTTCGGCTTCTGCGAGACGCCAGCCATCTACGTTCCAGAGGAGTGCGAGAGCTGCATTCGGCTCACCGCGCCAGACATAGACCGCCATTTTGCCTTTCGCGACCGACCAGGCGAAATCCTCCAGACAGTTCTTGAATTCAAGAGCCATGTGACGGAGCGCCCTTGTGGTCGTGACGCGAGAGAATGGCGCAGGCAATTCGGGCGCATCGAAAAACGCGACCGGTTGATCGGGGATCAGGTCGCTGGCCACCATAGAGAACAGGCTCCGATGGTTTTTCGCTCTGTTCCAGCGATGATCTGCGCTCTTCATCCCGGACTGACCTTTCAGACGCCCGATGATTTCCCAGGCCAGTGCGATGTCATATGCCGCAGAGAGATGAGGCATCAAAGAGACGATACGCGCGGTCCGTAGTGCGTCCGGAAGAATGGTCATCGGCATGAGGGCAGCCTGAGTAACGCTCTCCATGTGCCGAAGCACCTGATTTGCGTTCTCTGAGCAGAACAGTCGCAGCAGAAGGGCGTAGTCGTCTTCGGGCCAGAGCTGTTCGCCGCACTTGGTCAACATCTTCATGAGGCCAGCAGAATGGTTTGGTCCGACCAGCAATTCGGCGATGGCTTTGTCCTTCTGGTGTTCAATGAAGCTGACCAGGCGGTCTGCTGACATAGAGATTTTGCCGCCAAGTCCAGAGAGGAGAATGGCAACAGCGTGACGACGCGCTGTCGGAAGGGCGAAAAATCCTTCGTGTGGCGCCGGCCAGAGAGCTTCGATACGGTTCGCCTGCCCAGCCGCCAGAAACTCGAGCAGCGGGGTTACCAGACCCGACGATTTTCGGGACCGACTGATCAGGTCAATCAGATGGGATGTCATAACTTTCATGCTGCGCTGACTGACTGGGAGTCAAAACAACGCGCACCTTTCCTGTGACCGAAATGAAGTATAGATGAAAACAGGTGCAGATATCCTGTTATGACATCATGTCATTCGGTAATAATTTTTGATTTTTTGAAAGTTAATTTCGACCCGGCGTACGCAGGGGCAAAATTAACTGCCCCTCAGTACAGAGGAGCAAGGGTATGTATTCTCGCTTGCTCGTTTGCATTCACATGCTCCATTGGTAGATGAAATTTCTATACTGTCATATTCATTATAAGTAAAGCGCTCAATTGAGGCGATTTCCGGGTCAAAAAAGTTCAATAATCACGAATTTGGGAGTGGATTTAACCGAAAGCTTGGTCTACGAAGCCAGTGTATTGTGATATCGTTACATATTGGAGTTTTCATGTCCGGCCTCAAATATTTGCTTCTGTTTACCGCTCTAACAGGCGTGGCCTCCGCGCAAACTGATGATGTGCGCAGGGAAGAGACTGTTATTGTGACGTCACCCGGACCTGAGCGGCTGGCTGGAGAACTTATTTCCAAGGTTGATGCGCTAGACCGGGACGACCTGATTGCTGATATGGGCGGCACATTGGGGGACACGCTTGCGAAACGTCCTGGTGTGACAACAACCTATTTCGGCGCAGGTGCCAGCCGACCCGTGCTTCGAGGTCTGGGCGCGGAGCGCGTGCTCGTGCTGACGAATGGTATGGGCGTCATTGATGCATCTGCAGCCTCGCCCGATCACCAGACTGGAACAGATGGGCTTGATGCGCAGCGGATAGAGATTTTGCGCGGACCTGCGGCTCTGGCCTATGGTGGTCAGGCTATTGGCGGCGTTGTGAACGTGATTGACGGTCTTCTGGTTGATGAGCTGCCAGACGAGGCGTTCACTGGTCAGGCGTTTGGCGCGTATAACAGCGTGAGTGAAGGCCGTGAGCTCGCCGGTCAGGGGCAGGCAGTGTTCGGTGATTTCGTATTGAGCCTCTCTGCGTCAGGGCGGGATTTCGATGACTATGACATTCCAGGATTTGCAGAGTCAGCACGTCTGCGGGCTATGGAAGAGGATGACCATGACCATGATCATGAAGATGAGGACGAACACGAAGAGCATGAAGAAGACGAGGAAATCCGCGACAGTCTGACAAATTCCTTCCTCGAAACCGAGACATTGGCAGCAGGCCTGTCCTGGGTCGGCGATCAGGCCTATTTCGGTCTCGCCATTCGCCAGCAGACATCAGATTACGGCCTTCCCGGACACTCGCACGAACATGGCCACGAGGAAGAGGATGAGCACGAGGGTGATGAGGACCATGACGACGATGATCATGAAGAAGAGGAACACGAAGATGAGTTCGCCTCGATCAGCCTCGAGCAGACACGGATAGATGGTCAATTCGGCTGGCGGTTCAGCCATGACATTCTCGATCGGTTCGAAGTGAAGCTGACTTCAGTCGATTATGAGCACGCCGAATTTGAAGGACCGGGCGAAATCGGCACACAGTATTTTACCGAAGGCTATGAGGGCCGCGCCGAACTCGATCACTCTTTCGGGGAGAGTTTTGGTACGTTGGGCATTCAGGTCTCTGACAAGGATTTCCGTGCAGAGGGTGAGGAAGCTTTCATTTCACCAACCAATACAAAAGGGATCGGCGCGTTTCTGTTCGAAACTCGTGAATGGGATAATGGTTTTGGCGTTGAAGGAGGTCTGCGCCTCGAGCAGGTCGAGTATGACAATGATGTCTTCGGCGAACGCGAATTTGACCTTCTCAGCGGCTCATTTGGTGTCCACCAGCACTGGGTGAATGGCTGGTTTATCGGTGGTCAGATTTCGATGACCCATCGCGCGCCCAACGAAAGCGAGCTGTTCGCCGACGGGCCGCATCTGGCAACCGATCAATACGAAGTTGGTGATGCGACGCTGGATTCCGAACGCGGGCTGAATTTTGAGGCTACGACGCGTTGGTCGAATGACTGGGTCTCGTTTGGTGCCAACCTGTTTCATACCGATTTTGCAGACTACATTTATCTGACGCCGGGCGAAACTCTGCATGATGGGCTTCTCTCTGATGAAGTTGATGAACTGCCTGTGTTCCTGTTCGTTCAGGAGGATGCGAGTTTTCAGGGCGGTGAAATCTACGGCACGCTTGATTTTACAAATGGTCTGCTGGGTGCAGACTGGACGATTGATGCCGGGCTGGATTTTGTCAGTTCCAAACTCGATGGTGGCGGAAACCTGCCTTACCTGCCGCCGGTCACCTTTAATGGCGATGTCTCAGCGGACTGGGGCATGTTTGATGCAGGGATTGGCCTGACGGTGGCGGACGATCAGACCGATACTGGCGACGGCATTTTGCCGACGGAGGGCTACACAACTCTTGACCTCGACGCCGGATTTGATCTGGCGGGCTTTGTGCCGAATCTCGACACTGCACGGCTCTTCATTCAGGCGAAAAATGTCACCGATGAAGAAGTGCGATATGCGACCTCAGTGCTGAAAGATCAGCTTCCTGCACCGGGGCGCAATATCCGTGTTGGTGTCTCTGCACGGTTCTGATTACTCAGCGAAATGTGCCGCGAGCCATTTGCGCATGGCGCGCCAGTCTTCTGGCGTGATGCCATGCGTCCCATTGCGGAACTGATAGGCGATCGGGGCTTCTGGCTGGAAGTCCCGAAGCGTCCGAGCCGTGAAGGGCTCTTCACCATAGAGCTGATAGACAGGGCTGGCCGCCTGTGCCGCCGAGAATGCGCCTTGAGGGTCTGACCACTGGTCGTGTTCGGCATTGCCGAGGAATACCGGACGCGGCGCAACCAGTGCGATGAGCGCATGCTGGTCGACCGGCACGCTCACATCGTTATTGGCGTATTCCGCATAACGGGGAGAGAACCAGTGCGGGTATCTTTCGGTGATCTCCGCAATGCTTTCGCCAACCTCATTGCGCTGAAGTGAGGCGCCTGCCGTGCCGGACTGGTGTGTCATCACACCAGCAAACCGGTCATCAAGCGCTGCTGCAAGGAGTGACGACTTCGCCATGCGCGAATGGCCGAACAGAATGATGCGTTCCGGGTCAATTGCGGGTTCGGTTTCGAGATAGTCAGCCAGTCGCGAAGCTGTCCAGGCCCAGACGCCGACCGCGCCGTAGGGGCCGTTCGGGCCGGGATTGCGATTGATGGTTGCCAGACGTTCGACGCCTGCTTCGTCTTCATCAGGGATGACCATGCCCGGATAATAAGCGCCATAGGCAAACCCCTCGCGGATCAGGCGCTTGATGGGCGGTGTCTCGATATAGCGGCCGAAAACAAATTTCGAGAGGCCTTCTGTGACGCCGCTTGCATTGCAATAATCCGGATAGATGACGTGTCGCGGACGAACGATCTCTTCGTAGGGCAGGGTGACATCGTTCGGGCAGGAGCCTGCACCCAGGATGAGCGGGTGAGGACCTTCAGTATTTGGCACGACAATGTGCAGATCCTGCAGGTAGGACTCATCCTGAATGTTCAGGATCATGCGGACAGCAATAAGACTGGCTTCGCCGCCGAGGATATCTTCTGAGAGAACTTTTCGTGAAACCGGCTTGAAAGGCGTCGCAGGCGGAATGGAGCCATAGATCTCATTCAGCAGAAGCTCGCGGAAATAAGGCGCACGCTCGGTTTGCCATTGAGCTGTTGTTGAGACGGCAGACATGGAGCCGACCGGTTCCAACAGTGCAGGCGCGCCGGGAAACGGCTCTGGCCACTTATGGACCTTCGGTAAGCCTGCTGCAGTACAGGCCACCAGCATGAGAGGGGCGGCCAAAGCCATTAGAGCTTTCGACCAGTTAGATTTCGGTGATGACATGCGTCCCTCCTGCGGCGTCCCCGTCTGCCTTATCATGTGTATCTTTCCGTGCAGTTACATTCGCCTCAAAAGCGCAATCTGTTGAAGTGTAAACTTCAGACAATGTCCAGCAGCTGCTCGATTGGTCTTCCCAGAGCCGCTTTGTTGCCGTTTATACCGATAGGGCGTTGGATCAGGCGTGGATTGTCGACCATGGCCGCATACACGTCGTCATCTGTTGCGGTGTCGGCGAGTTCGAACTTTTTCGCGTCTTTTTCGCGAAGAAAGGCGCGCGGGCTATCCGCCCCCATTTTTGAGGTGATATCCCGAAGCTCCGCTTCTGTCAGCGCTTCAGATTTGTTGGTGTATTTGCGAACCTCAACCTCGACGCCTTTTTCTTCAAGAAGAGCGAGGCCGTTTCGTGAGGTTGAGCAGGACGGATTATGTAGCAGAATGTAAGTCATATCAGCGGAATAGGTCTTCTGGAGAGGTGCGGCAAGTGGTGTGCGGCCTACATGAAAGTCAGAAAGCACGATTTTTCGTTTGCAACTTGCCGAGGACCGGAACATTTCTCTTTGCATGAAGCAAGAACGTCGTACCTCCTCCGTCACCGTCCGTAACGCCACGCTCGCCGATATTCCTGGTATCGTTGCGCTCACCGGACGGATTTACAAAGATGAACCGCCTTATACGCCGGGCATGATCCAGGGGCAGATTACCAACTTCTCCAATGGTCAGTTCGTGGTCGAATATGATGGCGAGATTGTCGGCTATGCCGCGAGTTTTCGGATTTCTGAGCGTCTGGCCATGGGACAGCACACCTGGGACGACATTACCGGCGGTGGTTATGGTGCCCGGCACAGCCCGAAGGGCAAATGGCTTTACGGAATGGAGGTCTGCGTCGATCCGAACAGGCGCAGGCTCCGGATTGGTCAGCGCCTTTATGATGCGCGCCAAGCCCTTTGCGAAAGCCTCGATATAAAGGGGATTGTGTTCGGCGGTCGCCTGCCGGGCTGGTCTCGTCGTCGACGATCTTTCCCTGATCCGATGGATTACGTCACGGCGGTCGATGAGAAGAAAGTCACCGACCCGGCTATCAGCTTCCATCTGAAGCAGGGGTTTGAGTGTATCGGTATTCTCAAAAACTATGCCCCAACGGACAAACAGTCTGGGGGGCACGCAACACATATGGTGTGGCGCAACCCCTATGCGGCTGATGAAGGGCAGAAACAGCCCAAGCACTTTCAGAAAGAAGCCGTGCGTATCGCCACTGTGCAGTTTCAACAGCGCGCCGTGAAAGACTTTGAAGAATTCATGGGCAATGTGGAATACTTCGTCGATGTGGCGGCGGATTATCGCAGCGACTTCGTGGTCTTCCCTGAGCTGTTCACGCTGTCGCTTCTGGCCTTTGAGGAAAAGCGGTTGTCTGCCGTTGAAGCGATTGAATCGCTCACGCGTCACACCCCGCGTTTCGTTGAGGAAATGCGCGAACTCGCCATTGGCTATAATATCAACATTATTGGCGGCTCTCACCCGACCATTACTGAGGATGGCGACATTCAGAACGTCGCTTATGTCTTCCTCAGAGACGGGTCTGTTCACGCTCAGGAAAAACTGCACCCGACGCCAGATGAGCGGAGCTGGTGGGGCATCAAGGGCGGCGATGACAGTAAGACCATTCTGACAGATTGCGGGCCGATCGGCGTGATGATCTGCTATGATTCCGAGTTTCCAGAACTTGCACGGAAACTGGCCGATGAAGGCGCGCGGATCATGTTCGTGCCGTTCTGTACGGACTCACGTCAGGGCTATCTCCGCGTACGCTATTGCTGTCAGGCACGGGCAATTGAGAACCAGTGCTATGTCGTGATCTCGGGCAATGTCGGCAACCTGCCAGGCGTTGAGAACATGGATGTTCAGTATGCGCAGTCGGCGATTTTTACGCCGTCGGATCTGCCCTTTGCGCGAGACGGTATTGCGGCTGAAGCGAGTGAGAATGTTGAGACGGTCACCATGTGCGACCTCGATCTGACAGACCTTGCCTGGGCACGTGCAGAAGGCTCTGTTCAGAACCTGCGAGATCGCCGGTTTGACCTCTACAAAACCAGCTGGAAAGGCGGCTGACGAGGTGGCAGGCTTTTCGGACAGCCATTTCGATGATCTGAAGCAGATCGTCAGGGCCGCAGCGGACACGGAGATCATGCCACGTTTCCGGACGCTGGGGCGCGAAGATGTCGAAACCAAAAAATCCGCTATTGATGTTGTCACAGAAGCCGACACTCTGGCGGAAATTCAAATCACGAAAGCGCTTCAGGCGCTTTATCCCGGCGCTCTGGTCTTTGGCGAGGAAGCCCATGCCCGGGATACGTGCCTGACGAGTGGGCTTGATGAGGTCGAACTCGCCTTCATCATCGATCCGGTTGATGGCACGCTCAACTTCGTGAAAGGCCTGCCGCTATTCGGGACTTTGTTGTCCGTCATCCGCTATGGTGAGCCCATTGGCGGAATGATTTATGACCCAGTAAACCGGGCCTTCCTTATGGCGAGTAGAGGCGGTGGGGCACGACAGGTTTCTGCGACAGGCCATGAAACGCGGCTGCGGGTTGCCGCTCCGGCCCCGCTAAAAGACATGTCAGGCAGCATGTGCCTCATGTTTTTTCCAGAGCCTCACAAGACACGGATCGCCAACCAGCTTGGCCGGATCGGGCCATTCCACGGCGTAAATTGCTCAGTCTATGACTATTGGTTGGTGGCAACAGGTGGCGCGCATTTCTGTTTTAATCTGTGCGGTCAAATCTGGGATCATCTGGCGGGTACGCTGATCCATTCAGAGGCTGGTGGGTTCAACGCCCATTTTGATGGCTCGCCCTATAATGCGCTTGGCGAGCCTGCGAATGTGCTCGCTGCGCCCGATCAGGAGAGTTGGGAGCTGATCCGGCGTGAGGTCGTCGGATTGTCGGCCTGATTAAGTTCAGAAAGCTGTATTCAAGGGGTTGCCTCGCGGGGGTAATTCAACTTGAACTGTTCTCAGACGATTGCGGGGAAAAGGTTCGTTCATGTTTCGTAAAGTGTGTGTCGCCCTGGGCGTATTTGGGCTCAGTCTGCCGGGTGCGGCGCAAAGTTTGAGCAATGATCAGATTGTCGAATTATACGGACAAGCGGATCAGGCGTGGGGCGCAGAGATTTCGCCCGATGGCAAGAACCTGGCTATGGGGTGCGCACCGCTCGGACCGCCGGCGGTCTGCATCTATGAGATTGGTGGCGCTGGGAAACCCCAGCTGTTTCAAGTGCCGGACCAGACACGGCTGAATACGTTCTACTGGATCAGTCCGAAACACTTGCTGATCAGTGTGAATATCTTTGACACCGTGCGCACAAGCGGCGGTCTGCGGGATTATCGGTTTGATCGTCTGATTTCCTATAATGTGGAAACGGCCAATTCCGAAGTTCTGGCACGTAGCGAAGCACGCTACATCACGAATGGTAATGTCATTCTGGCAAGCCTGCCAGACGATGATGACACGGTGCTCATGCCGCTTGGGGGCGGGACGCTCTGGAAAGTTGACCTCAATTCAGGTGATGCGCGGAAGGACCGAACCTACAATTCGGGCCTGTATGATTACATCATTCTGCAGCCAGATGGCACGGAAGCAGCCTATGAAAAATGGGACAGCAATACAGGCAAGTATACGCTCCGCGATGGCGACAAGGATGTTCTTCTGGAAACGGTGAACAAAGACAATTGGCCGTACGATGTTTACGGCTTCAATCAGGATCGCACTGCACTTCTTGCATGGGCTGATACCGATACGGAATTCGGGTTGAGACAAATCTCCTTGTCTGATGGCAGCGTCTCAGACGTTGTCATCGACGGAATGACCGTTGGTGCTGTCGGGCGTATTCTGGATGAGATCAGCCAGGAGCTTATCGGTGTGGGTTACACCAATGACGTCTACGAGCAGCTGTTCATCGAGCCGACCCTGAAGAACTGGCATGATGAGCTGAAGACCGTGTTTCCGGGTCAAAACGTTCTGATCACAAGCTGGACACGCGATAAAAGCATCATGACTGTCTCGGTCGCGAGTGAAGGCAAGCCGGCAGATTACTATCTCTTCGAGACGAATGGCCCGGCAGTCTCACCACTGGCGCAATCTGCACCGCAATTCGCCGAACGAACTCTTGGCAGCGTCGAGGCCGTTACCTACGATGCCGCCGATGGTCTGGAGATCGAAGGTTATCTGACCCTTCCACCGGGCAAAACACAGTCTGATGGACCATTCCCTCTCGTCCTCTTGCCGCATGGCGGCCCGGAAGCTCGCGACACTGCGAGTTTTGACTGGTGGGCGCAATCCTATGCGGCAGCAGGATATGCTGTTCTGCAACCCAATTTTCGTGGATCGTCTGGCTATGGGCAGGAGTTCCGGAATGCCGGATATGGAGAGTTCGGCGGCAAGATGATCACCGATAGTCTGGATGGGGCAAACTGGTTGGTTGAAGAAGGCGTGGCGGCGCCGGGAGGGTTTTGCATCATCGGCGCCAGCTATGGCGGGTATGCGGCCCTTCAGGGCGCTATCCTTGGCGGAGACGACGTAAAGTGCGCCGTTTCTGTGAACGGCGTGACAGACCCGATTTCGGAAATTCGGGGTGCTTCCTCCGATGGCGGGGCTTTCCGCTATTGGGAAGACTATATGGGCGTGACCCGCTTTTCGAGCGATGAAGATGAGCGAGCGATTTCACCACGCCAACGTATTGGTGAAATTAATGCCGCGATTCTCCTAATCCACGGTCGCGAAGACACGACAGTGAAATTCAATCAGTCTGAATATATGGCTGAACTGCTTTCCAATCGCAGCAATGCGCGCTTTGTGCCGATGAGCGGTGAGGATCATTATCTCCGCTCCAGAGATGCGCGACAAACCGTTCTGAGCGAGAGCCTTGCCTGGCTGGATCAGTATCTGCCGGTGGAATGAGGGAGGCGTCAAATGGTTCAAATCAGAGCCTTCCTGATTGCGTTGGTCTTCGTCACTGCTCTACCGGTGGCGTCTGCGGATGATGTTGCTGCAATTGTTGAGAAATTCGGCAGCGCAAGAGAAGCTTTCTCTCCAAAATTGTCCGAAAAAGGGGATAGGCTAGCTGTTGGTTGTGCTCCGAATGGTCATCCTACGGTTTGTGTCTACGATGTTGAAGGTGATTTTCCTCCTCGCTTGTTCGGCGTCCCGGATGAAGCTTTTTTGTCGTCATTTTATTGGGCGAGCGACAAGCACGTTCTCATTGATGTCTCGCTTTTTGAAGACACGCCGACCGGCGATGGCATTTATACAATTGATTTTTCGAGGAGTGTTTCCTTTGATGTCGAGAAAGGGACGACCGCGGTTCTCTACAAAAACCGCGCCGAATTCTATGTCCGTATTGGCGGCTTCTCTTCGCTTTTGCCGGCCACGCCTGATCGCATTCTCAAAGGGGATTATGAGCTCGATCTGGAGACGGGCAAGCGGCATGGAGGAGGGAAATGGGCAACCTCGATAGACGGCACGCCCATCCGAACGATGGAAGGCGAAATTAAGGCATTTGAAGAATACTATCCATTGTTCGTGAACAATGATGCTCGCGCTGCGCGCGGTGTGAACGCCAAGCGAAGAACTATCCAGAATGATTTATACGAATTGAAGAACGCCAGAGGTGAAGTTCTATTCGAGAGAGACAATGTTAAAGAAGCGCCACTGAGTGTGCTCGGATTTTCTGAGGATGGTGCAGATCTTATCGTCTGGGCTGATTTTGAGGATACGTACGGTCTAAAACAGTTTTCTCTGACGGACGGCGCGATTTCGGCGGTTCACGAGGATCCAGATGTTGATCCAATTTTCGATCCCTTCACGAGGCGGCTGGTTGGTCTGTTTGTGACTGATAACCTCTCAAAGCAGGAGTTTTTCGACCCGGCACTTCAAACCGCTCTGGAGCTTCTGCGTGGTTCTTTTCCGGATGATGAAATCAGCATCGTGAGCTGGTCAGGGGACCGCCAAAAAATGGTTGTCGGGCTTCGTGGGGCCGGGCGGCCAGTCGAATATCACTTGTTCGACCTGGGCGATCAGAGCTTTTCGCCACTTGCGCAAGCTTATCCGTCTGTTGATGTTCAAGGCCTTAGTCGCGTTGAGGGGGATACTTTCACAGCCAGTGATGGCACCGCGATTGAAATGTTCATTACGCATCCGAATACTGCCTCTGGTGAAACAAAAGCGCCAAGACTGGTGATCTTACCCCATGGAGGCCCCGAGGCGCGCGATACCGCAGATTTTGACTGGTATGCGCAAGCTCTTGCAGCACGTGGGTATCTCGTATTGCAGCCAAATTATCGAGGTTCGTCCGGATACGGACGTGATTTCCGGAATAAAGGATATGGCGAACTCGGCGGCAAAGTCGTTCAGGATATCATCGACGCAGCCGACTGGGCCACAGGAAGTGGTTTGGCGCGGGAAGGTGGTTTTTGCGTTGTCGGTTTTGATGCTGGAGGGTATCTCGCCCTTCAGACTGCGGCGCTGGGTGGCGAAAAAATTGAGTGCAGTATTGCGATCAATTCCGTGGCTGATCCATTACGCTTGATGAAAGACTTACGGGTTGAAGACCCTGAATTTTATTATTGGTCGCGTTATTTCGGAATTGACCGATTCTCCAATGATGCAGAGGTCAGTGCGGTCACGGCTTATTTTGATCCGAATTCAGTATCTGCAGCCGTACTGACGATACATGCAGAAGATAATGCGATTGTTCGCCAGACCGTCTTGAATGAGTTTCTTCAAAACTATGAAAACGAACCAGATTTCAAATTTGTGTCGATCAGTAATGAAGACCATTATCTTCGTTCAACAGTGGCACGGCAAACCGTTCTGAGCGAGAGCCTTGCCTGGCTGGATCAGTATCTGCCAGCCAACTGATCGGCGTCCAAACCCGGCCAGCTGAGTGCTTTAACCTTCAAAAGCCCTGATTGAGAGGTTTTTGAGGATTCTAAACGCGTTTTCTTAACCGATTGGTGCGTTACTGATTTCGTGTGAGGAGGAGGTGCGGATGATTTGGTTTGCCGCGGGCGCAGGCATGTTTATCGTGCTGCAGCTCCTGTATCTGGGTATCTGTCGAAAAGAAGTTGAAGACGGCTTTGCTGCTCAGCAGGCATTGTTGCACCGTTTTGGTGGTGTGATCGATGATGTTCGCCGACGAGCCAACAACACTCACGGAACTGCCGAACATCTCAATCAGCGTCTGACAAAGGTCGAGGTCGAGCTCTCCCAGCTTAAATTGCTTCTCAAGCAGATCATTGAAAAACAAGAGAAACTGGAAAACAGAAACTATTTTTCTGACGTTTCCTGATCTCCGGCAATGTGCGTGAGCAGATGCGCCTCAAAACGCCGAAAGTCGCTGTCGACCTGCGGGTTCTTGCTCACATCATGAGCGATGAAGCTTGGCAGGGGCGTCATGGCAAAAAATGCAAAATTGATATGAATTGGTGCGAGGAGATCGTCGACAGAACGTCCTGCGAACAAGGTTTGCGCCGGATCATTAAATGCGACGGAGGGCGCGTTGGCTGTAACTGACAGCATGTAGCGAAGCTTTGTCAGCTTGCCGCCTGAGCCGTACTGTTTTGAGGGATCCTTACGAGACCTCCCGTCACCTTTGGCCAAGCGCCCATCCATACCGAAGGTGAAAACCTCGTCGAGATATTGCTTTAGCCGCCAGGGGACGCTCATGGAATTGAGGGGAAACTGATAGAGTGCGACGTCGGCCCAGAGGTGATGATTGATTTCAGTGTCGATCTCCCAGTCATCAACAACGCGCGTGGTGCGAAGGTCGTGACCGTTCTCGGAAAGCAGTTTGCACGCGCGTTCGATGAAAGCGGCGTTCAGCGCTCCGGTGGAGGATGGGAATGGGTAATGCCCGTTGACGATCAGAATATTTGCCATGTGTTCTGGCTGCCGGACTGTGAGCGCGAAAGCAAGGCAGGATCAAAAGAAACAATGACCAGCGGGTTGCGCCCGGCCCATGGAGGCAAAATCGCTAACTTCCCAGTCGATCTGGCCTGGGGCCAGCGACCAGCATCAGCGCATTTTCGTACTCGCCACCAAAGTCGACCCGGGTGACGTGTTTGAGTTCAACCTGAAACGGATCGACCTCCCATTCGCCGCCCGGGCTGACGAGGTCCAGCACCACCAGCTCATCAGATGATGAGCGCAGTCGCCCGATCCAGCAGGTTTCCGGATCATCGATTTCGGGATGAACGCTGACGATATGGATGTGATCACAGGCTGACCGGATCAACGAGAGAGCAGAGGTCAGATCAATCGGTGGGCAAGTTGGCGGATATTCACCACGCAAATTCAGCGCTTTGACGAGGAAATGTTCGTTAGGTGGCGGGAGGATGATCCGGGTGACATCCTCATAGCGCAGACAGGCAAACCCATTGATGTGGACATTGTCGTCGATCACAGCCAGAGCGAAAAAGCGTTCGCCTAGACGGGACACATAGCCGTCAAAGTGCCCTTCTTCGATCTCACCTCGCTCCAGCCGCACAATCAGTTGATGCTCGGCGGCAAGAGCCAGTTTTTCGCGAACGGTTTCGGGCCGCATGGTGCTGGTTTAACTTTCCATTGCCTGAATGGCTTCGGAAACAGCGACAATGCGATTGGCTTCGGCCAGGTGAAGGAGTTCGGTCATTTTCCCGTTGACCTTCAGAACGCCTTTTCCTGCATTCTCCGGATCAGCGAAGGCCTTGATGACATCAATGGCATGTTCGACCTCTGCAGGTGAGGGCGCAAACACCTGATTGGTGATATCAAGCTGTGACGGGTGAATGAGTGTTTTCCCATAAAACCCCATAGCCGCGCCTTCTTCGCATTCATCGCGCAGACCCGCCTCGTCCTTGATGTCATTCCAGACACCATCAATGGCGACAATGTCAAAGGCGCGCGCGGCAAGCATAGCCATGGATAGTGAAGTGCCAAACGCGACCTGACGATCTGGTTTGGCACTGGCGCGCAGCTCCTTGGCGAGGTCATTCGTACCCATGACAAACAGGGTTAGGCGCGTGTCTTTGGCCGCTGTGGCAATATCCTGAATGTTCAGGATTGCGAGCGGCATTTCGATCATTACCCAGAGCTGCATGTCGGGGCTGGCGCCTGCGGCAGTCATCTCTGCGTCGAGTTTGCGGATATCATCACCGCTGACGACTTTAGGGGCGAGAATGGCATCAGGGCCTGCGGCTACGGCCGCCTTCAGATCATCAAGGCCCCATTCGGTGTCGAGGCCATTCATGCGAATGCAGATCTCACGTTTGCCATAACCGCCATCCCTGACCGCATTGCAGACATTCTCGCGCGCTTCGGCTTTGGCCTCAGGAGCAACAGCGTCTTCGAGGTCGAAGATGAGCGCATCAGCAGCGAGCGACTTGGCTTTTTCCAGTGCACGGGTGTTGGCGCCAGGCATATAGAGAACTGAACGGCGAGGGCGGTGTAGATTTGTCATGTTTCTTATCCCCGGATGATATTTGTTCGCTGACGTGTTTGCCGCAATGCAGCATGAAATTCAATGGGTTGAATGGTCTCCTCTTCGCCGGATAAACCTGTCTTTGCCGTCTGAATCGTATAACAGACTTAGGATATGAAACGCGCTTTGGTCATTTCGTCCTTTGTCTCAGGCTCGAATGTCGGTGGAAGCCTCGCCATGAAGGTGCTTCCGCAGTTCGGCGTTGAAGTGAATCTTCTCCCGACCACGCTTTTGGGGCGGCATCCCGGCTGGGGTGTTCCGGGCGGCGGCGCAGTTCCGGACGAACTCTTTTCCGGAATGATTGATGGGCTAAACGCCAATAATCTTGTTTCGAGCGCTGATGTGATCGTGACCGGATATTTTGCATCGGCCGAGCAGGTACTTCAGACGGTGAGGCTGCTGGACAATTTGCCCGAACGCCAGGCACCGGTGATCGTTGATGCCATTCTCGGCGATTGCGGAAAGGGGCTGTACGTCAAAGAAGACGTCGCTGAGGCCATGACAGAGGCGCTTCTGCCACGTGCGGACATTCTGAAGTGCAATAGCTGGGAATATGGCGAGATCGTCCGACGCGCTGGTGGCCATATGGACCCCGCACGTCAGGACATTCCAATCAAGGAAATGCGCCCATGGATCACGCAAGGCACTGATCTTGGCATGACAATTTATATTTCGTCGGTCCGTCGCAAAGGAAAGATCGGTGCCCTGTGCGCTGATCGGGATGGCGCATATTGGAGCGGGCATGCCTGTGCGGCAGACGGGAAATCTGTTCCGAATGGCTTAGGGGATCTGATGACTTGTCTGATCGCAGCGAACTCGACCGAAGAACCACTCTCGGCAAGCTGTCTCGTATCGTCTGTCCTTGGCGATTTCCTGCCGATCTATGAGGCGCAGACATTCGATCAGCCGAGCGAGCTCAATCTGGCATCGCTTGGACTTGTTGTTGATGTGAAGAGACAGGCGAGCGTTCAGACGATCTGGTGATACGTTTGTGCCTTCCGAGCCGGCATTCTCAAAAATGTTCAACCCTAATGAATTCTTAGCAGCTTGAGTGCATGGCTATCAGGTGAGTTGCTTTGTCGCCTGTTCGGAAAGGGCAGACAGAGTTAAGACCTCAGAGATTCAGGGAAAGTCTTTAACATGTCTATTCGCGTTTTTATGGCCTTGTTGTTCGCGGGTCTGGGAAGTCCATTTCTGTCCGGTTGCATCGCTGCGACGGCGATCAATCTTGCTGCTGAGACCGTTGAAGCAGGTGTCGAGATCACGGGCGCTGTTGTCGGAACAAGCGTTGATCTGGTGACAACCAGCGATGAAGAGCGCGAGCGCGACCGCAAAAACTAGTGCTTCTGCCGATTGATATGGCCTGACTTTTACCGTCAGAAAACACTCCTTCACTGCCTTGCTGGATGCGATTGCACAGGTGTCATCGCCATGCGCGGCAGGTCTGTCCGTATTCAGATGAATAGTTGTTCAGTGGATATTCATCTGGATTCGGTGCATACTGTGCACATTGGACAGTAGGAGGAGACAGTCATGAAGAAGCTTTTTCTTGCGGTTGCAGCCCTGGCGCTTGCTCCCATCGCGCAGGCAGCGGAAGTCAATGTCAGCTATTCTGACGAGTTTATCGAAGCACTGAATGAAGATTACGGCACGCGCGAAGGCGAGTATCTGACCCGTTTGCTGACCGAAGATATCGAACGTGAATTCTCCGATATGTCGAATGTTGGAACGGTGAATGTCGTCATTGAACGTGCCAAGCCGAACCGACCGACCATGAAGCAGATGAGTGATACAATCGGCCTCAGCTTCCAGAGCTTTTCTATCGGCGGCGCAGCGCTGACCGGTGAGGTGATCGGCGTCGATGGAACGACCCTTGCGAGCCTCGACTATGACTGGTTTGAAAACGACATCCGGTTTGCACAAAGCAGCACAACCTGGTCAGATGCAAATCGCTCATTCGGTCGTTTTGCGCGCAAGCTCTCGAAAGCGTCTGCGCAAACGAGCTAGGATTTGAAACCCGGTATCCGGGCTAAATCAGACACGCAAAAGGGGAGGATGTTATCCGCCCCTTTTTTGTGATCTGAAGTCAGATTCTATTCGGTTTCAGGTGTCAGAACCGCATCGCGTGCGACGTCTTCTTCAGATGCGTAATACGGGCCACCGAGCCCAACCGGTTCTTCAATTGTCTCGATCTCAGCTTTTGTTTCGCTGGATGAGGCATAGGCAACAGGTTCCTTGATCATCTGCGACATGATCGCAATATCGTCGACATCATCGCCGAGAACCTGCTGGTCCCAAAGCTTTGACAGTTTGTAGCTGAGTTTGTGATCCGTCGTTGACGCGTTGTCGCTGTCATCGGTGAAAATCGGATCGCCTGTTTCATATTCTGTGCCGAAGGTTGGTGGTTCTTCGGGTGCCGCATCCTGTGCGATGGCAGGGCTGGCGGCAAATATCAATGCAGTGGCGGTCGAAATCATGAGCGTTTTCATGTCTGGTCCTTCCATTCTTTGATGGTCTGGCCAAACAACGACTGACAGACAAACATGTTTCAATTTTGAACGAAAATTGTCGCTCTCAAGGCGACAGGGTGCGTCAATTTGCGCGGGAAAATGCTGAAAACCTGACACTTTTCATCCCCGAAGTTTTAACCCTGAATCGATACTGCCGGGGCATCAAAATAAGAAGAACAGGGTGATTGTCATGAAGGGTCTATTTCAAACTCTGTGTGCTGCTGCAGGCGCGCTTGGTCTTGCTTCCTCAGGTTTTGCTGCGACCGAAGGCTCCCATTGGGAGTATGAGGGCGCACATGGGCCAGACCACTGGAGTGAGCTTGCGCCCGAGTTTTCATCCTGCCGTGGCGGCGAGCAGTCTCCGATTGATCTGAACGGGCAGGCGCTTCCGTCAGAGGTTCACGCGCCTGCGATCTACTGGAAAAACGCACGTGTCAGCAAAGCCATCAATAACGGGCATACGTTTCAGGTGAACATGGACGATGCCGGGAAAATCGTGATTGATGGCGTCTCCTATACGTTTCTCCAGTTCCATTTTCATTCGGGTTCAGAGCACACGCTTCATGGCCGCCGCTTCCCGATGGAAGTTCATCTGGTCCACCAGGCCGATGATGGCCGTCTGGCAGTCGTTGGCGTCATGGTCGAGCGTGGTGAGCGAAACGAGCTCTTCGATCAGCTGATCGGGGTGATGCCGGGCTCTGCCGGAGAAGTGACGCCTGTGATGAGTGTCGACCTGAATGATTTTCTGCCCGGTGACTGGGAAGCCTATCGTTATGAAGGATCTTTGACGACGCCGCCTTGTTCGGAAGTCGTTTCCTGGACAGTTTTTGAGAAGCCGATCACGGCTTCGCCAGAACAGCTGGCTGTGTTCGAAACCCTGTTTCCGCACTCCTATCGACCTGTTCAGCCACAAAACCGTCGTTACGTGTTGAAAGTGCACTAACCGGTATGGTGACGCTTGATGACCTGTGCTGACCTGTTTAGGACTTAAAAATCAAAGGGAAGCGCGATTTGATGGACGAGAGCACCGCAGTCAATATTGTGCACGTGGGCAAAACCGGTGGAACTGCTTTAAAAGCTCTTGTAGATTCTTACTCACGAGATTTTCCGGGTCACCAGATTGTCGTCCGGCCGCACGTTTTCCGACTTCCCAGGATATTAAAAGAATTTCCTGACAGCAAAACCGGGTTTTGTGTGCGCGAACCAGTCGATCGGTTCCTATCGGGGTTTTACAGCCGACAGCGGAAGGGGTTTCCTCGCTATAATAATGAGTGGACACCGGCCGAAAAGAAGGCCTTCACAGATTTCGGTAGTCCAGAGGCGTTAGGTCTCGGGCTTGCCTCTCCGGATAGTTCTGTCCGCGAAAAGGCAGAATACGCGATGAACGCCATTGGACATACGCGAATGGGACTGGCGCATTATCTCGTATCAGCGCGTTTTCTGGAGCGTATAAAAGACAAGATCCTGTTTATAGGTCATCAGCCTGATTTCGATCAGGACGTTGATTGGATCCGACAGGTGCTCGGTATTCCGCAGTGTTACAGTTTACCGGATGATGACATCGGAGCCCACCGGAATCCGATACCAGTCGAAGACTTGAGTGAGGTTGCTCGTAAGGCGCTGACCGAGTGGTATGCTGATGATTATCCGATCTATGAATGGTGTTTGAAACGTCGTGACGAGCTGAAAGCTGCTGCGCTTTCAAATTGATTAATCCAGACCCCGGCGGCTCATCAGCGCTGCCGTGAGTGTGCCTTCGTCGAGGTGATCGAGTTCACCTCCCATAGGGACGCCCTGTGCCAGACGTGTAACGGTGACAGGCAGGTGGTCCAGCCGGTCAGAGAGGTAGTGTGCCGTCGTCTGGCCATCGACGGTAGCCGAGAGGGCGATGATGACTTCTTTAACTTCTGGTTCGGCAGCACGACGGATAAGGTTGTCGATGTTGAGATGTTCGGGATCCACGCCATCAAGCGCGGAGAGCACGCCACCCAGGATATGATACCGCCCCCGAAACGAGCCGGCACGTTCAAGTGCCCAGAGGTCGGGGACATCCTGCACCACGCAAATTGTGGAGAGGTCCCGGTTAGGCGCAGAACACACCGTGCAAGGATCGGTCGTATCAAACGTACCACAGACAGAGCATTTCGTGATCGCCTCAGCCGCTTCTGCGAGAGCGACAGACAGCGGCGCAAGCAGGGTGTCCGGGCGTTTCAACAGGTGCAGAGCGACACGCCGCGCTGAACGCGGGCCAAGGCCGGGAAGCTTTCCGATCAGGTCGATGACCCGCTGAAGTTCCGGGCCGATGAGATTCTTGGACATGCTGCTTACTACGTTGGGAGCCAGACTATCTGCTTGATAGGATTCGCAGATAGCCTGAAGCAGGCATGTTTTCAAACTCCCTCTGGCAGGGCGGGTCTATTCTGCAAATTGAGAGCGACGTTTGAAGCTGACACTGCCTTCATCAATTGGTCGACCTTCCATATCGGTCGGCGCGGAGAAGATATTCACGGTTAGCGCGTCCTCATTCAGGTCGAGCTTCAGGAAGCCCCAATCGCTGCCTCGGGAATAAAGGTTTTCGAGATTGGGGTTATTCGCGAGCTGATTGGCGTGAAACCTGACGTGAAGCGGTCGATATTTGGACCCGGCACCGGAAACGAGTGTCGGCAAAACCGGGCGGTCCGTCATGTCACACGTGTCGGTGTAGACCTCGGTCATGTGGTCATCGCCCGATATGTAGACATCGGCGTATTCGCAGAGTGTATCCATGTAGAGCGCGCGCAAGGCATGAGCTTTTTCAAACTTGCTGCCGCCGCCAGACCAGACGGCATGGTGGCCCAGAACAATTTTCCAATGAGCATCTGAAGCGGCGAGGGCATCGCGCAGCCAGTCTGTCATCCGCTTTTCGCCATCAGTGGCAGGGCGAACAAAATCCGGCCAGCTATCAAGCTCGCCTGTTCGGACTTCCCGGCCATCGTCATCCAGATTGTCTTCATACACAGTCGTGCTGGCGAGCAGCATTTCCGTATCGATGACGAAGAGTTCGATAAAGCCTTCAAAGCCTTTGGGAACAGCGCTGTAATAGAAATCCGGCATTGTGAAGTTGGGGTGAGACTGCAAATACTCGAGCTGAGCGACCGTCGCTTCGCGCGAGATATGCCAGTCGTGATTACCCATCATGGTATAGATGGTGAAGTTTTCGACGCCCTGGCCCAGCTTGCCATAGGGGCGATCCAGCATATCGTAAAAGCGGCGTTCATCGGAAATTCCGTCTGCGCCGAGCGTTGCCCCATCAGGATAGATATTATCGCCAAGCATGGTGGCGAAATCGCAGCCTGTCCTTTTGCACACTTCGTCAGCGGCAAGGGCAACCGGCCACATGCCGCTTGCCTCCATATAGCTTCCAAGCGCGCTTTCGAAGACCCAGGGCGTTGGGCGGAAGCCTTCCATATCGGGGTTTCGCTCCAGCCAGTCTTCTTGCATCAATGCCATGTAGTCGCCGATCGTGCGCATTGGGGCGTCGTCGTCTTCAAACCGCTCATAAGACGGAATATAGCCGGTATCGCCGACAACGACGAAGCTGGCAGACCGGTCGCTCATCGCGTCAACATTCTGACCCACTGCGGGGGCGGTGTGCGAGCAGGCTGCAAAAAGCATGGCCGGAAGAAGTGTAGTCAGCGTTTTGCGCATTTCGATGTCCTGTAGTCTGATCTTCGAAGGCTGATGGGTGAGATCAGCAAGCGTGTTGTTTGGGTGGACTAACCAATCATTGCTACGCTTTTGCGACATGCGTATTCGCCAGACGAACGTGCGCTTCGAGACGCGGTATTCGGTTGCACGCCAAAGCCTTCTTCAAGCTGTGGTGCCACACTTCTGGAGAGAGTTACGTCTTATCGACATCTGAAGCGTGTGCTGCCTTGCCAAGCGCAGTGAGCGCTATAGGTTTGTATTAGAACGAGTTAATCTGCGTCTGGATACGGCGGACAATGTTTTCACCGACATTAGAAGAATATCTGGTCAAGTTGGATGCGGTCAGCACGACCGAGGAACTGACCCAACTGATCGAAGCTTTTCTGCATCAGTTCGATATCTCCATGTTCAGCGCTATCCTCGTGAAGAACGCCGCGCTCACGAGTGAAGAAGATATCGCGTGGATCAATAATGCACCCGAGGCTCATTTTGAAGAATATCAGGCGACCAATCGCATCAATGATGATTATGGCGTCAGAAAGCACGCTTCAGAAAACATCATCACGCCTTATCTGATCGGAAAAGAGTTTGTGTCTGAAACGCCAGACATCCTTCCAAACGAAGTCGATTTTTATGATCTTAATGACAGCGTTGGTTTCAAATCGGGTCTCGTAATTCCATTGAAGACGCCGGTTGATGATCTGCCGACAGGGTTTTCCATCTGGTCGGATTTGAGCCGCGAGAAATTCCAGACGCTCCTGGCGTCTCATTCAGGCGAAATCATTTTGTTTCTGATGCTCGCACAGCGCAAAGTGGAGTCCGCTCTCTTCGTCAAGGCGAACAACCTACAAGCCCTGACGGATAGGGAGCGTGATTGTCTGGGGCTGATCGCCAACGGGCTGCGACCGGAAGTCATCGGCGATGAGCTCGGTATCGCGACGGTTACGTTGAACTATCACATCGGAACGGCTAGGAAAAAACTGTCCGCCGCAACCAACGCCGAGGCTGTGGCCAAGGCGATTTCTTATGGTTTGCTTTAAGCCGGTTGACCTTAGAACGGCATTTTGAAGCCGGGGAGCATGCCGCCAAGGCCTGACGCGGCGTCTTGCATAGCTTTTTCGAGCGCTTCATCCAGACGCTTTCGCGCGTCGGAGTGCGCCGCCTTGATCAGGTCTTCGATGATTTCCGGTTCGTCGCCCATGAGCGTCGGATCGATGGACAGGTCCACCAGCTCGCCCTTGCCTTTCAGCGTGACGCGGACCATGCCGCCACCAGCCACACCATCGGCGGTTACCTGTTCGGCCTTTTCCTGAGCTTCCTGCATCTTGGACTGCATTTCCTGCGCCTGACGCATAATCTTGCCCATATCGCCAAGACCTTTCATCGGTTTTCCTTTCTGGTTTTTTCCGGCGTCGAGAAATCGACGTGAACGATGTTTTCGTCTTCTGAATTGGGTTCTGGCGGCACAACATCAAGAACCTCCGCTCCGGGAAAGCTGGAAATCAGGCCAGAGAGGAACGGGTCTTTCATCGCTTCGTGAATGCGTTCTTCTCGCTCGCGCGCCTCGGTTTCCTTCACCGTTTCATGTTCTGAGCGGATCTGTTCGATCTGCCAGTTGATGCCGGTTTCCTTGTTAAGGAAGATCTGCAGATTGCTGATCAGGCCGGGGGTTGCGCCTTCTTCGAGCTGGAAAGACATGAAGCCATGTCGGACCTCACCGGGGCGAACGAAGCGCTCGACCTCATATTGAAGGTCCGCGCGCTTGCGGGAATCGAGCAAAGCCAGAATTCCGGAAAAGCTGGAAGGCTGGCCTGTTGAGCTGACGCTGGATGTGTCTGAAATGGCGCCTGCAGCCGGCGCCGCAGGCGCATCAGGCTTTCCCTGGGCGGCCTCCAATATGGCTTTCACCGCATCTTCGGGCGGCGGCACATGCGCTGTTGCCGCAAGCTGAATGAGCGTCATCTCCACGGCGGTTGCCGGGTTCGGCGCGATCTGGGCGTTTTCCAGACCTTTTATCAGGATCTGCCAGAGACGAGAGGATTGCGCCGGCGAGAGTTTTTGCGCGATCGCTCTGGTCATACGCGTCCATTCGGCCGGACCGCTGGCGGAATACGCCTCGCCCAGAATTGTCGCGCGGCTGACCTCAACGGCCAGCTCGATCAGGTCTTTGAGAACCGTCAGCGCGTCTGCGCCTGCGTGAAACTGGCTGGCGACTTCGGTAAGCGCGGCCTTGTGATCACCGCTGGCACACAGGTCGAACAGGGTGATCAGGCGCGAATGGTCGGCAAGGCCCAGCATGTCGCGAATGTCATCGGCCGGAATGGCCGCGCCATCCTGAGAGGACACAATCGCCTGATCCAGAATAGAGAGTGCGTCGCGGACTGAGCCTTCGGCGGCACGGGCGATCAGGGTGAGGCCTTCATCCTCAATCTTCACGCCTTCTTTCTGGCAAATGTTTGAGAGGTGCCCGGACAGCATCTCGATATCGAGGCGTCGCAGATCAAACCTCTGACACCGGGAGAGAACCGTTACAGGCACTTTGCGGATTTCGGTGGTCGCGAAGATGAACTTCACATGCTCGGGCGGCTCTTCCAGCGTTTTCAGCAACGCGTTGAAGGCCGACTTGGAAAGCATGTGCACCTCGTCGATGATGAAGACTTTATACCGCGCCGAAACCGGGGTGTAGCGCGCGCCGTCCAACAGCTCGCGCATATCATCCACACCGGTGCGGGAGGCCGCGTCGAGCTCCATCACATCGGGATGCTGGCTCTTGCGAATGGCTTCGCAATGACGGCCCGGCGGGTCCATTGTGATGCTTGGCTGGTCGACCGTTTCGGTCTCATAGTTCAGAGCGCGAGCGAGGAGGCGGGCGGTGGTGGTTTTCCCAATCCCGCGCACACCGGTCAGCATGAAGGCATGGGCGACCCGGCCCGTGCGGAAGGCATTGGCCAGGGTTTTGACCATGCTCTCCTGACCGATCAGCTCGTCAAAGCTCTGCGGTCGATATTTCCGCGCCAGTACCAGATAGCCGGACTTGTCCTTTGCCACAGGGGCTTCGGCCTCTCCAAACATGGAGAAGGTCTTGTCGTCTCGTTCGTCTTCAGGTGGCAGCTCTGACTCGCTCATGGCGTGACGATATAGGGGAGTTGAGCGAAGCGCGAGAGGGGATGTGAAGTTTTCTGTGCGTGTATGACCGCCCAGGCTGCGTGTTTGAGTGACCGGTTTGCAGATTTTTCAACACATTGTCGTCAGATCGTTGAAGTCAATCTGGCCTTACGCAAAAATCTGACTGATGTTTTCAAGTGAGGAGGGGGTTAGACATGTTTACAGCAGCATTTGCAGAGCGCCTCTCTGACCTCAGAAATGCGAAGAATTCTGACGAGTTCTTGTTGGTATTCGAAGGGTTTCTGAAAAATCATGGGTTTTGGTCGTTCAACTACGGATATCTCGACACTCTGAACTTTGACGTTAGTGAGGCTCCTGTCAGCTTTATTTCGACAATGGACGAAGGCTGGCTGAGTCACTATGCGGCTCAGCGATACGATCTTATCGATCCCGGCGTAGAGAATGTGAAATCCAGCAGCGCCAAACCAATACTTTTTGACACTGATATTGACGGCGATTCACGAACGTCGAAGCGCTCTGACCTTCATTTTTTGGATGAGGCACGTGACGCCGGATTGACGTCTTCGGCGAGCATTCCGCTGCCTGCCCTTCGACAAGGGCCAGAGATTCTGTCGGGTATCGGATTGATTTCAGACATGAAAACCCATGAATTTGCCAAACTTTGGCGGGAGTCTCATGCGGAAATTCTCGTGTTTACATACATGTTTCACGAAAAAATGTCTGGGGAGATCAGCCGAAGATATCACGGTGTTCCGGAACTCACAGATCGTGAAAAAGACTGCCTTGCGGCAATAGCAAAGGGCGAACGCCCGGACAGGATAGCTGATCGGCTCTCGATTGCGACCGTGACAGTAAATTATCACATTCAGCAGATACGAAAAAAACTTGGGGCGCGCACCAATGCGGAAGCTGTTGCGAGAGCAGTATCTTACGGTCAATTATAGTGTGGATGTGCTGGCAGACTGATTTCTGTCCGATGTCAAATGCACGTCTTCCTGACAGACTTCGCGAGAGCTCAGTCCACCCACCGCGGAACTGAGTTTCTCTGGCTAAGCTGCTAACCTCAACAAATCGTGTTGCCCAGCGGGCATCCCGAGGCTGCGCCCGATGAGGTCGTGTACTGGCCCGTCGTGTTGGAGCTATCATAGGACTTCCAATAATCGACTGGCGCGGTGACAGTGGAGCCGCTGGACAAATTGCTATCTTTTCGCCAGGAATTCCAGGCCTCGTACCGCGCAATTTCGGAGTCCATCACCGCCTGCTCGGCTGCGTCCTGTCGAGCGCGATCTGCGTCTCGCGCCGCTCTTTCCTCTGCCGCCTTTGCACGTCTTTCAGCTGCTGCAGCAGCCCTCTGGGCATTGATGTCGTCAGCCCGTTTTTCCGCGGCCGCCCAGGCCGCATCCATTTGCCGGTCGTGCTCCTCCATAGCGCGCCTTATGGCCGCGAGTTCCTGCACGGCAGTTGCGCGTTTTCGGGCGCGGTCCTGCATTTTCTGAGTCAGCCAGCCTGAAAAACGCGCTTCGGGTATGGTCTCCAGCAATTGCATTGTTCCGCCGTCATTGATGCCGTAAAAATCCTCCTGATAAATCTCGACGGTCCCATCGGTCCGGTGGAAGCCATATTGGCCAATTAATTGCCCCTGATCCTGGGCCAGCGTCTGCGCATCATTGCCCCGCGCAGGCTGCCAGAGCGGTTCAAAACGTCGATAAACAGCCTTTTCGCGTGAGCCCATGACTTCCTCGTAAGTGGGTATGGTCTTCTGGCGCAGGAGTGCATGACGAATGCCGTCTGGCGTCTCCCAGGTCACGGTCCAGCCAAGCGGGACATGGCAGCAATAATGGGTCGCGTTATAGCTTTCCCTGAACTCCACTTTTGGTTCAATAGTCGGATTGAAGAAGTAAAAATCGAGCGGTTTTAAACCGATCAGGTCTGCCGGAGCAGGCTGAAATCCGGTCTCTGTCTCATAGTAAGGCCAGACCAGTCCCAATTCGGCATTTGCGGTGAACATAAGTTCAAAGCCTTCATAGGTGTCCTTTGGCGCGCTGTAATCAAACTGGCCATTTTTTACCGGTTGGCGGCGTTCACTAAATTGCAGAATTGAAAATAGTGGAACGACAGTTTTCGTCACACGTCCATCTTCGAGTCGACTGATGACGAGGTCGGCGAGTTCCCCTTTCGTGGGGCTGGTTCGGATGACGAGCGCATTCCCGAGAGAGAAAGCGCTGACGCGATTGTCTTTATCGTGAACGGCGTTTTTGACCTCTGTTATGAGTTGTCCTGACGCGCCATAGATCTGTAAATCAAGGGTGCCGTAGGTGTCGGTCGTGCGTGCAAGTGCCTGGTCAGCCACCCAGTTTGGAAGTGTCTTTATATTGATATCGCCGAGCGGCACGAGACGATTTTTGTCCGTTGGCTCGCATGCGGAGGCCTTGATGTCGAAAACGCAATAATTTTCCTCAAGACCGCTCTGCGATTTGATCGCGAGCAATCCATGGCCGACGACCTCAATTTGCGCAAAATGCGGCTGCAAAATCCATTCAGCGCGACGGTTTCGACTGTCCAGAACACCAGCCAAAGATCCGTAACCTTCATCTTTTCTGTAGGTGACCAAAGACAATCCGTCTGGAAAAGCGGTCGCATCATTTTCGTTGAGTGGGCGAACTCTATCGAAGCTATACCCTTTCAGCGGTGCCCGGGTTTCGAATTTGTCTGGGCTCACCTTCTTGAGTGATTGAGCCGATGCGGTCGATGAGAGGCCGAGCATAGCGATCAGACCGATTACTGCAGCTGAAAGAAAGTAGCGCATTTTTATCCTACGAAAAGTCGATCGGAACTGTATAGCGGCAGATTGCAACAGACAAGAATGCTAGTGGAACGCGACGCGGTTGCAGTTTTGGCTTCGCGATAAGTTGCCCAGAGCGCGCCAGGCACGAAGCCCTTCCCCATTCCGCGCGAATAATGCACCGTAAGACTCGGGAATGACCTGGGCTCTGACATGACTGATTTTCTGCTACTC